>NZ_JAPCZO010000029.1:0-95834 GCF_025941625.1 Rhizobium acaciae
CCCGCCAAACCATGCCGACCTTTCGACAAGTCATCGCGGAGGTGTCAGGCATGTCTCCGAACATCTGTCAGGTATGTATCCGGGCTTTACACTTGTGGGGGAGATGCCCGGCAGGGCAGAGGGGGTACCGCACGGCACAACATCTCCGCTCAATCCGCACGATTGATCACCCCGCCGATCTTCCCTAACCTTCGCCAGTCAACGGAGCATAGGGAGAAAACCCATGAAGGTCCTGCGCATCGTCGCCAATATCCAGGCAGCGGATATCGCCCTGGCCCGGCGCTTCTATCAGGATATCCTCGGTCTTGACGTCATCATGGATCACGGCTGGATTACGACGTTCGGCGCCGCGCGCTCGATGAACGTTCAGCTCAGCATCGCCAGTGAAGGCGGTTCCGGAACGGAGGTGCCGGACCTCTCGATCGAGGTCGACGATCTCGATGCCGCTTTCGAAGCGATGTCAGCTTCAGGCCTCCCGATCGAGTACGGCCCGGCCGACGAGCCTTGGGGCGTCAGGCGCTTTTATGTGCGCGATCCCTTCGGCAAGCTGGTGAACATCCTCGTCCATAAAAATTGAGCCGGCGGCCATCGGCCACCGGCTCCTTCATGTCGGGAAAATCCAAGCCCTTATTTCCGATCGTTCTGGCGATAGGCATTTGCCGTCCCGCCAATGCGGACGGGAACGGGGATGGTGGCGGTGTCGGCGACAAGTTTCCCCTTGACCTTGCCCTGCTGGCGCTTGCGCTCAAGATAATAGGCATAGGCGAATTGTATCGCGATCCCTGCAATCACAACGAGCGGACCGACCATCTGGTCCTTGTTGGTGATGTAGAGCACCACCTGGCCGATCATGGCGAGGATCGTGCCGGCGACGAAGATGTTCAGCGAATGGCGGCCGAGGATCGTCAGCGGATGGTTCGCAGGACGGCGCAGGATGCGCGAGAGCGCCGGGATGCTGATGACGAGATAGGTCAGCGCCAGCACATGCAGCAACCGCGGCAGCGACAGGAAGGTCTTGTCGAAACCGGTGATAACAGTCGGCAGGCCGAGTGCCGCCAGCGAATTGCCCCAGATCCAGAGATGGCCGGTCACCCAGATGAAAGACAGCATGACGTAACCGGCAGCGGCCGCAAGCAGCAGCGGATGCCGCGGGATCGTGCCGCCGCGCTTGATATGCAGCATCGAGACGATGCCGATCGAAAACAGGAACTGCCAGGAAAGCGGATTGAGGAACCAGTAGTCCTCGATCAGCATGTTGTGCGGCGCCACCTGGTAGATGCCCGCAAGCAGCCAGACCGCGGCCGATACGCCGAGCGCCAGCCACGGGCTGCGCGCATTCAACAGCAGGATGATCGGCACCATCAGCATCAGCGCGCCATACATCGGCAGGATATTGTTGTAGCCGATCTGGTGGCCGAGCAGCAGCAGCGCCGGAATGCCTTCCTTCAGGTTCATCAGAACCGCCAGGATATTGATCTCGACCAGCAACCCCGGCCGATGGAACAGCCAGGCACCGCAGATGAACAGCGCCAGCGTCATGAAGGTGGTGATCATATGGGCGAGATAGAGCGTGAAGGCGCGCTTTGCCGCCTTGATCGCCACCGTGAGCCGGTTGCCCGGCTGGAAGCGGGACCCATAGGCAAGGCCGACGGCAATGCCCGAGATCAGCACGAAGGCCTCGGCGGCGTCGGAGAAACCGAAATTCTTCGTCGTCACATATTCGAAGATCTGTCCGGGAACATGATTGATGAAGATCATGATCAGAGCCACGCCGCGCAAGACGTCGAGCCTCGTGTCACGCACTGGCGCAGCTGCGGATAGGGAGCTGCGCCCCGTGACGATGGCTTGGGTCGGCGTGCTTGCCATGGGTTTCTCCTTATTATCCGATTTGCAAACGCGACGATGGCCAAAAGGGTTCCCTTTTGGCCATCGCGAATCGCCGTGTTTTTCAGCGTGGAGAACGCTGTTATCCGAGCGGATATCCCTCTTCGGGATCGGTGACTTCGCAGCCGTTGATCGACAGAGTGTAGCCGCTGTCATTGGACGCTTTTGAGACCGAAATGCGGTATTTGCCGCCGCCTTGCTCCACCTCTGCCGCAAAACCGTCCCATTCCGACGGGAGCGACGGGCGCACATAGAGCCGGCCGTCCTTCAGCCGGATGCCGAGGATGCCCTCGACGGCGGCGCGGTAGAGCCAGCCGGCAGACCCGGTATACCAGGTCCAGCCGCCGCGCGACGTATAGGGCTCGTTTCCGTAGACATCGGCCGCCACGACATAGGGTTCGACGCGGTATTGCTCCGCTGAAGCCTTGTCGAGCGCATGGGTGATCGGGTTGAGGATCTGGAAGCAGCGGAAGGCATCATCGCCCCGCTTCAGCTCCGCCAGCGCCATCACCACCCAGGTCGCCGCATGGGTATATTGCCCGCCATTTTCACGCACACCCGGCGGATAGGCCTTGATATAGCCGGGATCCCTGGCGGAATTGACGAAAGGCGGCGTGAACAGCCGGATGATGCGGGCATCCTCGTCGACCAGCTGGTCAAGCACGGCCTCCATCGCCGTGACGGCGCGGGCCGGATCGCCCTCGCCCGACAGCACGCTCCAGGACTGCGCGATCGAATCGATCCGGCATTCCGGACTTTCCCTGGAGCCGAGCAGTGCACCGTCGTCGAACGTCCCGCGGCGATAGTAGCCGCCGTCCCAGGCCGCAGTTTCGAGCGCCTTCTTGAGCTCGGTAAGATGCGCCGCCCAGCGCTCCGTGCGGGCCGTGTCGCCACGCTCTTCAGCATAGGGAATGAAGGAGCGCAATGCGCCCGCCAGAAACCAGCCGAGCCAGACGCTGGTGCCGCGCCCGCCGATGCCGACGCGGTTCATGCCGTCGTTCCAGTCGCCGCCGAGGAACAGCGGCAGGCCGTTTGCCCCCTTGCGAGCGATGGCAAGATCGAGCGCCAGCGCCGCGTGTTCGTAAACGCTCGCCTTGTCCTCGGAAATTTCCGGCTTGTAGAACGAGTCGTGCTGGCCTTCGAGCAGTGCCGGCCCTTCCAGGAAAGCGATCTCCTCGTCGAGGACGTTTTTGTCGCCGGTGACGCTGCAATAGTGATGGATCGCGTAAGCGAGCCAGACCACGTCGTCCGAGATCAGCGTGCGCACGCCCGCACCCGTTCCCGGCAACCACCAATGTTGTACATCGCCTTCACGGAATTGCCGCGAAGCGGCATTCAGGATCTGCCGACGGGCAAGCGAGGGTTCGTGCAGCACGAAGGCCAGCGTGTCCTGCAGCTGGTCGCGGAAGCCGAAGGCGCCGCTTGCCTGGTAGAAGGCGGTGCGGGCCATGATGCGGCAGCCGAGGCTCTGATAGGGCAGCCAGGTGTTGACGAGATTGTTCATCCCGCGATCCGGAGTCGATATCTGCAGCCTGCCGGTGAAATCCCGCCAGAAGGCGCGGTTTGCCTCGACGGTCTCGTCGAACGAAGCCTTGCGGATATCGGCGATGACAGTCCGCGCTTCTTCTTCCGTCGGGGTATCGCCGAGGAAGAAGGTGAAGTCGCGCTCCTCGCCGGCGCCGAGCTCGATGTCGATAGCAAGCGCCGCGGCCGGATCACCATCGAGTTCCGTCGCGCCGGAAAGGGCGGCGGCGGAAATGACGGCCTGCGGTGCCTGGATCGTTCCCGCCTTGCCGATGAATTCGCGCCGGCTTGCCGAGAAACTCGAAAGCGTCTCGCTCGCCGCGAAGAAGGCGGTGCGGTTGGAAAAATCGATGCTGTAGGGATTGGTGGCAAACAGCGCCCCCGTCTCCTCATCATGGCTCGACAGGATGAAAGGCACCGTGCGTCCCGGATTGCTGCCGAGGATCCATTCGACATAACCGTAGAGACGCAGCTTGCGGCTGGTCGAACCGGTGTTGCGCAGGCGCAGGCGCTGCAGTTTCACCGGCTTTTCGCGATCGATCGTCTGCGTCAGCTCCAGCGCGATATCGTGCTGAACGCTGGAGAAGACGGAATAACCGAGCCCGTGGCGGGCTTCGAAACGAATGTCCGGCCGGCGGGAAAGCGCTGCGAACGGCGTCATGACGGCACCACTGTCCAGATCGGTGAGATAGAACGCCTCGCCCGAACGGTTGACCACTGCATCGTTCGACCAGGAGGTCAGCTGATAGTCGCGCGAATTGACGCTCCAGGTGAAGCCCGAGCCCTCGGCCGACACGTGGAAGCCGAAGCTGTCGTTGGAAATGACATTGATCCAGGGCTGCGGCGTCGCATGACCTCCAGGCAGCCGAACGACATATTCGCGTCCGTCGCGGGCAAAGCCGCCAATGCCGTTCCAGAAGTCGAGATCGCCTTCTTCCTCGATGACGACGGCGGGCACGACAGGTGGCGGCACCGGCGCAACACGCTTGACGGGGGCCTTGTTGCGCTCGACCCGTTCCATCTCCTGCAACTCCTCCTTGGAGGGTGCAAACAGCGCGACGGCGCGGTTGATCTGGTCGACCACCTTGCCGTTTTTGGTGTGCAACGTGACGCGAGAAGCCGCGATCAGCGCATGGTAGGTGCTTTCCTCCATCAGGTCCTTGCGAACCGCAAAGATATGCTGGCGCAACCCGTCGGCCTGGCCCATGCGGCGCACGTTTTCGCACATGGCGTCGAGCGCGTGCTGCATGTCCTGCGCATAGGACGAAGCGCGCTCATTCATGATGACGAGATCGGCGGTGACGCCGCGCGAGCGCAGATATTCCTGCGCCAGCAGCGCCTCGCGGGCGATATCGAGATCCATGTCGTCGTTAATGCGCAGCGTGAAGATCGGGAAGTCGCCGGAGATTGCCAGCGGCCAGAGCGCTGATTGCGACTGCAGGCCGGCCTCGACGGTCGCCTCGTCCTTGCGCAGCTGCATGTCGGGATAGACGAGGTAGCGTCCGAGATGCTGGAAGGCCGCCGCCTGCTGCGAGGTGACGCCGACATGGCGCATCTGCACCTGCGTGCGCGTCCAGGCTTGGACGAGCTCGTGGGTGAAGGCGTCGGGGTGGCGATAGCGGTTGACCGCCTTGTCGACTTCCTCGCGGGTTGGGGCAGCGATCGTCCAGAAGATCACGCTGACCTTCTTGCCGGCCGGCACGCGGACGGTGCGGCGCAGTGACATGACCGCATCGAGCATGAAGCCGTCGCTGCCGGAAAGCGTTGCACCCGGATCGAAGGCGGCCGCATCGGCAAGGCTGCGGCCACGGCCGATGAACTTGCGCCGGTCGGTCTCGAATTCGGTATGGCGGGTATCGCCGGCATTGTCGACGATCAGATGTGCGATGCTGATGTTCGGCTCGTTCGGATCACGCTTGCTGCGTTCGGCGCGGATGACGTCGCCGCGCTTGCCGATCTCTGTCTTGACGAACATGCGGGCGAATGCCGGATGCGCATTGTCGGTATCGTCGAAGGTGATCACCGGTTCGAGATAGGAGGTGACCTCGATGAAACGGTCTTCCGTACCCATGTTGAGCAGGGTGACGCGGCGGGCCTCGGCATCATGCTCGGTCGCGACGATGCACTCCACCTCGCTTGTGAGATCGCCGACCATCTTGGTGAACTGCGCCTTCTCATCGGCGAATTCGACCTTGATCTCTTCGCCTTCGACGCCCTTCGGCTCCGATGTCGCCGACCACCATTCATTAGTGGCGGTATCGCGCAGGAAGATGAAACTGCCCCAGCGGTCTTCGGTCGGATCAGGCTTCCAACGGGAAACGGAAAGATTGTTCCAGCGGGAATAACCGGCGCCCGTCGCCGTCAGCATCACCGAATAATGGCCGTTCGACAGGAACACGAGTTCGCGGTCGCGCGAAGCCGGATCGCTGATCTTCCTGAGTTCCGGCCGCAGGAGATCGTCCTGGATGCTGGCCGGCGTATCGGATTCGTGCTTGCCGCTCATGACCGGAATGTCGCGCGGCGCCTTTTCCTGCAACAGCAGCTCCGCTGCCTCGATGACGGGATCGGCGTGGAAGAGCTCGCGCAGATGACCATTGAAGGCGACGTTGGCGACTGCTGCGATCGACATGCCGTGATGGTGGGCATAATAATTGTAGACCACGGCGCATTTCTTGCCTTCCGGCACGCGCGTCGGCGTGAAGTCGACGGCGTCGTGGAAGCCGAACTTGCCGAGCGCCCCGACCTTGCGCAGCCTCTGCAGGTTTTCGAGCGCGGCCGGCGGGTCGTACTGGGCGGCAAGCAGCGAGGCATAAGGGGCGATGACGGCATTGTGGCCGAGACCGCGCTTCAGGCCGAGCGTGGGCACGCCGAAATTCGTGTACTGATAGTTGAGGTTATGGTCGCGGGCATTGAAGGCCGCTTCCGAAATGCCCCAGGGAATACCGAGCTTGCGGGCGTAATTCATCTGCTCGACGACGACCAGATTGTTGGTCTGGTTGAGAATCCCCCCACCGCGCTCCTGCATAACGAGCGGCGGCATCAGATATTCAAACATCGAGCCGGACCAGGAAACCAGCGCGCCGCGCGACCCCACAGGCACGACCTGGCGGCCGAGGCGGTACCAGTGTTCCGTCGGCAGGTCGCCCTTGGCGATGCCGAAGAGGCTGGTCAGGCGGCATTCCGAGGCGAGAAGGTCATAGCAGGCCTGGTCGAGTTCACCGCTTTCGACGCGATAGCCGATCGACAGCAGACGCCGCTCCGGCCGGAACAGGAAGCCGAAATCCATCGAGAAGGCGAGATCGCGCGCCTTGTCGCGCAGCGCCACCAGCCGCGGCCTCAGCGCATCGACCTTGGAAAGATCGAAGGTGCTGTCGGAAATATGCGCCTCGCAGACCTTCACCAGCGATGCCGCCCACAAGGTGACCTCTTCGCTCTGCTTCGACTTGACCTCATGGTCGAGATTGGCGGCGAGCTTCTCGATATCGCGCGCGAGAACGGCGAGATTGATGATGCGGATCGAGGCGAATTCGTGCTCGCGCTTGACGGCGGCAAGCGCGTTCTGGAAGCCGACAATGCGCTCCTCCAGGCGCCGGCGCAGCGGGCGCACAGTCTTGCGATCGTCGGGCAGGTCCGCCAGCACTTCGCCGAGAATGCCGGCCGTGTCGCCGACGCCGTCGAGATTGCCCTGCATATGGGCGGACGGCGCCTCGGCCCAGTTTCGGCAGGCCGATGAAATGGCGATCAGATGGCCGGCGAGATTGCCGCTGTCGACGGCCGAGACGTAACGGGGACCAAGCGTCTGCAGCGTATCGGTGTGGTACCAGTTGAACAGGTGACCGCGGAATTTCTCCATTTTGTCGATCGTCGCGATGGTCTGCTCCAGCCGCTCGAGCGTCTCCTCGAAGGAGAACCAGCCGAAATGCCGGCCGGAAACGACGGAAAGCAGATAGACGCCGATATTGGTCGGCGAGGTGCGCGCCGCGACAATCACATGCGGCGTTTCCTGGATATTGTCCGGCGGCAGATAGTTCTGCTCGGCCGTCGTGAAGGTCTCGAAATAACGCCAAGTGCGCCGGGCGATCTTGCGCAGTTCGCTCGACACGGAATCGGCGACCTCGAGCCGGTCCTCGGTCTCCGCCGACTGGCTGACATACCAGGCGACAACAGGCGACAGGATCCACAGCAGCGCGAAGGGAATGCCGACGAGGAAGGCGTTGTCGCCGGGAAGGGCAGCAAAACCGAGCGCCAGCAATGCCAGCACCGGTGCATGCCACATCGCCTTGTAATAGGAGATCAACGTACCCTGGCCGCCGGCCTGAACGCTGGCGGCGGTCCGCCACTGCAGCATCAGCTTGCGGCTGACGAACAGGCGGTAGAGCGAACGGCCGATCGCATCCGCCATCATGCAAGCCGAATCGGCGATGAAGACGATGCGCAGCGCAACCTGCGCATTGGCGGCCGTGATATCGGCCCAGACCGTATAGAGATGAGCGCGGGCGATGATATCGCTGGTGCGCGGGATGATGCCGTTGATGAGCGACAGCGTCGGCGCGACAAAGAGGCAGAAGATCAGCAGAATCTGCCAGATGAGCGCGCCGAGCGGCCCCATGAAATACCAGCCGAGCACCGAGGCGAAGAACCAGGCGATCGGCGTCAGCGAGCGGCGCAGATTGTCGAACATCTTCCAGCGGCCGAGTGCCGTGACGCCGTATTTTGGATTGAACATGTAGGGGAGAAGCTGCCAGTCGCCACGCGCCCAGCGATGCTGGCGCGAGGTTTCCACCTCGTAGCGGATCGGGAAATCCTCCACCAGTTCGAGATCTGTGACGAGTGCGCAACGCGCCATCGAACCTTCGAGAAGATCGTGGCTGAGCACGGAGTTCTCGTCGATCCGGCCCTTCAGCGACGCTTCGAAGGCGTCGACATGGTAAAGGCCCTTGCCGGTGAAGGTGCCTTCGCCGGCGAGATCCTGATAGACGTCGGAAACGGTGAAGACATAAGGATCGAGGCCGCGGTTGATCGAAAAGACGCGCTGGAAGACCGACGCGTCCTTGCCCGTCGTCAGCGACGGGGTGACCCGCGGCTGCAGCACACCATAGCCGCTTTCGACGCGGCCGGTTTTCGGATTGATGACCGGGCGGTTGATCGGATGATAGAGCTTGCCGACGAGCTTGGTGACGGCATCGCGCATCAGGCGCGTATCGGCATCGAGCGTCATGACATATTGCACATTGGCCGGCACGGTATTGGCGCCCGGCAGGTAGGTCGTGTCGCGGTCGCCGCGCAGAAGCATGTTCAGCTCGTGCAGCTTGCCGCGCTTGCGTTCCCAGCCCATCCAGACGCCTTCCGAGGGATTGTAGAGGCGGCGGCGATGCAGCAGATAGAAACGCGTCTTGCCGTCATAGGCATAGCGGGCGGAGAGATTGGCGATCTCGCGCCTGGCATAATCGAGAACCTCGAGATCGGCAGGCGTTTCCTCGGCCTCGCTGTCTGGCCAGTCGCTCAACATCGCGAAATAGATCTCGCCACGCGGATTGGCGAGATAATGGACTTCGAGATTGCGCACGTGGTCGTCGACGCTGTCGCGGTTCGAGATCAGGCAGGGCACGACGAGCAGCGTGCGCGCATCTTCCGGAATGCCTTCCTTGAACTCGTAACCGACGAGGCGCGCCGGCGTCACGAAGAAGGATAGCAAGGTGTTGAAGAGGCCTGTCGCCCCCTCCGACGCCGGCACTGAGAACATGATCAGCAGCAGGGCGATTTCAAACGCACCCATGCCGGCATTCGCCATGAACTTGCCGACGATCGCCATGGCGATAACCGTCAGCAGCATGACGGGCACGGCAATCGCCAGCCAGTTGAACCGGCGCACGGCGCGCACAAAATGCTGGATAACCGTCGGGCGATAATTCGCCCGCGCCTCGAGCTTCGGCCGCTGCGCGCCCGACAGGAAGCCGCCGACATTCGGTTCATGCGGCTGCGGCTCGTCGGAGGCCTTGGCGGCATCGGTCATGTCGAGCGCCAGCTGGGCGATTTCCATTTCCGACAGCGGCGAGCGCTTGGCCAGCTTCTCGATCTGCTTGCGATATTTGTTGCGCGAGCCGGAATCGAGTATGCCGTAATCCGAATGCTCCCAGAGCAGCTTGTCGACATGGCTGACCTGCTCGACCCAGACCGACCATTCGGCATCGTCGATCTCGCGAAGGCTGCGGATGATGTTGCCCATCGTCACATTGCCGGACGAGAGTCGGCTGTGTTCGGCCGTCGTCGCCTCTTCGGTGTTGCGGCCGAGCTCTTCCAGCCGCTCGTCGAGCCAGGTGATCGCCAGGCTCGATGTCTGCGAGCCGTCGCGCAGGCGATAGAGGAACTGCGTCGAGAAGGTATTGTCCTCGGCAAGCGGTTCCAGCGTCTTCAGATAGGCAGCCGCCCCGGCCGGATCGGTCAAGCGCACCAATTCGTCGGCCGCCTCGTTGGCTCGACGGCGCAGCCGGCGGCTGGCTTCGACACGGCTCGAAATGCGGCGAAGGTTTTCCACGAGCACGTAGCGCACCAGAGAGGGCAACGCCCAGAGTTCGCCGATCCTCAGCGTCTCGCTGGCCTGGAAGCCGTCGACCAGCGCCGTCAGACTTTCCTGGGAGATGGTGCTGTGGGTATGGGCGACATAGAGCCAGGCAAGTACGAGGGTGCGCGGCACCTCGACGCCGCCGACGACCATGGTCGGCAACTCGCGATAGAAGCGCCGGGGGAAGTCGCGCCGCACCTCCTGGATCGCCTCTTCGACGATATAGTGGTTGTCCAGCAGCCACTCCGCCGCCGGTGTGATCGTCTCGCCGGCCTCGACGTCGGTCGCCGTGGTCCGGTAGACGCGCAGGATTTCCTTCTCGTTTTCCTTATGCCGCGCGAAGAAATCGAAGGGGGCGAAAGCCGGCAGCTTGTCGACGCCGTTGCGGGCGACCGCATCGCCCATCGCCTTGATGTCCTCGATCGAAAGATAGGTCGAACGGATCGAACCGTTGTGATCGATCTGCTTCGTCTCGGGTTCGCGCGGAAGGCTCGGAGAAAGATGAGAAATAGACATGGGTTCGGTTCTGGGTCCAAACGAAGTTATGGCTGTTTTGCTCAGCCTTTTGCACTGCTTATCATGACTGCTACATGAACGGAGCCCTATTCTTCAAAGATCGATGAAGCCGGGGCGAACGATACTCGGGCCAAGCGATGCAGACGGGTTAAGCCCTGTTCAGGACGTCACCCGACGGGATCACGGCCATCGATACCCTCTCTACGAAAGCCATGTCGAAAATTTGGACACCCTCGGGAAAATTCAAGTCAATAGGCATGCGGCGCCGCCCGGCGAGCTTGTCCGGGCAGTGGAAATGATGAAATGCCGGCACCTGGTTGCGGCAACGCAAGAACTCTTCGATTTCAGAAAAACGAAAGACGGATGATCGGCTGACCATGCGTCCGGCGGCGGTTTCGGCGGTTGTGGCCCACGCCGCTTCCACTCGAGATCAAGGTCGCTCGGGATGGCGTGAAAAAACTACAGAAGAACGATGGGGATCGGAATGCCGATCACCAAATGCCTCTCGTGACCATTCTCCCTCTGACATTCGAGTGTCAGGAGAATGCACGAGACAAATTAAACGTTCCGGAATTCAATAAAGGCAGAAACCGCCGCAGCGCCGGCATCTGCCGACGCTTAATCATCCGCCGGATTACCCGACGACGCCACAAACCATGGCTACGACGAACAGGAATGCAGCGGTGAAGATCGCTCCATGGAGCATCGTCTGAAGCCTGTGGCGCGTGGTGAGCGGCTTCTTGGTCGGTACGGAACCATACTGGTTCACGTGAGCATGCGAAATACCCAGATCTGCCATATGTCGCCTCCGTTGTTCTCGTGCGGCCGGTTGTGCGGCTCGCGCTTATATTCTTATTTTCTCTATCAAGTAGGTAGAGATAAATTTTCGTCCAGAGCGAGCGGAAGAGAAAATTCAACCAGCCCTTTTAGCAGAGCGTGCGCCAAGCCCAGATCAACGAGCGCTCGACGGCGTTCTCGGTCTGCGACGGGTTGGAGGAAGTCTCGATCAGCCGACGGTCTTTTTCCGCAGGGATGGATGCCGAAATCTGTTCCCGGCGATCGGCTTTAACAGGAGGATCGAGGTAACCCATGGTCATCCCACCGAGAAAGAACATGCATCAACCTCCATCGATCACGAAAGCTAACAGTCGTTAACGGGATCATGACAGAAGCGAGGCAGCTGTCAATAGTCTAGCTGAATGGTCGTCTTTTAGGGAAGCATTATCCTTAACGCCGCCGCCGGTCTTTTCTTTTCAACGGTTTGAAAAGATTGACTTTCAGGCTTTGACGAAACCCTTGCTCGCGATCATCAAATTTCTCGTATAGTCCTCGTGAACCGTGCCTTGCGCCAGTTCCTGAGAGCTCAGCCGCTCGACGACGGCGCCGTTGCGCATCACGGCGAGCCTTTCACACATATGGGTGACGACACCGAGATCATGGCTGACCATCAAGAAGGTG
Organism: Rhizobium acaciae; assembly: GCF_025941625.1. NCBI lineage: Bacteria > Pseudomonadati > Pseudomonadota > Alphaproteobacteria > Hyphomicrobiales > Rhizobiaceae > Rhizobium > Rhizobium acaciae. The sequence goes on from NZ_JAPCZO010000029.1 coordinate 11,945, forward strand.
AGCTTGCGATCGCGCCGGATCTCTTCCAGCAGGTTCAGCACTTCGGCCTGCACCGAGGCGTCGAGCGCCGATGTCGGCTCGTCAAGCAGCAGGATCGACGGTTCCACGATCAAAGCCCGGGCGATTGCCACCCGCTGGCGCTGGCCGCCGGAGAGCTGGTGCGGGTAGCGGAAACGGAAACCATTGCCGAGGCCGACCTCGTCAAGCGCGCGGGCGATGCGCTTCTCGCCGTCGGCGATGCCGTGGATTGCTAGCGGTTCGAGCAGAAGCCGGTCGATCGTCTGACGCGGATGCAGCGAACCATAAGGGTCCTGGAAGACCATTTGCACGCGCCGGTAGAAGGCTTTGCTGCGTTTCGAACCTTTCAGCGGCTCGCCATCGATGTTGATCGCACCGCCGCTGACCGGCGCGAGTCCGGCAACGGCCCGCAGCAAGGTCGATTTTCCCGAGCCGGACTCACCGACGAGACCAAAGGATTCGCCGCGTTCGACAGTGATGCTGACATCCTTCAGCGCATGAAAATGGTCGTAGACGACACTGAGATTGTCGACTTGGAGAGCTGCGCTCATGCCGCCCACTCCGGCTTGCGGTCGAGCACTGGCAACGGATGACGGTTTGCGCCGATCTCGGGCATGCAGTTCAGCAGCCCCTGTGTATAGGGATGCTGCGCATGTTTGAGATCGGACGCCGCCAGCTCCTCGACGATCTTTCCGGCATACATGACGATGACGCGATCGCAGAAGGAAGAGACCAGCCTCAGATCGTGGGAGACGAAGATCAGCCCCATGCCGCGCTCGGACACCAGCCTGTCCATGATCCTCAGCACGTCGAGTTGCACCGTCACGTCAAGCGCCGAGGTCGGTTCATCGGCAATCAGCAGTTCCGGCCCGGCAATCAGCATCATGGCGATCATCGCGCGCTGCCCCATGCCGCCCGAGACCTCGTGCGGATGCAGGTCGAAGACACGTTTCGGGTCGCGGATCTGCACTGCTTCCAGCATGGCGAGCGCGCGCTCGCGCGCCTCCGCCTTGCCGACCTTCTCATGCGTGCGCAGCGTTTCGCAGATCTGCCGTCCGATCGACATGACGGGATCGAGCGAATATTTCGGATCCTGCAGGATCATCGCGATGCGCTTGCCGCGCAGCCTGCGCCTTTCGCCGGCCGAGGCATTGATGAGATCGATGTCGTTGAAATCAAGCCTCTCGGCCGTGACGATACCGTGTTTCGGCGTCAGGCCCATGATTGCCCGTCCGGTCTGCGACTTGCCGGAACCGGATTCGCCGACGATGCCGAGCCTTTCCTTGCCGAGCGTGAAGGAGACGCCGCGCACGGCCTCGATCACGCCGGTGCGCGTGGGATAGCTGACCTTGAGCTTGTCCACCGTCAGAAGTGTCGTCATTGGCCGCTCTCCTTCGGATCGAGCGCGTCGCGCAGGCCGTCGCCGAGGAGATTGAAGCCGAGGCTGACGATGAGGATGGCGATGCCGGGCATCGCCGCGACCCACCATTGATCGAGGATGAAGCGCCGTCCCGAGGCGATCATCGCACCCCATTCCGGCAGCGGCGGCTGCGCCCCCAGGCCGAGGAAACCGAGACCGGCGGCCGTCAGGATGATGCCCGCCATGTCGAGCGTTACACGCACGATCAGCGAGGAAATGCAGAGCGGCATGACATGGCGCACGATAATGCGAAGCGGCGAGGCGCCCATCAGCTTCACCGCCGAAATATAGTCGGAACGCCGGACCGTCAGCGTCTCGGCGCGGGCGATGCGGGCATAGGGCGGCCAGGAGGTGATGGCAATGGCGATGATCGCGTTCTGGATGCCGGGGCCGAGGGCTGCGACGAAGGCGAGCGCCAGCACCAGCTTCGGAAAGGCGAGGAAGATATCGGTGATGCGCATCAGCGTCGCATCCACCCAGCCTCCGGCATAACCGGAGACCGTGCCGACGATCAGCCCGACTGGCGCCGAGATGACGGCGACGAGCACGACGACGAGCAGCGTCAATCGCGATCCGTAGATCAGCCGCGAATAGATATCACGACCCTGATCGTCCGAACCGAGCCAGAACTCCCCCGTGCCGGGCGGCAGCAGCCGGGCATTGCGCAGATCGCCGACAACGGGATTGTGCGTGGCGAGCACATCGGCAAAGGCGGCGATGAAAAGCAGCGCCACGATGATCAGCAGACCGACGACCGCGAGCCTGTTTGCCGTGAACTGCCGCCAGGTGACATAGGTGCGGCCGAGGCGGGCCTGCAGGCGCGATTGCGGCCGGTCGGAGAGCAGCCATTCGCGGCGGCTCATCGGCTGGGATGGGTTGGCGGGAACCGTCATCGGTTTCGCGTCCTCGGGTCGAGCGTCCGGTAGAGAAGATCGGACAGAAGGTTGATGCCGATGAAGACCGTACCGATGACGATCGTGCCGCCGAGCACGGCGTTCATGTCGGCGTTCTGCAGCGAATTGGTGATGTAGAGCCCGATGCCCGGCCAGGAAAAGACGGTCTCGGTCAGCACCGATCCTTCGAGCAAGCCGGCATAGGAAAGCGCAATCACGGTGACGAGCGGCACGGCGGCATTACGCAGCGCATGGCCCCAGATCACCCGCGTTTCCGAAAGCCCTTTGGCGCGTGCGGCAACGATATATTCCTGGGAAAGCTCGTTCAGCATGAAGCTGCGCGTCATGCGGCTGATATAGGCGAGCGAGAAGTAGCCGAGCAGCGAGGCGGGCAGGATGATGTGGCGGAAGACATCATAGAAGACATCCCATTGCCCCTGCCAGGCGCTGTCGAAGAGGTAGAGGCCGGTGATCGGCGTGAACGTATATTCGAAGACGATGTCGATGCGGCCGGGAAAGGCCACCCAGCGCAGCCGCGCATAGAAGATGACGAGCGAGATCAGCGCCAGCCAGAAGATGGGCACCGAATAACCGACGAGGCCGATGACGCGCACGACCTGGTCGGCGATGCTGCCGCGGCGCACCGCGGCGAGAACGCCGAGCGGTACGCCGACAACGGCGCCGATGATCGTTCCGAGCGTTGCGAGCTCGATTGTCGCCGGCAGCACCCGGCGAATATCGACCATCACAGGATTGGTCGTCAGCACCGAATTGCCGAAATCGCCGGACAGGATGCCTTTGATATAGATGAAGAACTGCTGATAGAGCGGCAGGTTGAAGCCCATCTCCTGTCGCACCCGTTCGACGACATGGTTGGGCGCGCGGTCACCGAGAATGGCGAGCACGGGATCGATCGGCACGACGCGGCCGATGAAGAAGGTGACGGCCAGAAGGCCGAGATAGGTGGTGACGGCGGCAAACAGAAACCGCCCTAGCGCCTTTGCGAAGGCCCTAGCACGGCCCCTTCGGGGCCGCGCCTCCTGCGTTGTTTCGACGGTGCTCAAGCGACCAATCCTGCCGGACTATTCCTTGGCGATCGGACCGACGAAATTGGTGTCGAAGCTCGGACCCAGCTTGAAGTCCTTCAGGTTCTTGCGGTAGCCGGCCACCTCGGTCTGCTGGAAGATGAAGACGAAGGGGCTGTTTGCCAGATACTTCTTCTGGATGTCCTGATATATGGCGGCGCGCTTGGCAGCGTCGCGTTCCAGAAGGGCTGCCTTGGCTTGCTTGTCGAGCTCCGGCGCTTCCCAGGTGTTGCGCCACGCGAGCGTCTTCACCGTGCCGGCATCGGAATTGTCTGGATTACCGGTAAAAGTGTCGGCATTGGAATTCGGGTCGAAATAGTCCGAACCCCACTGGCCGATATACATATCATGGGTACGGGCGCGGTACTTGGTCAGCGTCTGCTTGCCGTCGCCGGGGATGATTTCCATCTTGACGCCAGCCTGCGCCAGCGTCTGCTGCATCGATTCGGCGATACCGGTCACCGGCTGGTTGTTGCGCACGTCCATGGTGATCGAGAAACCGTCGGGTACGCCGGCCTTGGCGAGCAGTTCCTTGGCCTTGGCGACATCGAGCTTGTAGGGATTCTCATCGAGTGCGCCGAGCTGACCCTTCGGCAGGAAGGTCTGATGGATCTCGCCGATACCCTTGATCAGCGTTGCGCCGATTGCATCGTAATCGACCAGATATTTGAAGGCTTCCTGGACTTCCGGCTTCTTCAGGTTCTCGTTTTTGTTGTTCAGGCTGACATAATAGATCGTGCCCTTCGGCGCACTCGTTGTCGCGAGATCGGCATTCTTCGAAACCGCGTCGATATCGCCCGGCTCGAGATTGCGGGCGATATCGATATCACCGGCTTCGAGCGCCAGGCGCTGGGCAGCGCTTTCCTTCATGTAGCGGTAGATGACGCGGTTGAGCTTTGCCTTGTCGCCATAATAATTGTCGTTGCGCTCCAGCACGACGACTTCGTTGGCGCGCCATTCGCGCATCTTATAGGGGCCGGAGCCGGCATAGCCGGTCTTCAGCCATTCATTGCCGAAGTCGTTGTCGTATTTGTGGTCGGCATCGGGCGTCACCGCCTTCACATGCTCCAGCACCAGCTTCTTGTCGACGACGGAAGCGACCGTTGCCGTCAGGCAATTGAGCACAAAGCTCGGCGCATAGGCCTTGTCGACCGTGAAGACGAAGGTGCCGGCATCGGCCGCCTTGGCCTTTTCCGCGACGTTGTCGCCGGTCAGGCCGAACTGGGTGAGGATGAAGGCCGGGCTCTTGTCGAGTTTGACGGCGCGCTCGAACGAATAAGCGACGTCTTCGGCGGTGATCGGGTTGCCGGAGGCGAATTTCAGGCCAGACTTCAGCTTGAACGTATAGGTCAGACCGTCATCGGAAACGCTCCAGCTCTCGGCCAGATCGCCCTTCACCTTGGACGTGTCGTCCATATCGAGGCGGACGAGCAGGCTGTAGCTGTTGGTCGTGATTTCGGCCGTCGAAAGCTCGAAAGCCTCGCCCGGATCCATCGTGATGATGTCGTCGATGGCGAAGCCTTCGACCAGCGTATCCTTCGGCGTCTCGGCAAAGGCCGAGGGTGCGGCCATCATCAGCAGTGAAAGCGCGGCTCCTGCCGAAAGTAGGCGAAAATTGCGGCTGAGTTTGGTCATCATCATGGTCTGTTCCCCTGTTTTTTGATTGGATATGAAAGGCTTAGGCGTGGTCCTCCCGCCAAGCCTGAGCCAGAATGCGAAGCCAGTTTTCACGGGCAAGTTTTGCTAGGTCGGCGTCAGCATAGCCAACCTCTCTGAGAGCGGCAATCAGCTTCTGATTACCGGCTGCATCACCGATTTCCTCGGGAATGGTGGCCCCGTCGAAGTCCGATCCGAGCGCCACGCAGTCGATGCCGATGCGGTTCACAAGATAGTCGATGTGGCGGATCATGTCGGCAAGCGGCGTGTCGCTGTCCGAGCGGCCGTCGGCACGCAGCATGGCGGTGGCATAATTGATCCCGACGAGCCCACGGCTTTCGCGGATCGCATCGAGCTGCCTGTCCGTCAGGTTGCGGGCGACCGGCGTCAGGGCGTGGGCATTGGAATGGCTGGCGACCAGCGGCTGGTCCGTCTTCTTCGCCACGTCCCAGAAACCCTTCTCGGTGATATGGGCAAGGTCGATCAGGATACCGAGACGATTGCATTCCCTGACCAGCGCGAAGCCGGCATCCGTGAGGCCCGGCGCCGTGTCCGGCGACATCGGGAAGGCGAAGGGCACGCCGTGACCGAAGACATTGTGCCGGCTCCAGACCGGACCGAGCGACCGCAGCCCTGCCGCGTAGAATACTTCGAGCGCCGAGAGATCGGCGCCGATCGCCTCGCAGCCTTCCATATGCATGACGGCGGCGAAAATGCCGTCCGCCATGGCACCGCGGATATCCTTCACCGTCCGGCAGAGCCGCCAGGCGCCGGCCTGGTCGAGCCGTAGCGCGATCGCCGCCATTTCATTGGCGATGGCAAGCGAAGGCAGCGGATCGAGAGGGGCCGCCATCGGCGTCATATAGCGGCCATCGGCATCCGGATCGGCGAAGACGAGATCGCCTGAGGGAATATAGATGGCGCAGAGACCGCCTGAAAGACCGCCCTCTCGAGCCCTATGCGCATCGATATGGCCGACCGTCGTGCCGTCTGCGAATTCCGCGATCGGGTCGCTGCCGTCTTTTGAATGTGTCCAGAGTCGAAGGAGAACGTCGTTGTGACCGTCAAATACGAATTGCATCTGTCTTCCTGCGCTGCCCTACCGCATAATTCCTTAAATCGGAATCGATTTAAGAATAAAATTATGCAGCATTCAAAGTGCTACGGCGTCCTTTGCGCGTCTTTTCGGACGCGCGGCGCCGTAGAGGGCGAATGAAGCGGCAGAATAGAAAAGCTGACGGAATTCGCCACCTCTTTTTTTTAGAAATCCGTCGATGCTAGAGCCTTTCCTGGTCAGATTGCAGCATTCTGTTGGCTCAAACGGAGTCGGATGGTCGACCGGCCGGCGCGCGTCGTAGCCCAGCTCTACGGCCAAGCCGGCCGGTCGAGCAGGCGGCCCGTTTCAGCCAACCCGAAGGGCCGGGCATCTTTCCGCCAGGATCAAAGGCGATCGGCTCGGACGTACCTTGGGGTATGCCCGTCGCCAATCGCCTCTGCCCTGACGAAAACCTGCTCCGGCAGAATGATTCAATCTGACCAGGAAAGGCTCTAAAATGAAACGGGAGCCGAAGCTCCCGTAAAAAATCATCGCAGGCCAGAGATCAGTGCTTGCGGCGTTTCTTCTGTCGGTAGACGTCGATGACGACAGCCGCGATGATAATGAGACCCTTGACGATCTCCTGGTAATAGGCGTCGATCCTGAGGAACGTGAAGCCAGAGGTCATGACGCCGAGAATGATGGTGCCGATGACGGTGCCGGTGATGCGCCCGACACCGCCGGTGAGCGAGGTGCCGCCGATAACGGTCGCGGCGATCGCGTCGAGTTCATATCCGACACCCATGCTGGCCTGTGCGGTTTCAGCGCGTGCCGCCGTGACGATACCGGCAAGGCCGGCGAGCAATCCGGCAATCACATAGACCTTGACGAGATGCGCCTCGATGTTGATGCCGGAAACACGCGCGGCCTGCGGGTTCGCGCCGATGGCATAGGTGAACTTTCCATAACGGGTGTAGCGCAGCGCAATGTGAAAGATCAGTGCGACGACCAGGAAGACGACAACCGGCCAGGCTTTCGTTCCGATGAAATGAAACTGCTCGGTGATCCCGGAAACCGGCTGCCCCTTGGTATACCACTTCGCCACACCTCTGGCCGAAACGAACATGCCAAGCGTGGCAATGAACGGCGGGATCTTCGTGTAGGCGATGAGGGCGCCGTTCGCGAGGCCGGCGGCCGCCCCGATCAGCAGACCAACGACGATGGGCACGAAAGCCGGCAGGTCGGTCAGCGAGGGAAAGACGGCCCGTCCCCAGGTCGAGGACTGGGCGAAGCTCGTTGCGATCATCGCCGTCATGCCGACGACCGAACCCGACGAAAGATCGATGCCGCCGGTAATGATGACCTGCGTCACGCCGACGGCGATGATGCCGATGACGGAGACCTGCAGGATCATGATCGTCAGACGCTGCCAATTCATCAGGAAGCTTTGGCCGATGAACATCCAGCCGAGCACTTCGTAAATGAGCGCGATGCCGACGAGCACGAGGAAAATGCTAAGCTCCGTCGGTATGCGCCGCCGCCTTTGCCGGGTTGCGAGCGGAGCCGCGCCCTCTGCTGCCTTGGTAGTCATGTCAAACCTCCCTTGGGCAATCGCCGTCAACGCATCACTGCGCAGCCAGCTCCATCACCTTGATCTGCGTTGCTTCATCGCGATTGAGGAAACCGGTCACGCGTCCCTCGTGCATGACCATGATGCGGTCGCTCATCCCGAGAACTTCGGGCATCTCGGACGAGATCATCACCACCGCCACACCGTCTCGCGCCATCTCCGTGACCAGCCGGTGGATTTCCGCCTTGGCGCCGACATCGATGCCACGCGTCGGCTCGTCGAGGATGAGAATGCGCGGATTGGTGAGCAGCCAGCGCCCGATCAGCACCTTTTGCTGATTGCCGCCCGAAAGATTTTCCACCCGCTCGTATAGATTGGGCGTTTTCACGCGCAGCTTTTTTGCCATGTCTTCGCAGGTTGCCTCGACTGCGCCCTGCTGCACGAAGCCGCCCTTGACATATCTGTCCTGCAGAACGGCGATCTGCATGTTCTCGAGAATATCGAGGATCAGCAGGCAGCCGGTATCTTTCCGGTCTTCGGTCAGGAACGCCATCCGATTGCGGATAGCCTCGGTCGGCGAAGAAATGGCTACCGGCTTGCCGTAGAGCTCGATCGAGCCGGAACTTGCCGGCGTCACCCCAAACAGCGTTTCGGCGACATTCGACCGGCCGGAGCCGACCAGGCCGGCCACGCCGAGGATTTCGCCGGCCCTGACCTCGAAGGAGACGTTGTTGAAGACGCCCTTCAGACAAAGATCCTTGACGGAGAGCACGACCTCGCCGATCGGCACCTCTTCCTTGGGAAACATCTGGGTGATCTCGCGCCCGACCATCATGCGGATGATGTCGTCGCGGGTGACGTCGGTCGAGGCATGTGTGCCGATATATCGGCCGTCGCGGAAGACGGAGAACTCGTCGGCGATCTCGAAAAGCTCGTTCATCTTGTGGGTGATGTAGACGATGCCGATGCCTTGGGCCCTGAGGTCGCGGATAATACGGAAAAGATGCTCGACCTCGCGCTCCGTTAGCGCCGAAGTCGGCTCGTCCATGATCAGCACGTCGGAATTATAGGAAACCGCCTTGGCGATCTCGACCATCTGCCGGTTGGCGACCGACAGGAACCGGACCTCGATATCGGGATCGATGGCGATATTGAGCCGAGTAAACAATTCCTCGGTCATGCGGTGCATCACGCCGTGATCGATGAAACCGAGGCGGTTCTTCGGTTCGCGGCGAATCCAGATATTTTCGGCAACCGTCATGAACGGCATCAGGTTCAGCTCCTGATGGATCATGGCAATGCCGTTCTCCAGCGCGTCGAGCGGAGATTTCAGCTGGATCTCGATCCCCTTCAGGCGAATATCGCCCTTGTCCGGCGTATAGATGCCGGCGAGGATCTTCATCAATGTCGATTTTCCGGCGCCGTTTTCGCCCATCAGCGCATGCACGGTGGCGCGCTTCAACCGGAACTGCACGTCGTCAAGTGCGACGACACCAGGAAATTCCTTGCGGACACCCTCGGCGCTCAAGAGATATTCCGCATTCGGGACCGCGCCGCTCGCGCGCACGGCGGCCATGGTTGTCGGGCTGACGGCCATATCATCTCCTCCGGATACGGGTAGGCGAAAAGGATGCGGGCAAAGCCCGCATCCTGCTTGGCGTTCGCCTCAGTTCTTGGTGACGAAGTCCTTGACGTTGGCAGGCGTGACGAGCTGGAAGGGAATGTAGACCTTCTTTTCGACCTTTTCGCCCTTGGCGAGCTTGAGCGCTGCATCGAGCGAACCCTTGCCCTGGCCGGCGGCATCCTGGAACACCGTAACGTCGAGATCGCCCGCCTGCATGGCGGCAAGCGCGTCCTGCGTGGCGTCGACGCCACCGACGACGACCTTGCTCATATCCTTGCCGGCTGCCTTCAGCGCCTGGATGGCGCCGATCGCCATTTCGTCGTTGTTGGCGATCACGGCGTCGAATTCGATGCCACTGGAGAGCCAGTTGGTCATCAGGTCGGCGCCCTGGGTGCGGTCCCAATTCGCCGTCTGCTCTTCGACGATTTCCAGCCCCTTGCATTCATCCGTCTTGATGACGTCGTGAATGTCCTGCGTCCGCATGCGCGCAGCCTGGTTGGAAAGCTCGCCCATGATGACGACGGCCTTGCCCTTGCCGCCGAGAATGCGGCAGACTTCCTTGGTTTCCAGCGTGCCGGATTCCAGCTCGTTGGAAGCGACGAAGGCCTGCTTGTCCGGCAGCGTGTCGACGTTGACCGGCTCGCGGTTGACATAAACCAGCGGAATGCCGGCATCGGCTGCGAGCTTCGACATCGCCGTGGTCGCATCGGTATCGACAGGGTTGACGATGATTGCATCGACCTTGGAGGCGATGAAATTCTGGATCTGGCTCTGCTGCTTGGAAACGTCGTTCTGTGCGTCTTCGACCTGCAGCGTCACGCCGCTCAGTGTCTTTGCATAATCGGTCATGCCATTGCGCAGAACGGTCAGGAAATTGTCGTCGAATTTGGCCATCGAGACACCGACCGTCTCTGCGTGAGCGGCCGTCGACATGACGAGCGCCATCGCAGTGCCCAGGATAAACTTTTTCATTTTCACTTCCTCCACAAAGCGGTGCCCGGCTGCACCCTCCTCACGCCGGAGCTCCAGGCATTTGCTCTGAAGCCGCAATTCCCCGCGCCACCTCTCCCGCGGCGCTCCGCAAAACGGAACAAACAAACCGTTAAATCTGTTCTGCGGAATATTCATTCCATTTTCTGGGAACGGCGTCAAGTATCTTTAGCGGCGACGAGATATGGAGGAGAGCGAAATGCCATGCGGGCTTCACGACCGACGCCCGCATTGTCGGTGTTGTGAAAGACGAAACGAGCATCCATCTATGGGAGAGTCGAAGACAGGCTCTCGGCCGCAGACGCCTTCGACCTCTCGCCGCGACCCAATCATTTGAAGATTTTGGAGACAGGACAGATGTCCATTTCGATGTATCGCCTTACCGTTCCGATGTTCCAGCGCGGCCTCGCCAGCCTGAAAACCTACCTCGACAAGGCCGAATCCTATGCGAAGGAAAAGAATATCGATCCTGTCATATTGGCCGCCGCTCGCCTTGCGCCCGACATGCTGCCGCTCTCCGGTCAGTATCAGCGCGCCAGCGACACCGCCAAATTTGCGCTCGCTCGCCTGACGGCGACCGACGCCCCGAAATTCGAGGATAACGAAACGACGTTCGACGACCTGCGTGAGCGCCTGGCAAAGACCGAAGCCTATCTCGGCGGCTTCTCGGCGGAAGCACTGGAAGGCACAGAAGCCCGCCAGATCACCCTGCCGGGAAAAAGTGGTATCGTGCTGCCGGGTTCCGAATATATCACCACGTTCGCCCTGCCGAACTTCTATTTCCACGTCGCGACGGCCCACGCCATCCTGCGCAGCCAGGGTGCTCCGATCGGCAAGCGCGATTATCTCGGTTGAGTGATTGAGTGAATATCAGGGCCGGTGCGTCACCGGCCCTCTTTCCGTCAGCTCGGTATAGGCGAGCGTCTGATCGAGATGCCGTGCTCTAAGCGACAGCAGCTTCTCGGCATAGTCGAGCCGTATCGCCGCATAGGCCGGATCTGCCGCGACATTGTCGAGTTCCATCGGATCGTCGGCAAGATTGAAGAGCAGCGGCGGCAAAGCGGTAAAATGCACATATTTGAACCGCGCGTCGCGGATCACCGCGAGATTGCATTCGTTGGACCGCAGCCGGAAATGCCGCTCGGCCTCGCCATGCGCAATGTCGCGGAAATCGAATTCCCAGAATGCCGCATCCCGCCAGCCCCGTCCGCTCCCACCCCTGACAAACGGCATGAGCGACCGGCCATCGAGCCCGTTCTTCGCGTCGATGCCGAGCCTTTGGCAAAGTGTCGGAAAAATATCGGCAGCGCTGGTGAATTTGTCGACGACCCCACCCGCAGCACTGCTTGCGGGATCGCGGATCACCAGCGGAATATGATAGCTGCCGTCGAAGAAGCCGCCCTTGCCGAGCGTCCAGTGATCGCCCGCCATCTCGGCGTGGTCCGAGGTGAAGATAACAAGTGTGTCGTCCCAGGCGCCCGCAACCTTGAGGGCCTGCCAGATGCGGCTGAGCTGCGCATCGACCTCTGATATCATGCCGTAATAGATCGCCCGGATCGCGGCGAAATCCTCACCGTTCCAGCCGCTGAGCGGCCCCGTTGCACCGTGGATAAAACTGCCCTTGCCAGAACGCGGCATGGCATAGGCGAGATAGGGATGACCGTTCTCTTCCGCTTCGCAGCTTGCCGCGCGTGCAAAAACCGGTCCGTCCCCCGGCGTGAACATTCGGTTGAACGGCTCCGGCACGGAGAATGGCGGATGCGGACGCAAGAAAGAGACATGCGCAAACCACGGCCTGTCCTGTTCACCCACCCAGCGGATGAACTCGCCGGCCAGGAAAGCAGTCTGGGTCTCGTCGCGCGAATAGGCCGGCGCCGCATCGGAAATTTCTCCTGCTTCCACGCCGACAGGAATATGGATATCGCGGCTGACGGCATCGGCATGGCCGCGAGACCTGAGCCAGGAGAGCCATTGTTTCTCATGCTCCGGCAGAAGCTGGCGGGCTGTAAAGCCCGGCAGCACGCATTCGTAGGTCGTCAGATGCGGGTCCCCAGCATCCATCCCGCGCGGATCGGGCGCCGTATCCGTATAGCCGAACAGCGTCGGGTCGTACCCCGCCCGCCGGCCGGCCAGCGCCAGATTGTCGAAGCGGGCATCGAGCGGCGAACCGTTGCGGCAGACGCGGTGGTTCATCTGATAGAGACCGGTATAGAGCGTGGCCCGCGCCGGCGAGCAGGGGGCCGCGCCGGCATAGTGCCGCCGGAAGAGCGTACCTTCGCGCGCCAGCGCATCGACACCAGGTGTTTTCACACAGGCATGGCCGACGGCCGACAGGCAATCACCGCGCCACTGATCCGCCGTGATCAGCAGGATGTTCGGCCGACGCGCTTTCTCGATGCTAGTTGGCTCAATGCTGGTTGGATTTTGCATGCCAATCCCAGGCGGAGCGGATGATCTCAGACAGATCATACTGCGGCACCCAGCCGAGCACGTCGCGCGCCTTGTCGTTATTGGCGACCAGTGTATGCGAATCACCTTCGCGACGGCCGATATATTCGACCGGGAAAGGCCGGTTCGACACGTCCTCGATCGCGCCAAGCAATTCCTTGACTGTCGTGCCGGTTCCGGTGCCGAGATTGAGCGCGACGGAATCGCCGCCCTTCAACAGATATTCGACGGCGCGCACATGCGCGTCGGCCAAATCCAACACATGGATATAGTCGCGCACACAAGTGCCGTCGCGAGTCTCGTAGTCGCTGCCGAAGACTTTGAAACCCTGGCGGCGGCCGAGTGCCGCGTCGATCGCGAGCGGTATCGCATGCGTTTCCGGCTGGTGCCATTCGCCAATCCGGCCTTCGAAATCGGCGCCGGCTGCATTGAAATAACGCAGCACCACCGAGCGCAGGCTCCTGTACTGGTCGTAATCGGCAAGCGCCTGTTCGACGATATATTTCGTCCGTCCGTAGGGATTGATCGGCACCTGCCGGTGCGTCTCGTCGAGCGGCACGCTCTGCGGCAGGCCGTAGGTGGCGCAGGTGGAGGAGAAGACGAAGGCGTTGATCCCGGCCGCCTGTGCCGCCGAAAGCAGCGTCAACGTGCCGATCACATTGTTCTCGTAGAAGGAAACCGGATCCTTGACCGATTCGCCAACCTCGATCAGCGCCGCGAAATGCAGGATCGCCGCCGGCTGGTGTTTGGCCAGCACCTCATCCAGCCGGGCGCGATCGCGAATATCGCCTTCCTCGGCCGGCCCCCATCTGACGAACTCGCGATGGCCGTTCGAAAAATTGTCGAAGACGACAGGCGTATAGCCCTTATTCGCCAGGTCGAGGCACGTATGCGAGCCGATATAGCCAGCGCCGCCGACGACAAGAACCGTTTCACCTGCCATGCACCACCCTTATTTTTCATTGAGAGACGGGAGAAACCTAGACGAGATACACGTCAATAAAAAGAAGGAACTGCGATCGGCGTCAACGGACAATACGTCAAATGCCGAAGCCACGCTCGACCAGGTGCGATCCGCCACTCGCGCAATTTGTGCCGGATCAGGAAGAAACACAAATTATTCGCGTGATTTGCATAGCCGCCCGATCTAAGGCGCTTGCACCACCATGTGATGATCAACGGTCTGCAGCCATCAGGCAGGGAGAGCGCGAATGAGGAAAGCATTGGTCGTTTGGGGCGGCTGGCAAGGACACGAGCCGGAGCAATGTGCCGGTATCGTCGCCGATCTCTTGCGCGAGGATGATTTCACCGTCGAGGTGACCGGCGATCTCGGCGTGTTCGGATCTCCAACGCTGGCGAAAGCCGATCTGCTGGTGCCGATCATCACCGGCGAAAAGCTCGAGAAGGAGCATGCCGCTGGCCTTGTCGAAGCCGTGCGCGGCGGGCTCGGGCTTGCCGGCCATCACGGCGCACTCGCCACGTCCTTCAAGGAAAGCGCCCCTTTCCGTTATGTCTCCGGCGTCACCTGGGTCGCCCATCCCGGCAACATCATCGACTTCCGCGTCGCCGTCACCCGCCAGGACGATCCCGTCATGGAGGGCATTCCCGATTTCGACTATCGCTCGGAGCAATATTATCTCCATTACGATCCGACCGTCGAAATCCTTGCAACCACCACCTTCACCGGCGCCTACGATCCTGCAGCCCGCAATGTGGTGATGCCCGTCGTCTTCAAGCGTCATTTCGGTACCGGCCGCATCTTCTATTCCGCCCTCGGCCATGTCGCAGCCGAATTCGACCACCCCTATATGCCGCTCATCCTGCGACGGGGCCTGAGCTGGGCCGCACGCCAGTAGCGTCGGGACGAGCCGTATGCAGGCGAATGCCGACCGACGGCGGCAGCTGGCGACGTCGACCTCTAAAGAATGAGCATTTTAAGCTGGAGGGCAGCCTCGCCTTATCGGGCTATCGATGCTTCTGGTTGCCGGTTTCGTCGAAGTGGCAAGACGCCTGCCGGCAAGACTGTGGTCCGCCTGGAATGCCGCTGAATATTTCGGCAACCCAGGGATTGATAAATACGGCCTAGCGAGCCGCTTTGATCTGCCGGTTGTTCCCTGCAGCCGGAGCCGCCTCGTCACAGATTCGCATCAGCCGCCCGGCTGCCTTGAGCTTCTCGATGAGATCGTTTCCATCAGGCGAGGCCTTCGTCAGCTCCAACTGCTCGAACTCCCTCAACGCCTGCGCCCAATGGCTTTCCCCACGCCCATCCGGCCTGCCTTCCGATTCCCATAGTGAATAAGCGCGCTGGCTGACCCAGGCGTCTTTATTATGACTCATAATCAACCCCAGCGAGAAATTTGGAAGCAATATTCGACAGGCAACAAGGTGCCAAAACCGGCTTTAGGAGTCGTTACGAGGCAGCGTTAGTTTTTAGCTAATAGCGAGGTGCCGAAGGATTATCCCGTGCACACATTCCCGGACCTTGGCCTAGTACCGCCTCCAGGATAGGGTCATCACAGAAACGACAGCGATGACCGATGGCAGCCAAGACAACACTCAATGCGAAGAATCTTGAATCCCTTGGTGCGCAGCGCCTCGCCGAGCTGCTGATCGAGGTCAGCATGGGCAGCGCTGCCCACAAGCGACGGCTTCGAATGGAGCTTGCCGGCAATCACGGCGGCGCCGAGGTGGCGCGTGAGGTGCGAAAGCGGCTTGCCAGCATTGCCCGCGCCCGCACCGTCATCAACTGGCGCAAAGTGAAAGCGCTGAAGAGCGATCTCGAAACTCAGCGCAAGACGATTGCAGAGACGGTTGCCGCCGATGATCCTCAGGAGGCGTTCGAACTGATATGGCAGTTCCTCGCAATGGCAAATCCGATCTTTGAGAGATCCAGCGACAGCAGCAGTTCTGTCATCCAAAGTTTTCATCAGGCTTGCGAGGATGCTGCCGCCATCGCCGTGTCCGCCAAGATCGATTCCAATGTCCTGGCCGACAAGGTGTTCAAAGCCGTGCAAGACGATGGTTACGGCCAGTACGACAACCTGATTGCGGCGATGGCGCCAGCTCTCGGCAAGGATGGTCTCGATTGCTTGAAAACCCTCTTCGTCGAATGGTCCAAGGAGCCGAAAGACAAGCCGGCTAATGACAAGCGCGAGATCATCGGCTGGGGCAGCGCGGGGCCTCTTTACGAAGATGAGATCTACGGCACTCAGCGAGATCTGACGGTGCGCATAGCCTTGCAGGAAATTGCCGATGCCCAGGGCGATGTTGATGACTACATCGCTCAGCAACCCGAGAAAACGCGCAAGATGCCGATGATTGCGGCCGACATCGCCAATCGCCTGGTCTCGGCGGGCCGGGCGAAGGAGGCACTTGAGGTGCTGAATGAGGTCGATGCGACAGGCCAGGCCGGCATGCCATTCGAATGGCAGCTCGCGCGCGTCGAGACACTCGAGGCCCTGGGGCGGGGAGAGGAGGCGCAGACCTATCGATGGACATGCTTCGAGCAGTCGCTGCATGGCGGACACCTCAAGGCCTTCCTCAAGCGGCTGCCGGACTTCGACGATCTGGAGGCCGAGGAGAAGGCATTCGCTTATGCCCAGGCTTTCGCGGACGTCCACCAGGCGCTTACATTTTTCCTGAATTGGCCGGCACCGGCAGAGGCAGCAAAACTCGTGATGAGGCGGAAGGCGGAACTGGATGGCAATCTCTATGAGCTGATGCCGGCGGCGGCCGAAGCTCTGGCGGAGAAACATCCGCTTTCGGCGACCATCCTCTTGCGCTCCATGATCGATTTCGCGCTCGATAGCGGCCGGTCCAGCCGCTATAAGCATGCGGCGAGGCATCTTGCGGACTGCGCATCGCTTGCGCCTCATATCAATGACTTCGGCAACACAAGACCCCATGACGCCTATGTCGCGGAACTTAAGCGTCGGCACGGCAAGAGGTATGGCTTCTGGAGCCTGGTGACCTAAGTCGCTGCGGATGCTTTACCTTCAGAGAGGAATTCCATGACGACCACTTCCTGGCATGCAGATCCACTCACTTGGGGCAATGGACCCCGCATCTTCGAAGCCTTTTTGGAACCGACTTGCCCCTATTCGGTCAGAGCGTTCAACAAGCTCGACGAACTGCTCGGCGAGGCCGGCGAAGACAAGATCACCGTGAAGATCCGCCTGCAGTCGCAACCTTGGCATATGTATTCGGGTGTCCTCGTCCGCGGCATCATCGCAGCCTCGACTCTGGAAGGTGGTAAGGAAACTGCAAAGAAGGTGATGGCTGCCATCGCCGCCCATCGCGAGGAGTTCGAGTTTGAACACCATGCCGGCGGCCCGAATATGGATGTGACGCCGAACCAGATCATCGAGCGCCTGGAAGCCTATAGTAGCGTCAAGCTGAAAGAAGCCTTCGCAATCCCGGATCTCGACCGGGAGATCAAATGGCACTGCAAATATGCCCGGCAGAACGGCATCCACGTCTCGCCGACCTTCATGATCGACGGGCTGGTGCAGTCCGACATGAGCAGCGGCGATGAGGTTGGAGCCTGGGTGAAGAAGGCGCTGGGCAATTGACGCTGGCCGTGTGCCAGAACTATCAAGGTGAGCCGTCTCGCCGATGTCCTTATTGCGCTCGCCTGAGGGATGGAGTCACTAATCAATCTGGGCTAATTGCTTTTTAAGGCATTGCTGATGAACTGCCTTCATGACAAAGCCGCCCCGCAAGCCTTCCAAGCCGCTGCTCGGTGAAACCTACGAGCCGCTCCGCAGCCGACCGCGCCGGCGGCGAGATCCCGCTCAGCCTCATCTTCCTCTCGATCCGATGCCGGCGCGTATCGCGCCGTATCGAGCGTCAGGGAGACACGGTTTCGGATGACGGACGACCCGGAATTGGATCAGGTCGAAGGTCAGCAATGTCAGCAGCAGACGAGCGCCTGGGACAGGGCTGCTCGCAAATACCCGAGCCTCGACACGGCGATCTTGCTGGGGATCCTGATTGTTGCCATCGTCTTCAGGTTCCACAAGATCACCTTGCCGCTGGTTGACGGCTTCAGCTGGCGCGAGATAAGCACCGCAATGATGGCCGACAATTTCCAGCAGCGCAGCTGGAACATCTTTTTTCCGGAGGTCAGCTGGACAGGACCCGGGCCAAGCTATCAGGGCCGCGAGTTCCAGATCGTCAGCTATCTCACGGCCTTGCTTTACCAACTCTTCGGCTGGCACGACTGGTTCGGCCGTATGGTTGCGGCCTTCTTCGGTCTGGTGACGGTGTTTTCGCTGCATCGGCTGACGGCGCTCTGTTGGGACGAGATGCACGCCCACGCGGCGGCGCTGGCCTACGCGCTGATGCCGGCGGCGATCATGGTCGACAGCTCCTTTCTTCCCGATCCCGCGATGCTGGCCTTGGTCACTCTTGGCGTCTGGCTGTTCGCCAAATACTGGGCCGGCGGCAGCCGCTGGCTCTTGCCGCTCGCCACTGTCAGCTTCTCGCTCGGCGTGCTGTCAAAGCCACCCGGCATCGCGGCCGGCGCCGCCATCTTCTATCTCATGGTCTGCTGGATTCGGGAGAAAAAGCGAAAGCAGGCGACCTTTGTCTTCCTGTCGGGGCTTCTGAGCCTAGCCATCATCGGCGCCTATTTCAGCTGGGCGATTTATCTCGGCCGCAGCTATCCGCCGTTTCATATCGCCGGCACCGGCGGCTATATCTGGGATTACGGCTTCTGGACATATGTCAGGGACAGGTTCTACTTCAAATCCTTGTGGAACACCTCGGTCTTGTGGTTCTACGGCTATCCGTTCCTGGTGCTGCTGGCCGTCGGCTTGTGGATACCGCGCAGCCGCGCCGAAGACCCGAAGCAACGCAGCCTTTCGGCCATTCCCTATGTGTGGTTGGCTGCGGCCATCATCCTCTATCTGGCGGCGGCGGGCGAGATCACCAGCAACGTATGGAACTTTCACATCTTCCATGTGCCGATCGCGATGTTCTGCGGCCACGGCGCGCTTCTTCTGGCAACGCTTGGGTCGAGAACCGTTCTGACGCCGGCGGTGGTGCTTCGCTCGATCTTCATCGTGGCCATCGCGCTTGCCTGGTCGACCTTGCCCCTCGTCAGGACGATGAAGAAGCCAATCGCCATGAACGGCAAGCTGCTTGGCGAGGAACTGGCGCGGTTGGCGCAACCGGGCGACCTCGTCGTCGCCATCGCGCCTGAGGTCGGCGATCCCGTCGCAATCTACTACAGCAGGGCGCGCGGCTGGGTGTTCCCGCCTGGCGGAGGTGATGCCGAATGGTCGAAATTCGTTGCGGATGACGCTGCCGCGATCGCGCAGCTCGAGGAACTGCGCGCGCAGGGCGCGGATCTGTTCGGCGTGGCCAAGAACGCCGCCGACAAGGAGGGTCGGCTGTTCATCGAGCATCATGATGGGGTTATCGACCATCTGGACAAGACCGCAACCAAACTTTCGGATTCGGATAATTTGCTGGTCTATAAGATCACCCGCCCATGAGAGCCGCGACTGGTGCAGCCCGACATGAGTAGCGGCGACGAGGTTGGAGCCTGGGTGAAGAAGACGCTGGGCAACTGACGCGGGCCCGTGCGAGAAGTTAGCGTATTCGCAAAACCCCGCTCCGGTCACGACCTTGTGTCAGCAGGGTTCATTCGGTAGAATCAGGGCCGGCAATCTACGGCGGCGGGTGAAGGTTCGAGCATGTAGGTCATTGGGAACTCGATCCCGGTGGCGCACCGAAATTCCGCTCGTAACGCCTTCGGACAAGTTGACCATGACTGGCGTCGACGATCGGCTTCTCGAAAGCAAGATGATCCAGATCGAGCAGGCTCGATCCTGGAGCCCGCGCGTGATCTCTAAGTTCGAAGCGCTGATCAGGGACGGCAACGACCTCGCCCTTTATCGCGTCAATCCGCTGGCGTTCGCACGTGACCGCGCGATCACTGACACGGAATCCATTGACCTGTTCCTCCATGCCACCCGATGCGGCCTGTTCGAGATGACCTGGGATGTGCTTTGTCCCCAATCTGGAATGGTGCTCGACAGCTTCGGCGCCTTGCGCACGCTCAAGACCCACTATGTCTGCGGCTTGTGCGACGTATCGGGCGAAACTGACCTTGATGACTTCATCGAAGTTACGTTCTCCGTGTCGCCGCATCTTCGGCGGCTGCCGTTTCATGATCCCGACTCGCTCTCGGTCGAAGACTTCCACTGGAAGCTTCGCTTCGCCAACGACGGGAGGCTGCCCGGCCAGCAAGCTCGATTTCTCGACTACCTGCGCGGACTGGTCCGCGGCCTCACTTATCTGCCGCCGAACTCGAGCGTCACGCTACGGGCGGAGCTGGGTCCTGGTGTTCTCTCCGGCGTGAATGTCCAAACGCAAGCTGCCTTCATAACGCCGATATCAGGTGAGCCGGCCACAGCGCCGACGCTGCTGCGGGTCCGGTATGATGGGCAACGCTTTTCCCCGGCCCTCGCCGTTTTATCGCCGGGTCCTTGTATTATCGAGGTGGAAAATACAGGACCCGTTCGCGGCTCGCTGCTTTTGATAAACTGGCCGCCCGAGGTGGCAGCCCTGGCAATCAAGCCGCAGCTCGAATTCGAGCCGTATATCTCCGGCGGGATGTTGCTAGCAAGGCAGACCTTCAGACGCCTGTTCCGGTCCGAGCGAATCGATGAGCGGGAAGGGCTCGGCATTCGCCAAGTGACTTTCCTCTTCACAGACCTAAAAGGTTCAACGGCTCTGTATGAGCGCTTGGGCGACCTGAACGCCTACGCCTTGGTGAGGGAGCATTTTGCTCTCCTCGAATTGACGGCGCAGCAACATTCCGGCGCCATCGTAAAGACGATCGGCGACGCAGTGATGGCCGTCTTCTCTCGTCCAACAGACGCGGTTTCGGCGGCATTGCAGATCTTAAAGGAAATCGAGCGTTTCAATCTCGAACATGGTGAACCGGGCATCATCCTCAAAATCGGCGCACACTGCGGCCCATCCATAGCTGTCACACTAAACGATAATCTCGACTATTTTGGTCAGACCGTAAATGTTGCCGCCCGCGTGCAATCTCTGGCAGATGCCGGCGAAATCTGTATCTCGGAAGCGCTCTATACGGCGCCAGGTGTCATTCATCTCCTGACTGGCCACCATGTCGTGGAGTTTGGTTCCTCACTCCACGGAGTTGAGGGCAATGCTTCCGTGTATCGCATCATCAACGGACCATAACCACCTGCGTCGGCCTCTTGGGGACGGGTTGCTTCAGCCGCGCCGCAGATATGGCCCCGCAGTCAAATGTGGCCCAGGTCAAAACCGCACGTTTTCGCACGTGCTTCATTGCATGATAATTATGTTTGATGGCGGAGAGGGTGGGATTTGAACCCACGATACCCTTGCAGGTATGCCGCATTTCGAGTGCGGTGCATTCGACCACTCTGCCACCTCTCCGCGGTCTGGTCGGCGCTTGTTCGGCGCGGGCGTTCTCATAACGGGCAAATGACAGGCTGGCAAGCCGAAAAGTCGAAGCTTTCCATCCTTTTGCCTTGACACCTTTTTGTCACTCGCGTATCTCGGCTGCGCAATAGGTTTGGAGAAATCCGCGCCTTGGCCGTCCCGCGCTCGCGCGGGGCTTCACCGGCAGGACGAGTTCGAGGATTAGACCTCTGAAATCCCTGCTTAACTTCGACTGATAAAAAGACAGCCACCTGCTGGATTTGCGGGGAGCGCTGGAACGAACATGAAAGGATAAAAAATGTTCGCAGTCATCAAGACCGGCGGTAAACAGTACCGTGTGGCAGCCAACGACGTGCTGACCATCGAAAAGCTGGAAGCCACCGCTGGCGACTCCATTGAATTCACCGAAGTGCTCGTGATCGGCGAAGGCGCCGACGCTGCGATCGGTGCGCCCTTCGTAACCGGCGCCTCTGTCAAGGCAGAAGTCGTCGAACAGAACCGCGGCAAGAAGGTCATCGCCTTCAAGAAGCGCCGCCGTCAGAATTCGAAGCGTTCGCGCGGCCATCGTCAGCATCACACGGTCGTCCGTATCACGGACATCGTGGCTGCCAAGTAAGATCAACGAGACAGGGTTTTAAAGGAGAACTCCAATGGCACACAAAAAAGCTGGCGGTTCATCGCGCAACGGTCGCGATTCTCAGTCCAAGCGCCTTGGCGTGAAGAAGTTCGGCGGCGAAGCCGTCATTGCAGGCAACATCATCGTGCGTCAGCGCGGTACTGAGTGGCATCCGGGTTCCAACGTCGGCCTCGGCAAGGATCACACGATTTTTGCGCTTACCGCCGGCAATGTGAACTACCGAACCAAGGCCAACGGTCGCGTCTACGTGTCTGTCATGCCGAAAGCGGAAGCAGCGGAATAAGCCGGTAGCGCTCAAAAACAGCCGGCGTCTCATCGACCCGGCTGGCCGTATCAGGTTCAGTCTAGAAAACAGGGGAGATGGGGCGCCATCTCCCCTTTTTCTTTACCCCTCAAGGAGGACTGAACCATGCAAGGCGAATTGTTAAGGGTAGACCAATCACGGTCTCCCCAGGAAGACCAGCGGTCTTCCACGGAGCGGCTGAGGCCGGAACGGTTAAGGACCGATTGCCCTGTCTTGTTATCGGAAAGGCTCGTCATGCGCGCGCCCCACGAAGAAGACATCGACGCCCTTGCCCATCTCGCCAATAACGCCAAAGTCGCCACCATGGTATCGCGTATGCCGCACCCTTATACCGCCGATGATGCTGCCGACTTCGTGCGTCGCACGAAAAATGGCGAGATTGGCAAGTGCGTCTATGCGATCACCAAAGCCGAAAACGGTGCCTTTATCGGCTGCTGCGGTGTTGAGCCGCAGACAGACGGCAAGACCGTCGAGATCGGTTACTGGCTGGGCGAGCCTTATTGGAACAAGGGTTATACGACCGAGGCCTGCCATGCCCTGGTCGATATGGTGTTCAGGACCCGTCAGGACGTCGATCAGATCGACGCCCGTTGCCGGGTCATGAACGTCGCCTCGCGCCGCGTCATCCAGAAGTGCGGCTTCCAGTTCCAGGGTTCGGGGCTCGCCGCCTCGCTGGCGCTCGGCAGCAACGTGCCGGTCGAATGGTACAGGCTCGACCGCAAGACCTGGATGTCCCTCCGAAGCTGGGGGAACATCGCATGAGCACGACTGCGCTGCAAAGGCCAGAGGTCAAGCCGATGATGCCCGGCCCTGCGCCTGTTATCTCGACCGCCCGGCTGACGCTCCGCCCCCACAGGCTGAGCGATGCGCCTGATATCGCGGAATCGCTTTCCGATTTCGCGGTCACGCGGATGCTGTCCCGCGTACCCGCGCCGTTCGACCGGCAGGATGCGCTGGACTGGCTGATCCCGGTCACATCAGGCACCCTGCCCGACTGGCCGCTGGCGATTACCGGCAAGGACGATGTCCATATCGGCAACGTCTCGATCGAGTTGCGCCACGGCCGCTGGCACCTCGGCTATTGGCTGAACCGCTACTACTGGCGGCGCGGCTATATGAGCGAGGCGGTGACTGCGATCATCGAGCGCTTCTCGCGCCGCATGCCGGAGACGCCTGTTCATTCCGGCGTCTTCGCCGACAACCCGGCTTCGCTGCGACTGCAGGAGAAGCTCGGTTTCCGCATGACGGGTTGCGGCGAAATCTATTGTTTCGCCCGCAACACCATGGTGTCGCACATCGAAACGGTGCTGCAGCCGGGCACGCTGCAGCCGCGAAAGGTCGCCTGATAGAGCATGATGCCGAAAAGTGTATGCGGTTTTCGGACAACATCATGCTCCAGGTTTAGAAAGCAGACGTCGCCGCACTGGCGGCGTCTCCATCAAACGCCGATCTCGACCCATAGAGGGAAATGGTCGGAACCGACGGATTGCGTATCGATCCGGGCGGATTTCAACCGGCCCTCAAGGCCGCAACTGACGAAGCAATAATCGAGATGCATGCGTTTGCCGTGATCTTCGGGATCCATCCAGCTGTAGCTCTTCGGAGAGTAAGCCTCGAGCGCCGCAAAGGCGTCGACCGGCGTGCCGATCCTTGCCACCCGGCCATAATATCCGCCGCCAGTCCCGGCAAGCGCGCAATATTCCGGCGATTCCGGCTCCATGTTGAAATCGCCCATGATGACATAATCCTCCGGCAGCGGCGGCTCCGGCAGGTCGAATTCACCACCCCCCGTCAGCGACCCACCCTCCTGGACGAAGGCATTGATATGGGCATTCAGAAATTGCAGCTGGCGGATGCGCTCGTCGGCGGAGACATGGTCAAGATGGACGGAGTAGACGCGGATCGCACCGCCGGGTTCGTCGATCACCGCCTCGGTCGCGCCGCGCTGCAGGTTGATCTTGCCGATCGTGCGGCTGCGCGGCAGAAGCAACGTTCGGGTCGAGAGGATCGGCCAGCGCGACAGCACCATGTTGCCGAACTGGAAACGGGTCCCGCGCACCGGCTGGAGCCCGCCTTCATCAGCTTCGACATGCATGTCGCAGGCCGGTCCATACACCCAGAAATAGTCGGGAAAAAGGGCGGCAATATCGGCTGCCATGTCGGCAAAACCGTTGCGGGAGAAACCGCGGGTGACCTCCTGCAGCGCGATGACATCGGCACCCTCGAGACTCCGGGCAATGCGCGCCAGATCGTATCTGCCGTCGAGACCGAAGCCGTACTGTATGTTATAGCTCGCAAAATTCACGATAATCTTTGACCTCCGTCGGAACCGCCTATATCGAATGGGCCAAGACGGGCCGTCCAACTGCCACTGAATATTGGAAGTAAAATGAAATTTCTCGACGAAGCAAAGGTCTATATCAAGTCCGGGGACGGCGGCGGCGGCAGCGTTTCGTTCCGGCGCGAGAAATTCATCGAGTTCGGCGGCCCGGATGGCGGTGATGGCGGACGCGGCGGCGACGTCTGGGTCGAGGCCGTCAACGGCCTCAACACGCTGATCGATTTCCGCTACCAGCAGCATTTCAAGGCGACGATCGGCACCCATGGCATGGGCCGGAACCGCACCGGCGCCAACGGCAGCGATGTGACGCTGAAGGTTCCCGTCGGCACCCAGATCTTCGAGGAAGACCAGGAAACGCTGATCTGCGACCTGACCGTCGAAGGCCAGCGTTACTGCCTCGCCCATGGCGGCAATGGCGGCTTCGGCAACGCCCACTTCAAGACCTCGACCAATCAGGCGCCGGATTGGGCCAATCCCGGCCTGCCCGGCGAAGAAAAAACCATCTGGCTTCATCTGAAACTGATTGCCGATGCCGGCCTCGTCGGCATGCCGAATGCCGGCAAGTCGACTTTCCTTGCCGCTGTCACCCGGGCCCGGCCGAAGATCGCCAACTATCCCTTCACCACGCTGCATCCCAATCTCGGCGTCGCCACGATCGATGAGCGCGAATTCATCCTGGCCGACATTCCGGGCCTGATCGAAGGCGCCCATGAAGGTGTCGGCATCGGCGACCGTTTCCTCGGCCATGTCGAGCGCACCCGTGTGCTGCTCCACCTCATCTCCGCCCAGGAAGAAAAGGTCGGCAAGGCCTATAAGACGGTCAAGCACGAACTCGAAGCCTACGGAAACGAGCTGACCGACAAGGCGGAGATTGTGGCGCTGTCGCAGATCGACGTGCTCGACGATGCCGAATTGAAGAAGAAGACCAAGGAATTGGCCAAGGCCTGCGGCAAGACGCCATTCCAGATTTCGGCCGTCACCGGCAAGGGCATGACCGAGGTGTTGCGTGCGCTGCGCGACATCATCGTCGAAGCCAATACCGAGGAGAAGCCGGCCAAGGTGCCGAAGCTGCGCCATCGCGACATGGTCGTCACCGATGAGGGCGAGGGCAAGGGTGGAGACGAGGGCGATGACCAGCCGTAAGCCGCTTGGCCGCTACCGCCGCATCGTCATCAAGATCGGATCCGCGCTTCTGGTCGACCGCAAGGCCGGGCTGAAGAAGGCCTGGCTCGACGCCATGTGCGCCGATATCTCCGGCCTGAAGGCCAAGGGTATCGACGTGCTCGTCGTCTCTTCGGGCGCAATCGCGCTCGGCCGCTCGGTGCTCGACCTGCCGTCAGGCGCGCTGAAGCTGGAGGAAAGCCAGGCGGCCGCTGCCGTCGGCCAGATTGTGCTGGCGCGTGCCTGGTCGGAAAGCCTGTCGCGCGACGAGATCGTCGCCGGCCAGATCCTGCTGACGCTCGGCGATACCGAGGAACGCCGTCGCTATCTCAATGCGCGCGCCACCATCAATCAGCTTTTGAAGATCGGCGCCGTGCCGATCATCAATGAAAACGACACGGTCGCCACCAGCGAGATCCGCTATGGCGACAACGACCGCCTGGCCGCCCGCGTCGCGACGATGACCGGCGCCGATCTGCTCATTCTTCTCTCCGATATCGACGGTCTCTACACCGCGCCGCCCCATCTCGATCCAAACGCAGCGTTCCTCGAGACGATTGCCGAAATCACCCCCGAGATCGAGGCAATGGCCGGGGGTGCTGCCTCCGAGCTTTCGCGCGGCGGCATGCGCACCAAGATCGATGCCGGCAAGATTGCGACGGCATCAGGCTGCGCCATGATCATCGCCTCCGGCAAGACCGACAACCCTCTGTCGGCGATCGAAAACGGCGCGCGTTCCTCCTGGTTCGCGCCATCTGGCACACCCGTTACCGCCCGCAAGACCTGGATTGCCGGGCAGTTGCAGCCGGCTGGCGAACTGCATGTCGATGACGGCGCCGTCGCAGCCCTCGGGGCCGGCAAGAGCCTGCTTCCCGCCGGCGTTCGCAGCGTGTCCGGCCTCTTCAGCCGCGGCGACACGGTGGCGATCATCGGCCCGGCCGGCCGCGAGATCGCCCGCGGCCTGGTAAGCTACGATGCCGACGACGCCCGTCGGATTGCCGGCCGCAAGTCGGCGGAGATCGAGACCATTCTCGGTTATGCCGGACGCGCCGCCATGGTCCATCGCGACGACATGGTGATGACCGCGCAGATCGGTTCGAAATCGGAAAGGCAGAAGAAGGACGCGAGTTATGCTTGATACCGTTGCGCCGGGCCCTGACATTGAGGTGCTGATGAACGACATTGGCCGCAAGGCAAAGTCTGCCGCACGACCGCTGAGCTTTGCGTCGACTGAGGCCAAGAACAGGGCTTTAAATGCCATGGCCGATGCGATCCTGGCGAACAAGGCGCATATTCTTGCCGAGAACGCCAAGGACCTGAAGGATATCGAAGGCACCGAGATACTCGCTTCCTTCGTCGACCGGCTGACGCTGAACGACAAGCGCATCGCCGAGATGGCCGAGGGAATCCGCGCCATCGCCGCTCTTGCCGATCCGGTCGGCGAAGTCATCGCTGCCTGGGACCGACCGAACGGGTTGAAGATCGAGCGTGTCCGCACGCCGCTCGGCGTCATCGGCGTCATCTTCGAAAGCCGACCGAACGTCACGGCCGATGCCGGCGCCCTCTGCCTCAAGGCAGGCAATGCCGTCATCCTGCGTTGCGGATCGGATTCGCGCCGTTCATCGCAGGCTATTCATGCCTGCCTGGTCGAGGGCCTGAAGGCGGCGGGACTTCCAGAGCATGCTATTCAACTCGTGCCGATCACCGACCGTGCGGCCGTCGGCGCCATGCTGCGGGGCCTCGACGGCGCGATCGACGTCATCGTGCCGCGCGGCGGCAAGAGCCTGGTTGCCCGCGTGCAGAGCGAGGCTCGCGTGCCGGTTTTTGCCCATCTCGAAGGCCTTTGCCACATCTATGTCGATGCTTCGGCCGATATCGAAATGGCGAAGAAGATCATCGTCAATTCCAAGATGCGCCGCACCGGCATCTGCGGGGCGGCCGAAACCCTGCTCGTCGATGGCGCCGCGATCGGCACGCATCTGACGCCGCTGCTTGAGGTTCTGACGGAGGCCGGCTGCGAGATCCGCGCTTCGGCAACGGTGCTGAAGGTCGCACCCGGCATGAAGCCCGCGACCGAGGAGGACTGGTCGACCGAATATCTCGACGCGATCATCTCGGTTGCCGTCGTCGACGGCATATCGGGCGCCATCGCCCATATCCAGACATATTCCTCCAACCATACCGAGGCTGTGATCGCCGAGGACCCTGCCGTCGTCGCGCGTTTCTTCACCGAAGTCGATTCGGCGATCCTGCTGCACAATGCCTCGACGCAGTTTGCCGATGGCGGCGAGTTCGGCATGGGTGCGGAAATCGGCATCGCCACCGGCAAGATGCATGCCCGTGGCCCCGTCGGCGTCGAACAGCTCACCTCTTTCAAATATCGGGTGCATGGTGCCGGACAGACGCGGCCCTGACGTGACGACCGAGAATGTGGACCGGCGCTATCGCCGCATGCCGCACAGCGAGCGCGGCATGGTCGTCGGTCTGTTCGGCGGCTCGTTCAATCCGCCGCATCAGGGCCACGCGCTCGTCGCTGAGATCGCCCTCAAGCGACTTGGCCTCGACCAGCTCTGGTGGATGGTCACCCCGGGCAATCCGCTGAAGAGCCGCAACCAGCTTGCCCCGCTTGCCGAGCGCATTGCCGAAAGCGAGCGTGTTGCCGCCGACCCGCGGGTCAAGGTCACCGCCTTCGAACAGACGCTGGGCACCAGCTACACCGCCAATACGCTTGCCCGCGTCAAGGCGCGTAATCCACATGTGCATTTCGTCTGGATCATGGGCGCTGACAGCCTGCAGACCTTTCACAAATGGCAGAAATGGCAGGAGATTGCCCGCACCTTTCCGATCGCGGTGATCGATCGGCCGGGCGCGACGCTTTCCTTCCTGTCCTCAAAAATGGCCAGGACTTTCGATTTCGCCCGTGTCGATGAGGATGACGCCCGTGTTCTCTGGAAGAAGCGTGCGCCGGCCTGGACCTTCATCCACGGACCGCGCTCCGGCCTGAGCTCGACGGCAATCCGCAATGGCTCGTCGCACAGCGACGCCGAATAGCCTAATTTTAAGAAGACCCGAAAACGAGAAAGCCCGACGGGGGAGGAGATCCGTCGGGCTTATAAACTCGATCGACAACTGGGAGGAGGAGTGTTGTCGACCCTATCGAACGGCTATGGGAGGAGGAGAAGCCGTTCGATGATTATGTTGTAGCATATTTCGCAGGAAGATGAATATCGATTGGTGCATTGCAGCAATGCATTGCGTGCAATCCTGTGCAGCCTTGTGGCTTTGGCATTGCCGTTTTTCTTAGCAGAAATCGACGGAGCATGCTCTGCCGCCGGGAGTCCTTGCGGTTTGCCAACCTGTCGCCCGGGTATTTCCACCTATGGATCTCACGCTGCGGTTCAAGCCATGCACTTCAACAACGCGTAACTCTATTGGGTCGTTGCGGACACCGCGGTCCAATACGGTTATATTTTCTTGGATATATCCCTAGCCAAGATGCCTCGTACCGTTATATTCGTTGCAATATTTCGAACTTCCGGGAATGAACTATGCAGAACCGCCGCCAATGGATGAAACTGGCAACCGCTGCGATCTCGGCCCTCTGGCTTGGCGCGACAGCGCTGCCGGCGCCTGCCGCCGCAGCCGAAAAACTTACCGTCTTTGCGGCGGCGAGCCTCAAGGATGCGCTCGACACCGCCAATGCCGCCTGGACGAAGGAAAGCGGCAAGGAAGTCGTCGTATCCTATGCGGCGAGCGGCGCTCTGGCCAAACAGATCGAAAACGCGGCCCCTGCCGATGTCTTCATCTCGGCCGACCTCGACTGGATGGATTATCTCGCCAAGAAGAGCCTGATCAAGGCCGACACTCGCTCCAACCTGCTCGGCAACAAGATTGTGCTCGTTGCCGAAAAGGCCAAGGCAAAACCGGTCGAGATCAAGCAAGGCTTCGATCTCGCCGGGCTTTTGGGTGACGGCAAGCTTGCCATGGGTGAGCCGAAATCGGTTCCCGCCGGCAAATACGGCATGGCCGCGCTCGAAAAGCTCGGCGTCTGGAAATCGGTCGAAACCAAGGTCGCCGGCGGCGAAAGCGTGCGCGCCGCCCTGGCCCTCGTCTCCCGCGGCGAGGCGCCTTATGGCATCGTCTACCAGACGGATGCGGCAGCCGATAAGGGTGTCACTGTCGTCGGCACCTTCCCCGCCGAGTCCCATCCACCGATCATCTATCCGATCGCAATCCTCGCCGAGAGCAAGAACCCGGATGCATCAGCCTATCTCGACTTCCTGAAATCCGACAAGGCAGCCGCCTTCTTCACGGCGCAGGGTTTCACCATCCTCAAGTGACTACGGATCTGCACATGAGCGCCTCACTTGAGGCTCACATCACGATGCTTCAGTCTGCTGACGACGACCGCTAACTACTCTATCGTCATGCTCGGGCTTGTCCCGAGCATCTGCATCCGGTCGATTTTGGATAGGCAGCAGATCCTCGGCACAGGGCCGAGGATGACGCCGAGTAAAGAACGAGTTTGTCAACAAACGGCTCGCATATGCGAGCCTTCATTTTTGAGAGGAATAGAAGCGCTTGTTGGACGCTCTGGGCTTGAGCAATGAGGAGTGGACGGCGATCCTGCTCAGCCTGCGCGTCTCGATTGTCGCCATGTTGGCAAGCCTGCCCTTCGGCATCCTCGTCGCCCTGTTGCTTGCCCGCGGCCGCTTCTGGGGCAAGTCGGTGCTGAACGGCGTCGTTCACCTGCCGCTGATCCTGCCCCCGGTCGTCACCGGTTTCCTTCTCCTCATTCTGTTTGGCCGCCGCGGTCCGATCGGCAGCCTGCTCGACCAGTATTTCGGCATTGTTCTCTCCTTCCGCTGGACAGGCGCGGCCTTGGCCTGCGCCATCATGGCCTTTCCGCTGATGGTGCGCAGCATCCGCCTGTCGATCGAGGCGGTCGACCGCAAGCTGGAAGAGGCGGCCGGAACGCTCGGCGCCGGCCCTGTCTGGGTCTTCCTGACGATCACCCTGCCACTGACCCTGCCCGGCATCATTGCCGGCATGATCCTCGCTTTTGCCAAGGCGATGGGCGAATTCGGCGCGACGATCACCTTTGTCTCCAACATTCCCGGCGAAACCCAGACGCTGTCGGCGGCGATCTACACCTTCACCCAGGTGCCAGGCGGCGATGCTGGCGCGCTCCGTCTGACGCTTGTCGCCATCGTCATTTCGATGGCCGCCCTGCTCGCCTCCGAATTCCTCGCCCGTCTCGCCGGCAGGAGGATCGATCCGGAATGACGTTGATAGTCGAGGCAAAACAGCGGCTCGGCGCCTTTTCGCTCGATGCCGCCTTCACTTCCGAGCGCGGCGTCACCGCGCTGTTCGGCCGTTCCGGCTCCGGCAAGACCTCGATGATCCGCATCGTCGCCGGCCTCGCACGCCCGGACCAAGGCCGCGTCGTCCTCGACGGCGAGGTCTTGACCGAAACCGAAACCGACATCTTCGTCCCGAAGCATCGCCGCTGCTTCGGTTATGTCTTCCAGGAGGCGCGGCTTTTCCCGCATCTCAGCGTTCGCGCCAATCTCTCCTACGGCCGCTGGTTCGCGGCGAGAATGGCGCGCGGCGAGAGCTTCGACCGCATCGTCGACCTGCTCGGCATTGAGACGCTGCTGGAGCGCAGTCCAGCGAAGCTTTCCGGCGGCGAGAAGCAGCGCGTCGCCATCGGCCGCGCACTTCTCTCCTCCCCCCGCCTGCTGTTGATGGACGAGCCGCTCGCCGCCCTCGATGATGCCCGCAAGGCGGAGATTCTGCCTTATCTCGAGCGATTGCGCGACGAAACCGACATACCGATCGTCTATGTCAGCCACTCGATCGCCGAGGTGGCGCGGCTGGCAAACCAGGTCGTCGTCATGCGGGACGGCAAGGTGGAAGCAACAGGCCCCGCCATCGACATATTGAGCCGCCCCTCCACCTCCTCCGACCGGCGGGAGGCAGGCGCACTGCTGGAAGGCACGGTGGAAAGCTTCGATGCGCGGCACCGTCTATCGACGGTCGCGCTGAAATCGTGCCAGCTCCATATTCCGGGCGCGGCTCTTGCGCCCGGCAAATCGGTCCGCATCCGCATCCCCTCCCGCGATGTCATGCTGGCGACCGCAAGGCCCGAGGGGCTCAGCGCGTTGAATATCCTGGAAGCAAGGATAGACGGGATCTCGTCGACTGAGGACGGAACGGTAGAAATCCGGCTCGATTGCGGCGGCGATATCATTCTTTCCCGGATCACGACATTGTCCTGCGAACGTCTGGATCTTCGACAGGGAAGGGCGGTCTTCGCCGTCATCAAGACAGTTGCGCTGGAGGCCTGATCAGCTGCGCTCGCCCTGTTGCAGGTTGCGCTTGGCCTCGAGCCAGGCGAGATCTTCGGCAAGGCTCGCGCGCATCGTCCTTTCCATCCGGCGGAAACGCCCGAGCAATTCCTCGCCGAACGGCGTCAGCGCCGCGCCGCCGCCCTTCTGCCCGCCGCGCTGCGATTCCACCACCTGTTCGTTGAACATCCGGTTCATCTCGCTGACCAGCAGCCACGCCCGACGATAGGACATGTCCATCG
Organism: Rhizobium acaciae; assembly: GCF_025941625.1. Classification (NCBI taxonomy): domain Bacteria; kingdom Pseudomonadati; phylum Pseudomonadota; class Alphaproteobacteria; order Hyphomicrobiales; family Rhizobiaceae; genus Rhizobium; species Rhizobium acaciae. The sequence goes on from NZ_JAPCZO010000029.1 coordinate 44,168, forward strand.
CCCGCCCGGCGGCCGAGATCGATCCGGTCTGGCGGATATGCTCCAGCAGTTCCATCTTGCCATGGCCGAGGCGATCCTCCTCCGGGAAGCTGATTCGCAGGACGGGCACGAGTGTTTTTGCGGCTGAGTCGGTCATTGAATCTGGAGATCGTGGAATTTGCCGCACTTTACGCTGCGGCATGGAAACTGTACACCGCCCGCACGAGGCCGCCCCGAGCGGTCAAATACTTCAATTCGAACGGCAGATCGGATTTTCGACCGTTCTGTACCTTAGCATGTCTTGAAACATTAATGGTTTGATGCCTATCTTAACCATGATCCGGTCGTGATCGGATCTGTGTTGTGCATAGTTTGTCATTCCAGGAAAGGGAAAGCACTGACAACAGTACACGCCAAGGGAAAAACGCTCGCCGTTATCCCGAAGAGTGCGGAACGTGGCGCCGATGCCGCCGCCCGTGCCCTAGAAACCGTCCTCGCCAGCCTCGAGGACTCCAAAGCTGAAGATATCGTCACCATCGACATTGCCGGAAAATCGGCGCTGGGAGACTACATGATCGTCGTCTCCGGCCGCTCGAACAGGCATGTCATGGCGATCTCGGATCACCTGCTTACCGACCTTAAGGACGACGGCCTCGGTACGGCCCGCGTCGAAGGTCAAGAGGGCGGTGATTGGGTCCTGATCGACACTGGTGACATTATCGTGCATGTGTTCCGTCCCGAAATCCGCGAGTTCTACAACATCGAAAAGATGTGGGCGGCTCCGGATATGGATGAAGAAACACGGCACTGACAGGCGAGCCGGCATTCTGTCCGGCGCCTGAGACGTGGCATTGGCTGGCCGGCAAACAGATAAGCCGGCCGGTGGCGTAGCGTGCGCCCGATGTGCCGCATGAGCGGGAGCGGATGAATGCGAATAGGTCTTTTTGCGGTGGGACGGCTGAAGTCCGGCCCGGAAAAGGATCTTGCCTCCCGTTATTTCGACCGTTTTGCCAAGGCCGGCCCTGCCGTCGGTCTCGAATTGACCCGTGTTGCCGAAGTTGCCGAAAGCCGGGCCTCCAATGCGGAGACCCGCAAGCGCGAAGAGGCGGCGATGCTTCTGAAATCGCTTGCCGATGGCAGCATCCTCATTCTTCTCGATGAACGCGGCAAGGCGCTCGACAGCGAAGCCTTCGCAAACCTGCTCGGCTCCTATCGCGACCAGGGTAAACGCGAGCTGACCATCGCGATCGGCGGCGCCGACGGCCTCGATCCCTCGCTTTACGACCGTGCCGATACCACGCTGTGCCTGGGCAGGATGACCTGGCCGCATCAGCTCGTGCGCACACTGATCGCCGAACAGCTCTATCGTGCCGTCACCATCCTGTCCGGCCACCCCTATCACCGCGTCTGAGGCCGCGTCGGCCTGATGTGGCAATCGCAATGTCACGCAGCCGTGTTTTGCTAGGCAGCCCGTTCTCCTTCAAACTTTCTGGCAAAGCGTACCAAATCAGCTTAGTCTCCGCGCGATTTGAGAAAGTGCCCCAACCCGCATGACGAGAGCATCCACCAGGCGACACCGCATGATCCTGCCGGCTATCGCGGCCGGCGTCGGTGTAGCGGTGATTGTCATGTCGGCAAATCCGTTCATCGTCCGGGCGCAAGATGCCGCGCCCGAGGCGGCACAATCTGCACCGCAGCCGGCAGCCGAGCCGCCGCCGCCCGATCCGGCGGCCGAACTTGCCGCCAAGCGTGACCAGACCCGTGCCGAACTCGAAACCCTGTCGAAGACGATCAACCTCTCCACCGACAAGGTAAGCGCGCTTCAGCAAAGCATCGCCGATCTCGAAAAGAGCACGGAAAGCATCCGCCGGGCACTGATCGATTCCGCTGCCCGCCGCAAGACGCTCGAAAAGCAAATCCTCGAAAGCGAGAAGAAGCTTGCCGATCTCGGCGTCAAGGAGGATGGCATCCGCCGTTCCCTGCACGAGCGCCGCGGCCTGCTGGCCGAGGTGCTGGCAGCGCTCCAGCGCATGGGCCGCAACCCGCCGCCCGCTTTGCTCGTTACCCCCGATGATGCGCTCGCCTCCGTGCGCAGCGCCATTCTGCTCGGTGCCGTCGTGCCCGGCATCCGCAAGGAGACCGACAAGCTTGCGGCAGACCTCGCAAGCCTCGCCGCATTGCAGACCGCAAGTGCCGCCGAGAAGGCCTCGCTGACCGGGACGATGACTGATGGCATCGAGGAAGAGCGGCGCATGGACCTGCTGCTTGCCGAAAACGACAAGCTCAGCCGCAGCAACGCCGCCGAACTCGAGGCCGAAAGGAAACGTTCCGAGGAGCTGGCGGGCAAAGCGACCAGCCTTGAAGGCCTGGTCGCCTCGATGGAATCCGAGATCGCTTCGGTGCGGGATGCCGCCGCTGCCGCCCGTCAGGCGGAGGAAAACCGCAAGCTCCTGACGGACGAGCAGCGCGCCCAGGCCAAGGCACTTGCCGACAACGGCGTGCCCGATAAAAACCGCATTGCGCCCGCATATCCCTTCGGAGAATTGAAGGCGAAATTGGAGGTGCCCGTTACGGGCGATATCCTGCGCCAGTTCGGCGATGCCGACGGCACCGGGCACGAGGCCATGGGAATGACGGTCGCCACCAATCCAGAGACAGTGGTGACGGCGCCTGCGGATGGTCTGGTGGTTTTCGCCGGCGCATTCCGCAGTTACGGCCAGATGATCATCCTCGACGCGGGCGATGGATACCACCTGGTTCTCTCGGGAATGGATACGATCAATACCCGTCAGGGAAAATTTGTTTTCTCCGGCGAGCCGCTTGCCGTGATGGGCGCGAAAAGAGTGGCAAGCGCAACTGCATTGGCGCTGGAAACGAACCGGCCAACGCTTTACATTGAATTTCGAAAGGACGGTAAACCGGTCGATTCCCGGCCGTGGTGGACCGCCAAAGACACTGGAAAGGCACGCAATGATTCGTAGGGCTTCTCTTGTTCTGGTCGGCGCATTGATGGGTGCGACCGCAATGAGCGTCATTTACTCGGCGGGTGTGCCGGCAGAAGCGGCCGGATCCTCGACCTACAAGGAACTTTCGGTTTTCGGAGATGTCTTCGAGCGTGTGCGTGCGCAATATGTGACGCCGCCTGCGGAAGACAAGCTGATCGAGAACGCCATCAACGGCATGCTCTCCTCGCTCGATCCGCATTCGAGCTATATGAATGCGAAGGACGCCGAAGACATGCGCACCCAGACGAAGGGTGAGTTCGGCGGCCTCGGCATCGAAGTCACGATGGAAGACGAACTCGTCAAGGTCATCACCCCGATCGACGATACGCCCGCCGCCAAGGCCGGCGTTCTCGCCGGCGATTACATCTCCGAGATCGACGGCCAGTCCGTGCGCGGCCTGAAGCTGGAAGACGCCGTCGAGAAGATGCGCGGCGCCGTCAACACGCCGATCAAGCTAACGCTGATCCGCAAGGGTGCCGACAAGCCGATCGAGCTGACGATCGTCCGTGACGTCGTCGCCGTCCAGGCAGTCAAGTCGCGTGTCGAGGACGATGTCGGTTATCTCCGCATCATTTCCTTCACCGAGAAGACCTATCCTGACATGGAAAAGGCGATCAAGAAGATCAAGGACACCGTTCCGGCCGACAAGCTGAAGGGCTATGTTCTCGACCTGCGCCTCAATCCGGGCGGTCTGCTAGACCAGGCGATCAACGTGTCCGATGCCCTGCTCCAGCGTGGCGAAGTCGTTTCGACCCGCGGCCGCAATCCGGATGAAACCCGCCGCTTCAATGCAGGCCCGGGCGATCTGACGGATGGCAAGCCGGTGATCGTGCTGATCAACGGCGGTTCGGCTTCCGCATCGGAAATCGTCGCTGGCGCTCTTCAGGATCTGCGCCGTGCCACCGTTCTCGGCACGCGCTCCTTCGGCAAGGGCTCCGTCCAGACGATCATCCCGCTCGGTGAAAACGGCGCGCTGCGCCTGACCACGGCGCTCTACTACACACCGTCGGGCCGCTCGATCCAGGGTACCGGCATCACTCCCGACATCAAGGTCGAGGAGCCGCTGCCGGAGGAACTGCAGGGCAAGATGGTGACCGAAGGCGAATCCAGCCTGCGCGGCCACATCAAGGGCCAGAGCGAGACGGACGAAGGTTCAGGCTCCGTTGCCTACGTTCCGCCGGACCCGAAGGACGACGTTCAGCTGAACTACGCGCTCGACCTTCTGCGCGGCAAGAAGACCGATCCGGCCTTCCCGCCGAACCCGGACAAGGCCGTCGTCGCCAAGTGATCGATCAACTCAAGGCCGGGCACTCGCCCGGCCTTGACCCTTTCTGCTGTTTCCCGGTTTTGGAGCGGGCGAAAAATTGGGAACGGACCTGCATGCGCCTTTGGGCCGCAACCGCAAAGCCGGCAGCCGGCGTCCGGGCATTCTGCGCCTGGGCCGCATCGCCGCCAGCCTTTGCCTTTTCGCGATAGGCGGCTTTTCCCTCTATACGGCATTTCGCGGCGATGGGCTCGAACGCACCAAACCGCCAGCGGCCGAACAAGCCACAACACCCCCTGCCAATGCGCCTCAGCCGCCGACGGCCACCACGGGCCAAGCGGCGGATGGCATGCCCCGCGCCGACCCGCGCTCGGGCGCCAATGTCGAGCAGATGGTCACCGGCGACGGCTCGGTCGTCACCAAATACAGCCCCCGCCCGCGCGACGGTAGCGGACCGGTGCTGGTTGACGCCATGCAGATCGGCCAGGATCCGCGCATGGCAGCCCAGCCCAATGATGCGCTGCTCGAAGAGACGCGCTTTGGCAGGCTGCCGATCGTCGGCCCCGATGGCCGGCGGCCGATGGATCAATATGCGCGTCCCTCGTCCGGCACGCGCGGCGTCCGCATCGCCATCGTCGTCAGCGGCCTCGGGCTCAGCCAGACCGGAACGCAGCGCGCCATCGCGGAATTGCCGGAAGAGATCACCTTTGCTTTTGCCGCAAGCGGCAACAGCCTGCAGCGCTGGATGCAGGAAGCCCGCCGCGGCGGTCACGAGATTCTTTTGCAAGTGCCGCTCGAGCCCTTTGATTACCCGGCGAACGATCCAGGCCCCGAAACGCTGCTGACCACGAAACCGGCCGCCCGCAACATCGAGAACCTGCACAAGGCGATGGGCGAGATCACCAACTATACCGGCGTCATGAATTATCTCGGCGGCCGTTTCCTGTCTGATCCGGCCGCCATGGAACCTGTCATGCGCGATATCGGCAAGCGCGGGTTGCTGTTTCTCGACGACGGCACATCGGCGCAGTCGAAGACGGCGGCGATCGCCAAGGGAACCGAACTGCCCTATGCCTTCGCCGACCTGCAGCTCGACGGCCAGCTCGATATCAACGCCGTCCTGAAGAAGCTCGACGAGCTCGAGCGTATCGCCCGCAAGAACGGCCAGGCGATCGGCGTCGCCTCGGCTTTCGATGAGAGCGTTGACGCTATCGCCAAATGGAGCGAGGAGGCGGCGATGCGCGGCATCGAGATCGTCGGCGTTGCCGCCCTTTCCAACGACCCCCGGAATCCTTGAGAAGAATCCCAGAACGGAGAAGAAGATGAGCCAGGCGACCGTGAAGGCCGAGGATCTGCCCTACCGCCCCTGCGTCGGCGTGATGATCCTGAACCGCGATGGCCTCGTCTGGGCGGGAAGACGCATCTCCGACGGCAATTCCGAATATGACGGCTCCCCACAGCTCTGGCAGATGCCGCAGGGAGGCATCGACAAGGGCGAGGATCCATTGGACGCCGCCTATCGCGAGCTCTACGAGGAGACCGGCATCAAGACGGTGACCCTGCTTGCCGAAGCGAGAGACTGGATCAACTATGATTTGCCGCCGGCACTGATCGGCATCGGGCTGAGAGGAAAATTCCGCGGCCAGACACAGCGCTGGTTCGCCTTCCGCTTCGACGGCGACGACAACGAGATCGCCATCAACCCGCCGCCTGGTGGGCACGAGCCGGAATTCGATGCCTGGGAATGGAAGCCGATGCGGCAACTGCCGGAGCTGATCGTGCCCTTCAAGCGCGCCGTCTACGACAAGGTGGTGGCCGAGTTCCAGCATTTGGAAACACTTCAATCGGAAGACTGATCACGGCAGGATGACCGCCTCCGTTTGCGCTCAGATCCGGCACACCGGCCGCCATGGGCGGCCGGCATCTCGTTCGAATATTATTCGGCTTCGTTGGCGGAATCGGCGTTGAGCTGGCCGTATTTGCTCTCGCCGATTTTCTCGAGCAGGTCGATCTGTGTTTCGAGGAAGTCGATATGACCTTCCTCGTCCGCCAGCAGCTCCTCGAAAAGTTTCATGGAAACATAGTCACCGGCGTCATGACAGATATCGCGCGACTTTTTGTAGGCCGCGCGGGCGTCGTACTCGCCGGCAAGATCGGCTTCCAGAACTTCCTTGACGTTCTGGCCGATGCGCAGAGGTGCAAGGGTCTGCAGATTGGGATGGCCTTCGAGGAAGATGATGCGCGCAACAAGCCGGTCGGCATGGTGCATCTCTTCGATGGATTCGGCGCGCTCCTTCTTGGCGAGCTTGGTGTATCCCCAGTCCTCAAGAAGACGATAATGAACCCAGTATTGGTTGACCGCACCGAGTTCGAGGAACAACGCCTCGTTAAGCCGCTCGATGACCTTTTTGTCGCCTTTCAATGTCCGCTCTCCTGTTTTCCTCATGGAATTGTTTCAAGCGGGACATGAAATCAAATATTTCGGTCTCCGTCGAGTGGCGACGGGCGTGATATTCTTCGGTCGTCTGGATAATGATGTCGACGACGTTGGGGAAACAGCCGCAGCAGCGGCCGCGCTTTTCCATGGCGTGATAGACCTTCGCAGGCACGATAAGCTGCCAACAGTCTTCATCGAGAAGGCTGGTGATAACCTCCCGGATTTCCTTATCGGTTATATAGTTGCAGCTGCAGACGAGCACGTCTTCATTCCAAACATGACACTGACTATCGTGTTTTCTGCTAAAGAAGATGGTGGCTGTCAAGAAAAAATTCGAGTCCCACATCATTGAACAGCGGTGTCCGGTGAGGCCTTCATGCATGTCGTCCGAGATTATGCAGCGGTTTCAGGATGATGACGCCATAAGGCAAATGAAGGCGCGCCGCATGGTCTTGATCGGTGCAATGCATTTTTAATGAAAGTTGCGTCCGCGCGGCATCACCTCAGCGGTTTCCGTCGCGCCCGCATGGCGGCCTGTGGCAACCATCCGTTTTTCCAGCTCGGCCCTCTCCTGCACATTTACAAGCTTTTTCTGCCGCTGATCGACGCCCGGCCTCAGCACCTCGTCTGCCCGCTCGCAGACGCCGAAACGCCTGGCCTCGCGTTGCAGGATACCGAGCGCCGGCGTCATGTCCTCGATATGCTCGACGACGGTATGGATCACCCCGCTCTGGCTTTGCAGCCTGCCGCGGACTTTCACCAGCCGGGCGCCCATCACGACCGACCGGTATTTGTCGAACATTTTCGACCAGACGATCACATTGGCCACACCGGTCTCGTCTTCCAGCGTCATGAAGATCACACCTTTGGCCGAACCTGGCCGCTGGCGCACCAGCACGAGGCCCGCGATCGTCACCCGCTTTCCGTTCGCGACCTTCAACAGATCGACATTGCGCGTGATGCCGGCCTTGCGCAATTCCTCGCGCAGGAAGGAGACGGGGTGCGCCTTCAGCGACAGTGAGAGATAACGATAGTCCTCGATGACCTGCTCTCCGGGCAGCATTTCCGGCAGCTTCGCTACAGGCTCGGCCTGGAGGTCGACATGACGGACCTGCTCGAAAAGCGGCAGCTCCTCAGTAGCACTCTTCACATCCAGCGCCCGCACTGCCCAGAGCGCCTCGCGTCGTGACAGTTTGAGGGATTGAAACGCATCGGCATCCGCCAGTCGCTCGATGACCGACTTCTGCAGACCGGACCGCAGCCAGAGATCCCGCACCGAGCTGTAGCCTTCGCCTCGATGGCTGACGAGCCGTTCCATATCGTCTGTCGAGAGACCCTTGATCTGCCGGAAGCCGAGCCGCACCGCATGCCGGGTCTTGATGATCTCGCGCATCTCATGATGTCGAAAATCGACGGCATTCCGATCGAAAGCGGCCTCTTCCAGATCGCAATCCCAGTTCGATTCATTGATATCGACCGGCAAGATTCTTACCCCGTGCTCGCGTGCATCCCGCACCAGCTGCGCCGGTGCATAAAAGCCCATCGGCTGGGAGTTCAGCATCGCCGCGCAGAAGACATCGGGATAATAGGCCTTGAGCCATGAGGAGGCATAGACGAGCAGCGCGAAAGAGGCGGCATGGCTTTCCGGAAAACCATATTCGCCGAAGCCTTTGATCTGGTTGAAGCATTGCTTCGCGAACTCGGGATCATAATCCCTTGAGACCATTCCCTCGATGAACCGCTTTTCGAAGTTGCCGATCGTTCCCGTTCTCTTGAACGTCGCCATCGCTCTGCGAAGCTTGTCGGCTTCCGCCGGTTCGAAGCCTGCGGCGGTAATGGCGATCTGCATGGCCTGCTCCTGGAACAAGGGCACGCCGAGAGTTCTTTGCAGAACCGTTTCCAGCTCCTTGCTCGGATATTTGATCGGAATGTTCTTGGCCCGCTGCTCACGGCGCTTCAGATAGGGATGCACCATGTCGCCCTGGATCGGTCCTGGCCGCACGATCGCCACCTCGATGACGAGATCGTAGAACACCTTCGGCTTCAGACGCGGCAGCATGCTCATCTGCGCCCGGCTTTCGATCTGGAAGACACCGAGCGTATCGGCCCGACCCATCATCTCGTAAACCGGCTCGCCTTCGTCCCCATGCTCCTTGTTGCCGAGGTCTGCGAGCGTCTTCTTCACGTCGTAATGCAATTCAAGCAGCGAGAAGGCCTTCCGCAGGCAGGTCAGCATCCCGAGCGCCAGCACATCCACCTTGAGGATCTTGACGTTGTCGAGGTCGTCCTTGTCCCACTCGATCATGTAGCGATCCGGCATCGCCGTCTTCATGATCGGCACCACCTCGTCGAGCCTGTCCCGCGTAATGACAAAGCCGCCGACATGCTGGGTGAGGTGACGCGGGAAGCCGAGAAGTTCGGAGGCATATTTCAGCACGTTCTGCGTCACCGGATCTTTGATGTCGAGGCCCGCCGCTTTTGCATCCCGTTCGGAAAGATTGTCCTCCGACCAGCCCCAGACGAGGCTGCTGATCGCCGACTGGACATCCTCCGACAGCCCGAAGGCCTTGGAGACCTCGCGGCCCGCCGAGCGGGTGCGGTAGGTGGTCACCCCTGCCGTCAGCCCGGCATGTTCTTTTTTGTAGGTTTTGTAGATGAACTGGATGACCTCTTCACGCCGATCATGCTCGAAATCGACATCGATATCCGGCGGTTCGTCGCGGTCCATAGAAATGAAGCGGTCGAAGAGCAGTGTGCTTTTTTGAGGATCGACTTCCGTTATCTCAAGGCAATAGCAGATGACCGAATTTGCCGCCGATCCGCGCCCCTGGCACAAGACCTTGAGTTCATAGCGGGCATGCTGAATGATCCTGTGAACCGTCAGGAAATAAGAGGCATATTTCTTTTTTTTAATGAGATCGAGTTCATACTCGATCTGTGGCGCCACCTTGGGCGGGATACCCTTGGGATAGCGTCTTGCCGCTCCCGCTCTCGTCAGCCTTTCGAGTGTCTCCTGCGGCGTTTCGCCGGGATCGTTTTCTGGCGGATAATTGTGCTCCAGTTCCTTCAGCGAAAAGGTCAAGCTGTCGAAAAATACCTGCGTATTCCCGACCGCATCAGGATAATCCCGGAAGATCCGGACCATTTCACGTGAATCCTTGAGGTAGCGCTCAGCATTCGGCGCAAGCAGGAATCCGGCTTGCGCTATCTGCACGTGCTCTCGGATCGCGATCACGACATCCGAAAGCGGCCGGCGCTCGGGATGATGGTAAAGCGGCTGGTTGGTAGCAATCAGCGGCACGCGATTTCGGGCACCAAGCATGGCAAGCACCGCAAAGACCTGCCTGTCGCGACCGTCATAGGCTGGCGCCAGCGCCATAAAAAAAGCCTTGCGGAAGCGTCTGCGAAAGCGTTCCAGATAATCTTCCAGCGTCGACTGAGCTGCCTGATGATCGACGAGGGTGCGATCCGGAACGAGGGCAAGCATCATCTCGTCTCCCCATTCCATGAGTTCCGCTTCCGTCAGAATGCAGCTTCCCTTGACCGCTTCCTCCTTCAGATTGCCGGCGCTCAGAAGACGGCAAAGGTTCGCCCAGCCCCGCCGGTTACGGGGATAGGCGAGGATATTAGGCGTTCCGTCGGAAAAGACGAGACGGGCGCCCGGCTGAATCCGGATAGGATCGAGGATCTCCTCCTCTTTTCCTTCCTTCTTCGCTTGGGCCAGAATCTCATCTCTGTTCTTGTATCTCTCCTCAAGCTGCTCCGCCTGCGCATGCGCCCGCACCACGCCGGCAACTGAATTCCGGTCCGCAATGCCGAGACCGCCGAGCCGTAGACGAGCAGCCTGCACGATCATCTCCTCGGGGCCAGAGGCGCCTTCAAGAAACGAGAAGTTCGTCCTTGTGCCGATCTCGAAGAATGCGCGCGCGGTTGTCATGCGAACACGCCATGCATGAACCAGCGAGGATCAAGCGCCTGACCATAAAAGCCCCGCCGATAGATCCAGAAACGATGTCCGGTCTCATCCTCGATGCGGAAATAGTCACGCGCCTCGGCGTCATTTCCATCGATCCACCATTCCATGGCAATCCGTTCCGGCCCTTCGCTTCTTGCCACCTGATGCTGCATGCGCCGCCAGCGGAAGATCTGCGGCGGACCATCGGGCACTTCGGCAAGCATGATCTCGACCGGCTCCGGCGTTGCAAAGAGCCGCAGCGGGCGCTCTTCGCGGAAAGGAAGAGGAATGTCCTGCGCCGCCTTCCGCCTGGGAAGGCTCTCCATCACAGGAACCGTGATGACGGCGCGTTCCGGCACATGGCTCTCGCGGAGCTGGAAGCTTTGCAGGCAATCCGCACCAAGCCGGGCCGAGACCCGGTCGACGAAGGCCGAAAGCGAGACCTCTCCCTGACGGTCGCCCTCGAAATCACCCTGCGCCTCGTTGAAAGGATCGTGCCGCAACACATTCAACCGCAGGATCTCGAAACCATAGCCGGCATCGAGATCGTCATAGACCGCCTGCAATCGCTCGGAAAAAAGCCCGGCGATGAACTTTGGTTCGCGAAGCGGCTGCGAAGCGCCGACGGAGATACGAAAGACCCTGCCGTCGACGCGGAACAGGACCAGTTCGAACACCCGCCCGCCAGCCCCCCGCGCCTCCAGCGACGGCTGCAGCGATAAGGCGACCTGCCTGGTGACGGCAAGGATCTGCTCTTCCGTCCCGATGGGCTCGATCAGCCGGCTTTCGGCCGAGAGGCTGGCAACAGGACGCCGGGGCGAGACCGGCTCCTCTTCACGTCCCAGCGCCTGGTCGAGACGCAGAAGCAGCTCCGGGCCGAACCGGCGGGTCAGCGGCGCTCGCGGTGCATCGATGACGTCGCCGATATATTTCAGACCGAGCTTCTTCAGGGCATCGACGGTTTGTCCTTCCAGCCGCAAGGCTGCAACCGGCAAGGACACCAGCACATGTTCCGTCTCTTCGTCCTCGATCACGCCGCCTTGCCCGAAGCGGGACGCGGCCCAGGAAAGGCCGGGTGACGATGAGATCGCACCGCGGGCATCGAACCCCATATGAAAAAGCCGCGACAGCACATCCCTAAGAAGCGCCTTTTCACCGCCGAAAAGATGAGCGCAGCCGCTAATGTCGAGAAACAGGCCGTCCTTGCCGTCGAACGCCACCAGCGGCGTATAACGGTCGCACCAGTCGGCAATTGCCTCCAGCAACCGGCGGTCGGCCGCCGGATCCTCTTCCGCGACATCGAGCATCGGGTACATGGCGCGCGCTTCGGCAACGCCCAGCTCCTTCTTCAGCCCCAGCCTTTCGGCCAACTCGTCCAGTGCCGTCAGCCGCATGGCATTGTTGAGCTTGCCGGAACAGACGATAGGCGGCGTCTCAGGACGCCCTTTCGAACGCCAAGAGAGCCCCCATCGCTTGCGGGCGATGCGGTCCGTTGGCAGATGTGGGAAGCTGAGCGCCAGAATGCGCTGACTGTTCGCCTGGGGGACGAACGAGGTTTGGTTCGGCGACAGGGAGAAATTCGCGTTCATGAGGATTCCACTCCAGAAGAAAGGAGAGCGGGGCCGGATTTCGGCTCTTCTCCAGTGTGAGACGGAAAATCGGATTGCCGATGCCGCCGGAAAGTGTCGATCCATCCGGCAACGACCGCAGAGCGGACGGGGCCGGTTCGACAAGCAGACGCAAGGCCGCACTGCTTGCCTCCTCCCCTCCGGCTTGACGGACAAGAAAGAGCGGACGGCGGGCAGCATGCGCCCTGAGACTGAGCCGGCGGCTTTCGGTCAGGCCGAAATGGACGGGATTGCCCCGCACTTCGAAGATGACGGCCGAGAAGGCAGCGCTTTCCACCGCCACCTCCGCCAGCCAGAGCGCCTCGTCCAGCTTACGCGGCGCCGCATGGAGAAACCGCTCCGGGCTCAGTCCGAAATCCCGAAGCCCGGGAGCATAGGGACGGCCGGCCTCCAGCGTGCCGACGGCATCGCCGATCCAGAGCAACGGCAGAAGGCGGCCGGCATCCGCCTCCCGTTTTTGCAGTCGCGCGGCAACAGCCATCGCCAGCCCGCTTGCAGCACCAGCATCGCGAGACAGAGCGGAACGGAATTCGGTGATCGCATCGAGCGGCAGGCCGCCTTCCAGCGTCCCGTCGAGAAACTCCGCCCCAAACGGCAGGGGCGGCAGCGTGCGCTCCTGGCGGGGCTTACGTCCTTCCGCCAGGGCTTCCCGTTCCGCTGCGGCAAGCGCCGGCGCGGGCCTTCCCTCCAGTCTGGCGATGGTTTCGCGGAGCGCAAAAAGCCGCTCGCGCGCCAGGGCGTGCTGCGCCATGGCGTTCTCCGATCCGTCTTGTTCCTGTTATGTTCTTATAGATTCCAGAGAGCTAATGAAGAGTCAACGGCCATTTTCTATGAAAATATTCCTGCCTTTGATTCCGCACTCGAAAATCGGCGATAAAGGTTCTATATGGGCCCGCAAAGGAAGGAATATTCATGGCCCGCATAGACCAGAGCGATGATTGGCGCGATCGCCATGCGCCGACGATCAGCGCCTTCGAGTCGCTAGCGATGGAGGCCTACAGCCATCTCCCGGATGAATTCCGCCAGCTGACGACCAACCTCACGATCGAGATCGAAGATTTCCCCGATGACGACGTTTTCGAGGACATGGCGCTGGAAACCCCTTTCGATCTGCTCGGCCTTTTCGAGGGCAGGGGCATTTCCGAACGTTTCACGGTGGAAACCGGCGAGATGCCGAACCGCATCCGCCTCTACCGCCGTCCCATTCTCGACTACTGGGCCGAGAACGACGAGACGCTCGGCGATATCATCACCCACGTCCTGATCCACGAGATCGGCCACCATTTCGGGCTGAGCGACGATGACATGGAGCGGATCGAGGCAAGCGCCGAGGAAGCCGCCGAGCGATAGAGCGCCGCGCGTCCAAGGACACGCTAAGGACGCTCTATCACTTTCAATCACGCATAACCCCGAAAATCGATTACGATTTTCGGGGTTATGCGCTAAAACCTCACTGCTCGGAGAGCTTCATCTCAGGATCGTAGTCCTTGCCTTCGACCTGCTTGACGACGGCCTGGCCGCACTGCATCGCACCGGTTGCAGCATTGAAAGCATAGCTCGGCGAACCCTCCAGCGACCAGCCCTTGTTGAGGGCGGCGGTGACCTTATGGCAGAAGGAAGCATCGTCGGGACCGGTCAGGAAGCGGTAGAGTTTCATCACATCGTCTTTCGTACTGCAGCCTGGCGGGCTGCGATCAGGCGCGCTTTATGGACCAGACTTTCCGCCTGGACAAGATGCAGCCGCTCGACCATCCGCCCGCCTGCATTGATGACGTTCAGCCCATCGGAAGCAGGGTCGGCAAAGGCTGATATGATCGCCTCCGCTTCCGCAATCGCTGCCGGATCCGGGCCGAAATGGCGGTTGGCGGGCTCGATCTGCGCCGGATGGATCAGCATCTTGCCGGCAAAGCCCATGGCCCGGCCCTGCAGACATTCGGCATCGAAACCCTGTTCGTCCCTGAAATCGTTGAAGACGCTGTCGATCGCATCGAGCCCATAGGCACTGACCGCAAGGACGACCTGCATCAGCCACGGCACGAGATAGCTCCGCCCCGGCTGCGGCAGCACGCCGGTTTCCTTGCGCAGGTCGTTGAGCCCGACGACGAGACAATCGAGCCGTGAGCCCGGCGTGCGCCCGGCTTCGGCGATACCAGCCGCATTGAGGATGCCGCGCGGTGTCTCGATCATCGCCCAGATGCGCAGATCATCAGGTGCATCGGCCTCGGAGAGAAGGTCACTGAGCGCCATGACATCCTGCGGCTCGTCGACCTTCGGCAGCAGCACGGCATCGGGACCAAGCGCCGTCACCAGCTCCATGTCCGCCAGGCCGAAATCGGTGGATAGACTGTTGATGCGGATGATCCGCTCCTTGCCTTGGAGCGGCCGAGCCGAAAAAAAATTCCTCAGGTTTTCCCGCGCTTCCGCCTTCTTTTCCGGCGCCACGGAATCCTCGAGATCGAAGATCACCGCATCGCAATCGACCGCATGGGTTTTTTCGAGGGCGCGGGGATTGATGGCAGGCACGCTCAGCACCGAACGGCGCAGGCGGATGGAGCGGGTCGTGGGGTTTCGGCTCATGGCGAATTAGTGCCAAGCTTTGAAAGCCGAAGCAAGCAGCCCGCCCCCAGACATCTAGCAGAACAACAAAAAGCCATGCTTGCCTTGCAGAGAGGAAGGAGAAGGACCACATTCCTTTCCGAAGAAAGGTCTCTAACATGCAGAACATTCGCTCCATCTTCCTCATGCTTGCCGGCGCCACCGTTTTCGTGGCCATGCTGCTTTTCACCTTCTCGGTGACGCTCGCCGTCGGCGGCATCCTGACCGTGCTCATGGTCGGACGCGCGCTTTCGATGAAGATGAAGCCCGCTCCGGTCCGCGCTAAGGCAAATAACGGTAAGCCGGAGATGCGTGTGTGGAACGACGGCCGCGGCACCATCATCGATCTCTGATCACCTTTTCGCTGAAAAATTTGGTTCGCCGAAAAATTTCGGCCGACACTGTCGGATCACGCTTCCATGCTACGTCCTTGAAGCAGCCAGGCATTCAGCCGGCGCTCAAAAAACGAATGGAGGACAAGCATGGATGCGACGACAGAGAGCAACCCGACCAAGATGCCACCGGTCAAGAACGGCCTGCTGCCCTATCTGACGGTTGGCGGCGCGGTGAAAGCTGCGGAATTCTACAAGAAGGCTTTCGGCGCCGAAGAGGCATATCTCGTGCCGGTCGACGAGAGCGGCAGAACGATGCATGTGCATCTCTACATCAACGGCAGCTCCCTGATGCTGTCGGACGCCTATCCCGAATACGGCCATCCCTTCAAAGGCCATGAAGGCTTTGCAATCCAGCTGGTGATCGATGATATCGATTTCTGGTGGGATCGCGCGGTTGCCGCCGGCGCGGAAGTCGTCATGCCGGTCGAACTGATGTTCTGGGGCGACCGCTATGGCCAGCTTCGTGATCCGTTCGGCGTCCTCTGGGGGTTGAACGCAGCGTCCAAATAAGGGACAGGCGCAATTGGGCGGACCGCGCGAAACGTCGCGTGGCCGCCATCTGTGAAAGATTCTCCTTCATTTCGGCGAAAAACTGGACTAGATGCAAATTCAGGAAGTAGATTTGCTGAAATGGAGCATGGGTCATGGATAAATTCGTGAAGCTCACGGGCGTTGCAGCGCCTCTGCCGGTTGTCAACGTCGACACCGACATGATCATTCCGAAGGATTATCTGAAGACGATCAAGCGCACCGGCCTCGGCACCGGCCTCTTCGCCGAAGCCCGTTACAACGAAGACGGCTCAGAAAACCCGGATTTCGTGCTGAACAAGCCGGCCTATCGCGATGCCAAGATCCTCGTTGCCGGCGACAATTTCGGCTGCGGCTCCTCGCGCGAGCACGCGCCCTGGGCGCTTCTGGATTTCGGCATCCGCTGCGTTATCTCGACCAGCTTCGCCGATATTTTCTACAACAACTGTTTCAAGAACGGCATCCTGCCGATCAAGGTCAGCCAGGAAGACCTCGACAAGCTGATGGACGACGCCTCGCGCGGCTCCAACGCCATCCTGACCGTCGACCTCGAAAATCTCGAGATCACCGGCCCCGACGGTGGTTTGATCAAGTTCGATCTCGACGAGTTCAAGCGTCACTGCCTGCTGAACGGCCTCGACGATATCGGCCTGACCCTGGAAAAGGGCAAGGCGATCGACAGCTTCGAAAAGAAGAACGCCGCTTCGCATCCCTGGGCAGCCTGAGCCCTTCCAATCGATTACCGATCAAGCCGGGCTCACGCCCGGCTTTTTTTGGTGTGGGTCAAAGAAACTTCTCTTTCCAGGCCCTGAGTTTTTCGAGCGACACGCCGATGCCGCCGCAGACTTCGATAAGCGGATTGTCGAAGCGCTGAAGCAGCCCGGCGTGCACATCGGCAACCGCAAGGGCCGCACCGCAAGCCGGCTCGACCAGAATGCGCTGCGCATCGGCAAATTTCAGGCAGGCGGCAACGGCATCGGCGTCGCTGACGAGAACACTTTCGATCGGATGCTGCTTCGGCAGGTCGAAGACATGCTGCGCCACCTGCCGCGCGCCGAGCGAATTGGCAATCGAGGTAATGGCGGGAAGGGTGATACGCTCATTCGCTTTGAGGCTGGCATGGAGCGAAGCCGCCCCTTCGGTTTCGACGGCGATAACAGGCACATCGGAAAGCCCGTTGCGCTTCAGCCCCTCGACGATGCCGGCAAGCAGCCCGCCGCCGCCGACGCTGGTGACGACGCAATCGAATTTTGCCCCTTTCGCCACCACCTCGTCGATCAGCGTGGCATGGCCATCCCACAGAAGCGGATGGTCGAAGGGGTGCACATAGGTTGCCTTGCGGCTCCAGGCGAGTTCGACCGCATGGGCATTGGCCTCATCGAAAACCGAACCATGAACGAGAACATTCGCGCCCGTTGCGGCAATCGTCTGCCGTACATCGGCCGCCGTCGTCTCCGGCACGACGATCGTGACCGGCACACCGAGCGCCCGGCCGGCATAAGCCGCGGCAATGCCGGCATTGCCGCCGGAAGCGCAGAAGATTTCGCGCGCGCCATTTTCCACCTCGTGCTGGCAAAGCCGGCCGACGCCGCGCAGCTTGAAGCTGCCGAAAGGCTGCAGCGCATCGAGCTTCAGCCAGAGCGGTTTGCCGCTGATGCTGTAGCCAGGTGCCGTCTGGACCAAGGGCGTGTCGAGATGGAGAGGCGCGAAAGGCATGGGAACCATCCAGGGAAGCAAAGGTCGGGGCTGCCGTTCTAATCCGTTTGCGGGTGCAGGAGCAACCATCGCGGCTCAGAGCGAAGCGTACCGATTCACCCCTTCTGTCGCTTGAAATGCCCATTTCCGGGGTCTAAGAAGCCGCAACTAGTTTTTCCCAGGAGGGTTTCATGACAGCGCGCAATCTTTTCTTGCTGCCGGGTGACGGCATCGGTCCCGAGGCCATGGGCGAGGTCCGCAAGATCATCGCCTATATGAACGAGGCGATGAATGCCGGTTTCGTCACCGACGAAGGCCTCGTCGGCGGCTGCGCCTATGATGCGCATGGCGCTGCCATCTCGGAAGCCGACATGCAGAAGGCACTTGCCGCCGATGCCGTTCTATTCGGCGCCGTCGGCGGCCCGAAATGGGATAGCGTACCTTACGAAGTGCGCCCGGAAGCCGGCCTGCTGCGCCTGCGCAAGGATCTGCAGCTCTTCGCAAACCTGCGCCCCGCCATCTGCTATCCGGCCCTTGCTGCGGCCTCGTCGCTGAAGCCGGAGTTGGTCGAAGGCCTCGATATCTTGATCATCCGCGAGCTGACGGGCGGCGTCTATTTCGGCGAGCCGAAGGAAATCATCGACCTCGGCAACGGCCAGAAGCGCGGCATCGACACGCAGGTTTACGATACCTACGAGATCGAGCGCATCGCCGGCGTCGCCTTCGAAATGGCCCGCACGCGGCAGAACCGCGTCTGCTCCATGGAAAAGCGCAACGTCATGAAGTCGGGCGTGCTCTGGAACCAGGTGGTGACCGAGACGCACAAGGCGAAATATTCCGACGTCCAGCTCGAACACATGCTGGCCGATGCCGGCGGCATGCAGCTGGTGCGCCAGCCCAAGCAGTTCGACGTCATCGTTACCGACAATCTCTTCGGCGACATGCTTTCCGACGTCGCCGCCATGCTGACCGGCTCGCTCGGCATGCTGCCGTCGGCCTCGCTCGGCGCGCCCGACGGCAAGACCGGCAAGCGCAAGGCGCTCTACGAGCCGGTGCACGGCTCGGCCCCTGACATCGCCGGCAAGGGCATCGCCAATCCGATCGCCATGATCGCCTCCTTCGCCATGTGCCTGCGTTACTCCTTCAATCTGGTGAAGGAAGCCGACGATCTGGAAAAGGCGATCGCCAACGTGCTCGACAAGGGTATCCGCACCGGTGACATCATGGCCGATGGCGCAAGGCAGGTCGGCACCGTCGAGATGGGCGATGCGATCCTCGCCGAGTTCAAGACGCTTTCCGCCTGATATTTCACGTGAAACAGTTCTGGCCCTTCGCATGCTGCATGCGGAGGGCTTTTTCTCAGGAGCGCGAGCAACATCGCTTGGTCGAATTATCCCAAACGGACTATTCTCGGCCACAATCTCGTGTATTTTTGCCCCGGATTTCAATGAGCGCGTAATCCCGAAGTCGGAAGCGATTTTCGACAAAGGATCATGCGTCAATTCAAAGTAATAGAGCGTCCTTACCGTGTCCTGTTGGACGCGCGGGGCTCTGGGACACATTCGAACGGACGACGAAATGCGGGCATTTTGGGCTTCCCTGGACAGGCGCTGGCGCCGGAGCGACGTCGGCATGCCGCCTTTGCGCTGGCAGGCCTGCCTCTTCGTCACGATCAATGCCGTGATTCTTTCCATGCTGCTCTTCGACGCGCCGATCGGTGCCGGCGAAGCTCCCGCGCCGGTGAAACACCTCGGCGAGTTGCTGACCGGTTTCGGCGATTCCGCCTGGCTGATCTACACCAGCATCCTGCTGTTCTTTCAGGGCAGGGCCGGTTACAAGCTTTTGAAGACGGCACGCTCCAAGGCGCAGGCGCTTTATGTCAGCTGGATCGGCGCCTATCTCTTCGCCACCGTCGTCTTCTCAGGACTTCTCGCCAATCTGCTGAAGCGTGCGATCGGCAGGGCGCGTCCCGATCATTTCCACGACTACGGCATGTTTTCCTTCGCGCCCTTTTCGGGCCATTCCGTTTTCGAAAGTTTCCCGTCCGGCCATGCCACCACGGTCGGCGCCTTCTTCGCCGCCTTCGCGCTGCTCTTTCCGCGCTATCGCGTCGCCTTTATCGCCTGCGCCATCTGGCTCGGCATGACGCGTGTCATGGTCGGCGCTCATTATCCGAGCGACGTCATCGCCGGCCTTGCCTTCGGCGCCTGGTTCTCGCTGCTGACGGCGATCGTCTTTGCCCGCTGCGGCTTGCTCTTCAAGCTGGCACCGGATGGTTGGCCGCTCGCCAAGCGCCTGTTCCGCACGGCATAATTCCTTAAATCGGAATCGATTTAAGGATAAAATTATGCAGCAATTCAAAATGTTACAGCGTCCTTTGCGCGCCCGAAAAGACGCGCGGCGCTGTAATATGGAAAAGCCCGGCGCCTTGTGAGCGCCGGGCCCTTTTTCTCAAGCGAGGATTGGCCTCAACCCACCACTCAATCCATGGCGTGGATATCCCTGTTCTTCGTTTCCGGCAGGAAGATCAGGCCGATCACCAGCGTGATCGTCGCAAAGACGATCGGATACCAGAGACCATAGTAGATATCGCCCGCGGCAGCGCTCATCGCGAAGGCCGTCGCCGGTAGCAGGCCGCCGAACCAGCCGTTACCGATGTGATAGGGCAGCGACATGCCGGTATAGCGGATGCGGGTCGGGAAGAGCTCGACCAGCAGAGCGGCGATCGGGCCGTAGACCATCGTCACATAGAGGACGAGGACGAACAGCACGGCGATCGTGCCGATCCAGTTGACGCGGGCCGGATCGGCGACCATGGCGAAAGTGCCGCCATTGGCGATGTTGTAGACCGCCATGTCCGTGACACCATTGGCCTCCTCCGCCGTCAACAGCTTGGTTTCGACCAGCTTCGCCGCCGGCACGGTTTCCTTCGCGCCGGCACGCACGGCATCGGCATTAAGCGACAATTCCGGATTGGCCGCGATGAAGGCATCGAGCTTGGCATCCGGCACCTTGACGGCGCCGCGCTTCAGCGGGTAGCCGGTCTCTTGGAGCGCGATGTTGACGTCCTTTTCGAAGGCGGCGGTCATGCCCTTGGCCTTGTCGCCGGCAGCGACGACGTCGAAGCTTGGGATCGTCGCGTTGCCGACCTTCACCGTTGCCGGCTGTCCGGCGGTGCCGGGCACGACGTCGTAAGGCACCGAGTTCCTGGTCAGGAATGCCGTCGCCACGTCGCAAGAGCTGGTGAACTTCGCCGTGCCGGTCGGGTTGAACTGGAACTTGCAATCCGCCGGATCAGCTGTCACCGTTGCCCGAATCGAAGCCTGCGCTTCGGCAAGCGCCGGGTTCGCCGTCCAGGTCATCGCCTTGAAAAGCGGATGATAGGTCACTGCCGCAATGAGAAGGCCTGCCATGATGATCGGCTTGCGGCCGATCTTATCGGAGAGGCCGCCGAAGATGACGAAGAACGGCGTGCCGAGGAGAAGTGCGATGGCGACCATGACATTGGCCGAGAACAGGTCCACCTTCAGCACGTTCTGCAGGAAGAACAGTGCATAGAACTGGCCGCCGTACCAGACGACCGCCTGGCCCATGGTGGCGCCCAGCAACGCGATGATCGCGATCTTGGCATTTTTCCATGTTCCGAAGGCTTCGGTCAGCGGCGCCTTGGAGCCCTTGCCTTCCGCCTTCATGCGCTGGAACGCCGGCGATTCGTTCATCTTCAGGCGGATCCAGACGGAAACGCCGAGCAGGACGACCGAGACCAGGAACGGAATGCGCCAGCCCCAGGCGGCGAACTCAGCCGCACCCATCAGATATTGAACAAAGACGATGACGATCAGCGACAGGAACAGGCCGAGCGTCGCCGTCGTCTGGATCCATGAGGTGAAGTAGCCGCGGCGCCCGTTCGGCGCATGTTCGGCGACATAGGTTGCCGCACCGCCATATTCACCGCCCAGCGCCAGACCCTGGAGCAGGCGTAGCCCGATCAGGATAATCGGGGCTGCGATACCGATGGTGGCGGCACCCGGCAGGATGCCGACGAGGAAGGTCGACAGACCCATGATCATGATCGTCATCAGGAAGGTGTACTTACGACCGACGAGGTCGCCGAGACGGCCGAACACCAGCGCGCCGAAGGGGCGGACCAGGAAGCCGGCGGCAAAGGCGAGCAGCGTGAAGATGTTACGCGTTGCCTCGGGATATTGGGTGAAATAGGTCGCGCCTATATAGGTGGCGAGCGAACCATAGAGATAGAAATCGTACCATTCGAAAACGGTGCCAAGCGAAGAGGCGAAGATGACCTTCTTCTCCTCGCCGGTCATCGGAGCGGCCTTCGCGCCGTCGATGCTTGCGACATTTGCCATTGTCTGTCCTCCACAGAGTGATGATCAACGCGTGCGGCCTACTTCTCCTCAAAGCATATCCCTGGCCGCGACACGCCTGACGCGAGTGTGCCAGAAACGACAGATCAAAAAGAGAGAGGCTTTCGGATTATGACTTTAGTCTAATGGCGCCACACTTTTGTCATGCACATCAAGCTCTCCGCCGCCCGTGGCGATAGAGCAGCCGGAGGTTTGGAAGGAAGTTTCACAGCGGTTTGTGATGTGGATCCGTTATGCCCTTAGCGCCTGCGCCGGCGATTGCCGGTAGGCGAGCACTGCCGGCAGCGCGGCAAGAATTGTGGCAAAGGCAAGCAGCACCGCTGCAAGCGCGGCATCTTCACGGGCGAAACCGACCGGCATGGTGATCCCGCTCGTCTGCGAGAACATGCCGGACAAAGTGAGGGCCGCGACATAACCGAGCGCGAATCCGAGTGCGATGCCGACCGCCACCAGGAAAAAGAATTCCAGCCAGACGATGCCGAAAATCGCACCGCGCGGGGCGCCAAAGGCCCTGAGTGCGCCGATCTGACGGCGGCGCTGGCCGATATGGATGACCGTGACCAGCACCAGCGAGGCTGCGACGAGAGCTTGCGCGCCGGAGGCGACCGCAACGAGGATCTGTTTGGCGTCGCCGAGCGTGGCGTAGAGATTGGTCAGCACCTCGCCCGGAAAGACAGCGACGGTATTGCCGCTGCGATAATCCTGGCGCAGCTTGTAGGCATCGGCGATCGTCTTCGGCTTGACCAGAATGGCGGGAAGGCCGGGAGCGCCCGCAGTCCAGCTCTCATCAAGCGCGGCATCCGGATCGGCTTCCCCGTGATGCTCATGCCCATCGTGATCAGCGCCGGCTTTCTCATGCGCATGACCATGTTCAGCGCTATCCGTACCCGACGCCGCTTCATGATCGTGCTCGGCTTTGGCACCATCCTCCAAATGCTCTTCCGCCTCCATGCCATGGATGTGCCAGACGGCCTGGATCGGAACGAGGATCGCCCGGTCCCAGGCGGTGCCGGTCGGCCGCAAACGGCCGGCGATATGATAGACGAGTTCGGTATGGGTCTCGCCGCCCTCTTCCAGCGACCCGTGCATCGGCTTGATCTCACCGCCGAGCGACAGCTTGACAGCCGCGCCGATCACGGCTTCGCCCTCGCGCGCAAAAATCT
Organism: Rhizobium acaciae; assembly: GCF_025941625.1. NCBI lineage: Bacteria > Pseudomonadati > Pseudomonadota > Alphaproteobacteria > Hyphomicrobiales > Rhizobiaceae > Rhizobium > Rhizobium acaciae. The sequence goes on from NZ_JAPCZO010000029.1 coordinate 67,197, forward strand.
TGCCTTCGGCTAAACCGCCGGACAGGTTCTGCGCCAGAATGGTCGTCGTGCCGATGATCGGATAGCCGGAGAAGGAATCACCGAAGCCGATCGGGGCTGCCCAATCGACCCGCGGATCGGCGGCAAGCTTGCCCTGCACTTTGCCCGGCATCAGCGGCAAAGGCGAGGGCTGCAGGAAGACGGAGGACAGCACGAGCTGCGTCTCGCTGCCGCCGGCGCCGATGACAAGATCGAACTTGTCGGCAGCGCGTGCGCTGCCGAGACGAAGCGCCCGCTCCTGCAGGACGACAGAAACGCCAAGCGCGGTCGCAAGCGCTACCAGCAGCACGACCACCAGCGATCCCGCCCAGAGGCGACGAAGATCGGAAAGGATGAAGCGGATCATGCAGCTTCTCCCGCCGTTGCCGCGGAATCTTCGCTGATCCGGCCGGAACCGAAGGTGATGCGCCGATCGAGGCGGCCGGCCAAGCGCTGGTCGTGCGAAACGACGATCAGCGTGCTGCCTTCGGCAATGGCCAGATCGAGGATGAGATCGCCGACCGCCTCGCCGCTTTCGGCATCGAGGCTTGCGGTCGGCTCGTCGGCGATGATGACGCCGGGCTTACGCAGCAGCGCCCGGCCGATCGCCACACGCTGCATCTCGCCGCGCGACATGGTTTCGATCTTCTGGCCGGGGCGGGAAAGATTGACCGTGTTCAAAAGTGCATGCGCCCGCTCGATGACATCAGCCGTGGCGGCGCCGGCAAGCCGCGCCGGCAGCAATACGTTCTCCAGCGCCGACAGGCCGGGGAAGAGATGAAACTCCTGCATGACCAGGCCGATATTAGCGGCACGAAACCGATCCCGCCGGCTTTCTGAAAAACCCGCGATATCCTCGCCGTTCCAGCGGATGCGGCCTTGCCGTGTCCGCTCCAGCCCGGCAACGATATTGACGAAGGTGCTCTTGCCGGAGCCGGACGCGCCTGTAATGGCGACCCTGTTGCCGGCATCGATCGACAGGCGGCCGATCGCCAGTGCCGGCGAAGACAGGCCGGGGAAGGCAACGGTCAGGTTTTCGATATCGAGAGCAAGCATATCGGTTCAGACGGCGGAATATTCGGCCTGGCGGATCCGCAGCAGGCTGACAAAGCCTGTGTCCGGATCCGTCCACGAACCGTATTCAAGCGTACCGCGAACTTCGATCGTCTGGCGCGGCTGTACGAAGGTCTGCTTCTCGCCGAGATAGACGACGACGATATTGTCCGGCCAGTCCGCATCCGAGGAGCAGAAGGGGCAGAGCGACATCGGCACCTCGGTGAGCACGAAGAACTGGGCCTCGGCCTTCAATGGCGGCGCCATGAAACCTTTCATGCTGATCCCTTTGCCGGCAAGGCGCTTCACCTTGTCGGAGAATTCGAGGCCGAGCACGCCAAACTTGCCGTAGAGCTCACCGAAGGCAAGCGAAGACTCGGCAGCACGAACGAGGGAAGCGGTGAAGGGAAGCACCATGGCGGCGCCGATCAGCCGACGGCGGCTGAGATGCAACGAAGAAACTGTTTCCATGGTGACCTCCAAGAAGCAAATCCCGGCCGCTGAACGGCCGGGACCATGATCGATGAAAGAGGCAAGGTCGCCGGCAAGCGGCCTTGCCGGATCAGTTGGTTTGCTTGGCGCCGAGAGCGAAGGTATCCGCGAGCACGCGATAGACGTCGCTCTGTTCCAAGTAGCCGTGGAAGCTTTCAGCCCCCGGACCAGCCGACTGCAGAACCACGTCGTCGACCGCATGGACGCCGCTCTCGCTGCTCTTGGGAAGGTTGCCCTGAACGAAGACTGCGCCTGGAACATCCTTATACTGCTCGTTGGCAACGTATTCCTTCTTCTCGTTCTGGACGGCCGGAACAAAGGGGCCGTCGAGCTTCGGACGAAAGGTCTCGTAGTGGTCAGGGCCGTTATTGGCACTGAGAAACAGGCGGCGGCTGACGTCGATCTTATCGGGATAACCGTCGCCGTTTTCGTCCTTGTAGTTCGGGAAGCCGGCTTCGGCATAGGTGCCGACCTTTTCACGCATTTCCGTGCCTGGCTTCTCGTCATCGACGGTGCCGATGATCGATACGCCATGCGTGTGGTCGCCGGTGACGACGATCAGCGTATCCGGATGCGCCTTCTGGAAGTCGCGGGCGACGCCGATCGTCTGGTCGAATTCGATGGTGTCGACGACGGCGCGATCCCAATCGAGCGGATGCGACATCTTGTCGATCGAGGAGCCTTCGACCATCAGGAAGAAACCATCAGGATTCTTCGAGAGGCGGTCGAGCGCAACCTTGGTCATGGCGACGAGACCCGGCTGGTTCGGGAACTTGTCGACCGTGCCCTTCTGCAGGAACTCGCGGTCAAGCGTGACGTCCATATTGCCGGTGTGGAACAGGCCAAGGAGATTGCCTTCAGCCGATGCATTGGCTGCGAGTTCGTTCTTGTCGGTCGCTAGCTTGTAGCCGGCATCCTGGAAAAGCTTGATGTAATCTTGATTGTCCTTGCGCTTGGAACCGGGAACTTCTTTGCCGAGGAAATAGGCCGAGCCGCCGCCAAGCAGGACTTCCGGCTTGACGTCCAGCAGCATGCCGACGACTTCGGCCTTGTCGCCGCGGTTGCGGGTATGGGCCACGACGGCAGCCGGCGTAGCGTCTTCGACTTCGGACGTCGCAACGATGCCGATAGACTTTTTCGTTGTGCGGCGAACGGCTTCGCCGAAAGTTTCGACGCGCGGATCATCGAGCGAGGACGGCGTACGGTCCGCGTAAACGCCGATCGCGTTGACGGCCGTCTTGTGGCCGGTCATGAAGGCCGACATCGTGTTGGCCGAGTCCGTGGCAACGGCATTTGTCGCCGACGTGCCGATAAAAGCCATACGCTCGAGGTCGTCCATATTCAGGCGGCCATTCGCCTTACCCTCAGTCATGCCCTTGGACATGACGCGGGCAGCGGTGCGATGCGCTACGGAAAGCCCGTCGCCGAGCAGGAAGATGATGTTCTTCGCCTTCGGCTGGGCCGCGGTTTCGTAAACGCTCCAGGTGACGGACTTCGTTTCGTCGCCAGCCGCGACTTCGACCTTGTAGTCGCCGGGAGCTGAAATCTTCAGGCCGCGCAGCAGGAGAGCGGAGCCCAGAGCCTTGTCATCCTTGCCTTTTTCCAGCTCGATAAACTGCGCCTCACCGCCGAGGACGGCCTTGTAATCCTGACCGTTGACCGTGATCTTCACGTCTTCGGGCTTGACCTGCTTGTTGAGCTCGACCTTGAAATCAAACGGTGAACCGGCAAGGATCGTCGCGCGATCAAGCGGATAGACCGTCGTCGCCTGAGCGGCGCCCGCAAGGATGGTGGTGGCCGCAAAGGCGGCGAGAAGCGTACGCATGGAAAACCCCCGTTGTCGTTACAGACATTGACATCCGCGCCGGGATACCTCCCGAGGATGACAGCGGCATGACAAAACGTCGCAGCATTGCCGCCGCCCCTGTCGCCTGCCGGCTCCGAGCGCAAAAACCTTGACTCCTGTGGAAAACCTTCTAAGAGCAACAGCGAAAAAGGAATCTCCATGGTTCGCGACGAACACGCCATTGCTGAGCGCAGTGACCGGGCACGGGTTGCCGGGGTGGACATTGCCGTTCCGGTTTCTTCCAAAACCAAGGCCAAAACGACGACGAAAACCGTCTGACGTCTCTGGCCTGCCGCTCTCTCCCCGGCTCGGCTGGGGACAGGAAGACGCGATTGATCGCGCCTTTCCCCTCACCGGACAAGAGGAGAGAAGAGAAAGAGAGCTTGAGAAATGGGTTTCAAAGTAGCAGTTGCGGGAGCGACCGGAAATGTCGGCCGGGAGATGCTCAACATCCTCTCCGAGCGAGGCTTCCCCGCCGACGAGGTCGTGGCACTCGCCTCCTCGCGTTCGCAGGGCACCGAGGTTTCCTACGGTGATCGGACGCTGAAGGTCTCCAATCTGGAGAATTACGATTTCTCCGATACCGACATCTGCCTGATGTCGGCCGGCGGCGAGGTCTCCAAGAAGTACTCGCCGAAGATCGGCCAGCAGGGCTGCATCGTCATCGACAATTCCTCGGCCTGGCGCTACGACACCGACGTGCCGCTGATCGTGCCGGAAGTGAACCCGGATGCCATCAGCCAGTTCACCAAGCGAAACATCATCGCCAATCCGAATTGCTCGACCGCCCAGCTAGTGGTGGCGTTGAAGCCGCTGCATGACTTCGCCAAGATCAAGCGTGTCGTCATCTCGACCTACCAGTCGGTCTCCGGCGCCGGCAAGGACGGCATGGACGAGCTCTTCAACCAGACACGCGCCGTCTTCGTCGCCGATCCGATCGAGAACAAGAAGTTCACCAAGCGTATTGCCTTCAATGTCATCCCGCACATCGACGTCTTCATGGAGGACGGCTACACCAAGGAAGAATGGAAGGTGCTGGCCGAGACGAAGAAGATGCTCGACCCGAAGATCAAGGTGACCTGCACCGCGGTGCGCGTGCCGGTTTTCATCGGTCATTCGGAATCGGTCAACATCGAATTCGAAAACGAGATCACCGCCGACCAGGCACGCGACATCCTGCGCGATGCACCGGGCTGCCTCGTCATCGACAAGCGCGAGGATGGCGGCTACATCACGCCTTATGAGTCCGCCGGCGAGGACGCGACCTACATCTCGCGCATCCGCGAGGATGCGACGGTCGAAAACGGCCTCAACATTTGGGTGGTTTCCGACAACCTGCGCAAGGGTGCTGCGTTGAACGCCATCCAGATCGCCGAGCTGCTCGTCAATCGCGGTCTCGTCAAGCCGCGCAAGCAGGCCGCCTGATACGATTTGTAAACCATAATATGCTAAAGCCCTGCTGATGATGAAGCAGGGCTTTTTGCCGAGCCGTAGGCGCCCCTATCCATAAGCGCTTACTAAAAGATGAACGTGACAAGATCGCCTTCGGCTGGCATTCTGCCCGGCGTCAGGCCAAGTTATGCCGTCCAAAACCGTGCAGCGGTTCGGGACAGCGACATGAACAGAACGAAGACTTTCAGCGCGTCGCATGGCCCCGATCGGCTGCGGCGCGCTTCAGTAGATCGGAAGCGGGGTTTCTCATGCGCATGACAACATTCTTTCTGGCGGCGTTTACGGCGGCGGGCGTCCTCCACGCGCTGCCGGCAGCGGCCCAGGGCGCTCAATGCGGCAATAATAGCAGCGGTTTCGGTGCATGGGTCGCCGACTTCAAGCAGGAAGCAGCAGCTAACGGCGTCAGCCGCTCGGTCCTCGACCGCGCCTTCGCCAACGTCAATTACAACCGGCCGACGATCGCCGCAGACCGCGGCCAGAAGAGCTTTAAGCTCTCCTTCGACGCTTTCATGCAGAAGCGCGGCGGTGCCACCATCATCTCCCGCGGCCGCAGCATGAAGGCCGCCAACCAGGCGCTTTTTGCCTCGATCGAGCGCCGTTTCGGCGTTCCGGCCGGTCCGCTGATCGCGATCTGGGGCATGGAGACCGGTTTTGGCAGCTATATGGGCAATCAGCATACGCTGTCGGCTGTTTCGACCCTTGCCTATGACTGCCGTCGTTCGCAATATTTTACCGATCAACTCTATGCAGCACTCCAGCTCGTCTCCGAGGGTTATCTGAGCCCACAGGCCAAGGGTGCCGCCCATGGTGAAATCGGCCAGACGCAGTTTCTGCCGCGCAATGTCGTGCGCTTCGGCGCCGATGGCGATGGCGACGGCCGCGTCGACATGGTCCGTTCCCGCGCCGATGCACTGGCCTCGACCGCGAATTTCCTCAAGGGCCACGGCTGGCGCGCCGGCGCCGGCTATCAGCCGGGAGAGCCGAATTTCGTCGCCATCCAGGGCTGGAACGCCGCCAGCGTCTACCAGCAGGCGATCGCCTATATCGGTCAGCAGATCGACGGCAAATAAGCCCGATTGAATATGCCAAAACGCCGCTGCGATATGCGGCGTTTTTCATATACGGGAATCAAAGCCGCCGCCGGAAGCCGCCTTGCGTCGCTCCTCCTGCACCGGGGCCGGGATGATTGGTCCCGAGATGACGCAATTGCGACCGGAGGCCTTGGCGGCGTAAAGCGCCAGGTCGGCGCGTTTGACCAGATCCTCGAAGTTCCGGTTTGTGGCTTCACTTGCTCGTCCGGCGCATCCGAAGCTCGCCGTCACCTTGAGAACATCGCCGCTCGGCAGGGGGATTTCCGCCGCCTCGATCGCCAGCCGCACACGCTCGGCAACGATCGCAGCATCGTCAGGTGTCGAATCCGGCAGAAGCGCCAGGAACTCCTCGCCGCCGTGGCGCACCAGCAGATCGAAGGAACGGAAATTCTGGCGCGCGAGGCCGGCGACCTGCCGGAGCACGGTATCGCCGGCGTCATGCCCGTGAACGTCGTTGATCTTCTTGAAATGATCGAGGTCGAACAGCACGACGGAAATCCAGCGTGATCCGTGCTCGGCCTGTGTGAGAAGTGCGGATGCGGCGACCTCGAAGCCGCGCCTGTTGTAAAGGCCGGTCAGAAGATCGGTCTGGGCGGCGCTGCGCAATTCGCCCACCAGCGTCTCGCGATCCTGGGTCAACCGGTCGATCAGGCGCAGGCCCTTTGCCGCCAGCAGCAGCACCAACGTGGCGAGTATCAGCAGGCCGGCACACAGCGCCAGAATCCGTGTCAGGTGTATGTGCGAGCGCGTCGAAAGGCTTTCGCCGGTCTCGTGAATATCCTTTGCGGCCTCGATCATCTTCTGCTGCAGGAAGGTCATGCGCTCGCTCTGCGCGGCGACCCAGACGTCATGCACGGCGCCTGTCGGCCGCGAGCCGGCGAGAATGGCATCGGTGATCGCGTTCGCCTTTACCTGGCTGCTGCGGCCGAGATAAGCAACGATGTGGCGCACGACCGGCGCGGAGGAATGGAAAACCATGTGATCCATGCCCTCGCCGAGCATGACCTTGCCCTGTACGAAGAGCTCCACCGGCAATCTGGCGGAAGCCCCTTGGTTGAGATAACGGGTGCCGATCCCGGTAATCAGCCTTTCGCCGTAATAGGTCAGCAGGATGCCCATCAGCTGGTTGGATTTCTCAAGCAGCACCGGATCGCTGATCAGCGGTGAAAGCGCATCGACGACGGCAAGCTGCCTGAGAGCCGCATACCAGTAAATGGAACCGGGATCGCTGCCGGTATAACGCCCCTGGTCGACCGCGCTGCGCGCGGCGACGATGCGGCTGTAGGCAAGGCTGAGAATCGATAATTCGCCGACGAGCCCCTCGTCAAGCGCATCGCGGGAGGGCAGGCTGGAATAAAAAGCGCGGCGTTCGCGATCGAGCGTCACCCGGCTTTGCTGTAGGTCGACGGCAGTCCTGCTGCTCGGATGTGCGAGGTAGCGGCGGGTGGCGCCAATTTCACTCAGGATCTCTGTGGCGGCGATTGACCCGCCACGGGCAAGCACATCAGCGAACTGCCGGTCCTTTTCGAGGTTCCAGTATTGATTGACCGAAGAACGTATGACGACGACGCCTTCAATGAGCATGAAGACGAAGGGCAGCATGATGGCGGCCAGGATAACCCTTTTGATGGTTTCGAACTTCATCGCCAATCGCCACGGTGATCAAAACGTCGGTCGTGCGCGACCAATTGACGGCGAGCTTAACAACAATCCTTAAAAAACTGATAAACTGGCATGTCCCTAGATTTCGGGACGAATGAAGTCGCGTGTCTCGGCGTCCATGACCCAGAGTTCACCGGTCGAAATATCGAACCAGGCGCCGTGGAGATGAATCATTCCCGCCTCCTCGAGCGCCTTGATGTCGGGAAAGCTTCTGAGATTGTTGATCGAATTGCGGATGGAGACACGCTCCAGCGCCGTCTGCCGCTCGGCGGCCGTCATCACGTCGTTGCTCTGGATCTGCTCGGCGGCGGGTTTGACCAGCGACATCCAGCGGCCGATGAAGTCGCCGGGCGACAGTGGCTCGGCATTCGGGTCGAGTGCTGATCGGATGCCGCCGCAGCGGCCATGGCCCATCACGACGATATCCGAGACCTTCAGCACCTGCACGGCAAATTCGAGTGCAGCCGAGGTCGAATGAAAATGGCCGTCCGGCTCGTAGGGCGGCACCATGTTGGCGACATTGCGGATGACGAAGAGCTCGCCTGGGCCGGCATCGAAGATCAACTCCGGCGCCGCACGCGAATCCGAACAGGCAATGACAAGCGTGTGGGGATTCTGACCGTTTTCGGCCAGCTGCCGATACCTGTCGCGGGCGTCGGCATAACGCCCGTTCATAAAGTTGCGATAGCCGTCCAGAAGGGGGTTTGGAAAACGCTGCATGCTTCTGGATTAGCGCGCGCCGAAGACAAGATCAACTGCTGCACCGCAAAATGAACGCATTGGCAAATGCGTCATTTTTTCCGCCGCTGCGCCGGGTGCACGAGCCGGCGCATCTGCACCATGGCCATCGGCGTCGAAAGACTGGAAGCATCGCTTGCCAGCATCAACTCGTTACTCCCGCGCTTGACGGCACGCGCAAGCACCTCGAAGACGCTGGCGGTGGCAAGCTGCAGCGCCTTTTCGTCTTCGATCCCGGAAAGCAGGCGTGACAGGAAGACGGCAGCGATGAGGTCGCCGAGACCATTCGGCGGGTTGTCGACGACGCGATGCTCCGCAAGAAGGGCGTGACGGCCGGAAAGATAGAGATTGCCGGTACCGCCCGCCATCATCGGTACCGCTGAAGTGACGAGCATGCGCGATGGTCCGAGCGCGAGCGCCGCCTCCATGATCGCAGTGTTGTCTTCGAGGGCTGCCCCCGAAAGCCATGCGAGCTCGTAGCGGTTCGGCGTCGCGAGCGAGGCGAGCGGAATGAGATGGTCGCGAATGGCCTCAGCGGTCGCTTCCGGCACGTAAAGGCCGCCGAGATCGCCCATGACGGGATCGCAGACATAGAGCAGCTCGGGATTGTTTTGCCTGAGCGCACTGATCAGCCGGGCGACGGAGCGCGCCTGGGCGGCATTGCCGAAATAGCCCGAAAGCACCGCCTTGACTTCGCCGATCCAGGGCGAGCGGATCAGATCGTCGATCGCCGCGTCGAAATCCGTTTCGGCAAAAGTCAGCCGCGTCGAGCGGCCGTGGCCGGGATGCCAGGGCAGCACGATCGTCGGCAGGGCCCAGACCGGATGACCGAGCGTCTCCAGCGCAAAGACGGCTGCCCGATTTCCCACCGAGCCGCGCACCACATGGCTGGAAATGACGATGACTGCGCCCGCTGCATTTTCCGACATGATATCCAAGATCCGAATGATGACCGCGTTTGATGATCTTTTTGACGCCACGCTGTCAACCATTCTTCATGCGGGCGTGGAAATGTTCGCCGGAACGAGAAGCCGGAAGCCGGGACTTTCCCTTTCATTTGGCGACGAAAGCGGAAAATCTCTTACGATTTCTCGTTTCCAGCGCCAAAAAAGCGTCAAAACAATCCTTCGGACCTCTCTTTTCGAGATTTTTTCGAAGAATCTTCTGCTAGCTTGCGAAAAATCAGACATTGAGGGAGGCGATCCATGGCTGCCAGAAACAATCCGAAACGGGAAAAGCAGATCGAAAGCGCGCGCAAGATCGCCAAGGCGACGGGCGAGACGCATCTCGATCCGGAAATTCTCTTCGGCCGGGCAAGCAATGACGATCTCGACCTCTATACGCCGGAAATGCTGGCGCTCTCCGCGGTGCATTCGGCAAAGGAACTCGCCGCCTGGAACGGCAAGGCGCCCCGCGTCGGCATCGACACGATTACCGATGTGACGCCTGATGGCATCGCCGTCTCGGTGCTTTCAGTCACCGACCGGAACATGCCTTTTCTGTTTGAATCGGTCATGGGCGAAGTGACGAGCACCTATCGCGACCTGTTCATGGCCGTGCATCCCATCCTGGTCATGGAAAAGGGCAAGGCGCCGGCGCTTTATTCCGCCGATCACCCGAGCGATCCGGCCAACCGCGTCAGCCATATCCAGCTTCATATTGCGCCGCTCAATTCCACCCAGGCCGCCGATCTCGTCAAACGCATCGAAAAAGTGCTCGAACAGGTCCGCCTCTCGGTGTCCGATTGGAAGCCGATGCTTTCCAAGATCGACGGAGTGATCGCAGAGCTTGCGGCCAATGGCGCCAGCCGGAAGAAGGCCGATCGCGACGAAGCCGTCGCTTTCCTGACCTGGCTGCGCGATGAGAATTTCACTTTCCTCGGCATGCGGGAATATGTCTATTCCGGCAAAGGGACCGAAGCCAAAGTCGAACGCGACAAGGGTGCTGGCCTCGGCATTCTTTCCAATCCCGATGTTCTCGTGCTGCGCACCGGCAAGGATGCGGTGACGACGACACCTGAGATCCTTGCCTTCCTCGACGGCCCCGACTTCCTGATCGTCACCAAGGCGAATGTGAAATCGATCGTCCATCGCCGGGCCTATATGGATTATGTCGGCGTCAAGCGCTTCGACGCCGACGGCAACGTCACCGGCGAACTGCGCATCGTCGGTCTTTTCACCTCGACGGCCTATACCTCGCTCGCCTCGGAAATCCCGCTGCTGCGTTCCAAGATCGAGAAGGTGAAGGAGCATTTCGGCTTCGACCCGATGAGCCATTCCGGCCGCATGCTCGACAATACGCTGGAATCCTATCCGCGCGACGACCTTTTCCAGATCGACACGACGCTGCTTGCAAATTTCGCCGAACAAATCAACGACTTGGGCGATCGGCCGCGCGTGCGCGTCCTGCCGCGCATCGACCATTTCGACCGCTTCGTCTCAGTGATCGTCTACGTGCCGCGCGAGGAATACGACTCGATCGTCCGAGAGCGGATCGGCACCTATCTGAAGACCGTCTATGATGGCCGAGTCTCCGCCTATTACCCGGCTTTCCCGGAAGGCGGCGTGGCGCGCGTGCATTTCATCATCGGCCGCTCCGGCGGCAAGACGCCACGCATTCCACAAGCAAAGCTCGAGCAGGTGATCCGCGAGATCACCGCCCGTTGGGACGACCGTTTCGAGGCGCTGGCAGGCGTCAAGGCGCCGAAGATATCCGTCGACCAAGCCTTCCAGGATTCTTTCACGCCGGAGGAAACCGTGGCCGACCTCGCCGATATCGGTGCCTGCGCCGCCGGCGAACCGCTACGCATACAGTTTTACCACCGTCAGGAAGAAGAACAGGGCCGCATCCTTTCCTTGAAGATCTTCCACGCCGACGGCCAGCTGGCGCTGTCGCGCCGCGTGCCGCTTCTCGAGAATCTCGGCTTCAACGTCGTCAGTGAACGCACCTTCGATATCGGTGTGCCGGTCGCCGATGGAGAAAAGAAACTCGTCGTGCTGCACGATATGGAGCTCGAGGCCCGCAATGGCGGCGAGATCGATCTGCAGCGTTACGGCGCCGCCCTCGAGGAAGGCTTCGTCGCCGCTTTCGCCGGCACGATCGACAATGACAGCTTCAACCGGCTGATCCTTTCGGCCGGGCTCTCGGCGCGCGAGACGAACGTGTTGCGCGCCTATGCGCGTTATCTCCGCCAGGCCGGCATCCCCTATTCGCAGGATTATATTGCGACGACGCTCGACAAATATCCCGGTGTTGCCGCCGCCATCTTCCGTCTCTTCCATGACACGCTCGACACCAGGCTTTCCGAGAAAGCTCGCGTCAAGAAGCTTGCCGAACTGCACCAGGCGATCGAGACTGAACTTGCCAACGTGCCGAGCCTCGACGACGACCGTATCCTGCGCCGCTACGTCAATATCGTCGATGCGACCCTGCGCACCAATTATTTCCAGAAGAACCCGGACGGCTCGCCGAAGCCGATGCTGGCCTTCAAGCTTGATCCGCACTTGGTCGACGGTCTGCCGGAGCCGAAGCCCTTCCGCGAGATGTTCGTCTACGGCGTCGAAGTCGAGGGCGTGCACCTGCGCTTCGGCAAGGTGGCGCGCGGCGGCCTGCGCTGGTCGGACCGCGCCGAGGATTACCGCACCGAAGTGCTCGGCCTCGTCAAGGCCCAGCAGGTGAAGAACGCGGTCATCGTGCCGGTCGGCGCCAAAGGCGGCTTCTATCCGAAGAAGCTTCCTGTCAGCGGCAGCCGCGACGAGACCTTCAATGCCGGTCGCGAGGCTTACAAAACCTATATCCGAACGCTGCTTTCGATCACCGACAATATATCGGGCGCCGACATCGTCCCGCCGAAGGACACGGTCAGGCTCGATGGCGACGATCCCTATTTCGTCGTCGCCGCCGACAAGGGCACGGCGACCTTTTCCGATACCGCCAACGCGCTGGCGCAGGAAGCCGGCTTCTGGCTGGACGACGCCTTCGCGTCCGGCGGCTCGGCCGGCTACGACCATAAGAAGATGGGCATCACCGCCCGCGGCGCCTGGGAAACAGTAAAACGCCATTTCCGTGAGATGGACATCGATATCCAGACGACGCCCTTCACCGTCGCCGGCGTCGGCGATATGTCGGGCGATGTCTTCGGCAACGGCATGCTGCTTTCTCCCAAGATCCGGCTCATTGCCGCCTTCGATCACCGCGACATCGTCATCGATCCCGATCCCGATATGGAAAAGACGCTGACCGAACGCCAGCGACTCTTCGACCTGCCGCGTTCGAGCTGGCAGGACTTCGACAAAGGCGTGCTGTCGAAGGGCGCGATGATCATTTCCCGCTCGGCGAAATCGGTGACGCTGACGCCGGAAGCGGTTGCCGCGATCGGCATCGACAAGGCCGTGGCGACGCCCTTCGAGATCATGACGGCGATCCTGAAGAGCCCGGTCGACCTGCTCTGGTTCGGCGGCATCGGCACCTATGTGAAAGCCTCGTCCGAAACAGACACCGAAGTCGGCGACCGCGCCAACGACCCGATCCGCATCACGGCGGCGGAGGTGCGCGCCAAGGTGATCGGCGAGGGCGCAAACCTCGGCGTCACCCAGAAGGGCCGCATCGCCTACGGTCTGAAGGGTGGGCGCTGCAACTCCGACGCCATCGACAACTCGGCCGGCGTCAATACCTCGGACGTCGAGGTCAATATCAAGATCGCGCTGGCAGCCGCCATGCATGACGGGCGCCTGACGCGCGTAAAACGCGATCAGCTTCTTTCTTCGATGACCAGCGAAGTGGCGACCCTGGTTCTGCGCAACAACTACCTGCAGTCGCTGGCAATCTCACTGACGGAACGCAAGGGGACGGCAAATGGCCTGGAGCTTGGCCGCTTCATGAGCGTGCTCGAGGGCGCCGGCCAGCTGAACCGCAAGGTCGAGACGCTGCCGGACGACCAGACCCTGGCCGAACGCTATGCGGCCGGCAAGCCGTTGACGCGGCCGGAAATCGGCGTGCTGGTGTCTTATGCCAAAATCGTGCTCTTCGATGCACTGGCCGCAAGCGACCTGCCTGATGATCCCTATTTCATCGCAACGCTTTTGAATTACTTCCCCGTGAAGATGCAGAAGTCGAACGCCGGCGATATCGCCGGCCACCGCCTGAAGCGCGAAATCGTTGCGACCGTGCTTGCCAACGAAGCGATCAATCGTGGCGGGCCGAGCTTCACCGTCGCCATGATGGACGCGACGGCGGCGTCGGCACCGGAAGTGGTGCGCGCCGCAATCGTCGCGAGAGACGGTTTCGACCTGACCCGCCTGTGGGCCGAGACGGACGCCCTGGACGGCAAGATATCAGGCGATCTGCAGAACCGCATCTACGAGGAGATCAGCCACAGCTTTATCGTGCTGACGCGCCTGCTGCTGAAAACAGGCATGACCAAGGCCGATATGGTGGAAGTGATTAGCCGGCTTCAGGCAGCCCTGAAGAAGCTGAAAACCGCCTTCGCCGGACAGGTGGCCGGCGAGGTCGCCGTGCGCCAGGCGGAGTACAGCCAGGCGGGCCTGCCCGAAAAACTCGCCGCCGACATCGCCAGCCTCCCGATCTTCGCACTGGTGCCGGAGATCATGCAGATCGCCGAGCGCACCGGCGAACCCCTGGTACGCGCCGCCGAGAACTACATCGCCGTGTCGCAGACCTTCCGTATCGGCAGGCTGCTGGCGGCGGGAGGGCGGATCCTCACCTCAGACCATTACGAGAATCTGGCGCTTGCCCGCAGCATCGACCAGATTGCCAGCGCAAGGCGCGACATCGTCATCTCGGCCCTTTCCGATCACGGCAAGGAAAAGCTGCCCGTTCAAGCCTGGCATGCACAGGATCGTATCCGCATCAACCGTATCCTCGAGGAGCTTTCAAGCCTCAGCGATGGTGGCGATCCCAATCTCGCGCGTATTACCGTTGCTGCAGGTATCCTGACCGATCTTGCGCGCGACCGGGCGAGGTGAGACAGTCCGCGTCAAAACAAGGAGCGGATGTTGAATCGCATTGACTGGACAGGAACGCGACCGCCGAAGGCCACGGAGAAGGGCATCTGGGGGTGGATGTTCTTCGACTGGGCAGCACAGCCCTTCTTTACCGTCGTCACAACCTTTATCTTCGGACCCTATTTCGTTTCCCGCCTGACCGATGACCCGGTTTCCGCGCAGACGACGTGGAGCAACATGGCGACGATCTCCTCGGTGATTATCGCCCTGCTCTCACCCGTTCTCGGCTCGATCGCCGACCAATCCGGCGCACGCAAACCCTGGATCGGCTTCTTCGCAATCATCAAGATCGCCAGCCTCTCCTGCCTGTGGTTTGCCGCCCCCGGTTCACCTGTTGTCTATCCCGTCATTTTCATGATCCTCGCCTCGATCTCGGCCGAGTTTTCGATCGTCTTCAATGATTCGATGATGCCGCGCCTGGTCGGCAAGCACGAGGTCGGCAAGCTCTCCAACACCGCCTGGGGGCTCGGTTACCTCGGCGGCATCATCGTGCTCATTGCCGTCGTGACGCTTTTGGCCGCGAGCCCTGAGAGCGGCAAGACCGTCCTCGGCCTCGATCCCCTGTTCGGCCTCGATCCTGCGACCGGCCAGGATGCACGCATCACCGGGCCGATCTCGGCCGTCTGGTATCTGATCTTTATCCTGCCGATGTTCTTCTTCACGCCCGATGTCGGCAAGGGTCTTCCCTTCGGCGCCGCGGTGCGCTCCGGCTTGCGGGAACTCAAAAACACGCTTGGCGAACTCAGAGAGCGCCGCGGCATCCTGACATTCCTCATCGCCCGCATGATCTATCAGGACGGCGTCAACGGCCTGCTGATCCTGGGCGGTATCTTCGCGGCCGGCATGTTCGGCTGGGCGACGATCGAGATCGGTATCTACGGCATCATCCTGAATGTCATTGCGATCTTCGGCTGCCTGATCGCCGGCCGCATCGACAAGGGCGTCGGTTCGAAGGTGACCGTCGTCATCAGCCTCACGATGCTGCTTCTCGCCACCATAGGCATCATTTCGACAGGACCGGGCTACACCCTGTTCGGATTAATGCCGCTGCCGACAGCCGATTCCGGCGGCCTCTTCGGCACGGTGGCGGAAAAGGCCTATATCCTTTATGGCCTGCTGATCGGGCTCGCCTTCGGGCCGGTGCAGGCCTCGTCACGCTCCTATCTCGCCCGCAGCGTCAACATCGAGGAAGCCGGCCGCTACTTCGGCATCTACGCGCTTTCGGGGCGCGCCACCAGCTTCATGGCGACGCTGCTCTTCTCGCTGGTGACCTATATGAGCGGATCACCGCGGCTTGGAATGGCAACGCTGATCCTGTTCCTCGCCGGCGGGTTGATACTCCTGATCCGCACGCCCTATCCGGCCGATCGCGCATAGGGACGAACCTCGAGGAAGAGCGCCGGCCACCGCCGGCACCCGATCAATGCCGGAAATGGCGCATGCCGGTAAAGACCATTGCGACGCCGTGTTCGTTGGCGGCATCGATGACTTCCTGGTCGCGCATCGAGCCGCCCGGCTGAATAACCGCCATCGCCCCTGCGGCGATCATCGACAGAAGACCGTCGGCAAAAGGCAGGAAAGCCTCGGAGGCGACCGCCGAGCCATGCGTCATCGGCACTGCGAGGCCGAGCGCCTTGGCGGCCTCTTCGGCTTTCAGCGCAGCGATGCGGGCGGAATCGACGCGGCTCATCTGGCCGGCGCCGATACCGGCGGTCTGTCCGTCCTTGGCATAGACCACGGCATTCGATTTCACATGTTTGCCGACCTTGAAGGCGAACTTCATGTCATCCAGTTCCTGCGCCGTCGGCGCACGTTTGGTCACGACCTTGAGCTCGAGATCCTCGACCATGCCGTTGTCGCGGCTCTGGACGAGCAGGCCGCCGGAAACGGTCTTTGCCGTCAGGCCCGCGGCACGCGGATCGGGCAGGCCACCGGCAGACAACAATCGTAGGTTCGGTTTGCGGGCGACGATCGCCTTCGCCTCCTCCGTGACATCCGGCGCGATAATCACTTCGGTGAAGAGCTTGACGATCTCTTCGGCCGTTTCGGCATCCAGCGTCTGGTTGAGCGCGATGATGCCGCCGAAGGCAGAAACGGAATCGCAGGCGAGCGCCCGCCGATAGGCCTCGACCAGACTCGATCCGGTGGCGACGCCGCAGGGATTGGCGTGCTTGATGATCGCGCAGGCCGGCGCCTTCTCCGGCAGGAACTCGGCGACGAGCTCGTAGGCCGCATCGGTATCGTTGATATTGTTGTAGGAGAGCTGCTTGCCCTGGAGAAGAGCGGCCGTCGAAACACCCGGACGCTTCTCGCCGGTCACATAGAAGGCGGCCTTCTGGTGCGGGTTTTCGCCGTAACGCATCTCTTCCTTCAGCGCACCGCCGATGACCCGGTGGCGCGGCGTGTCAATCGATAGCGCCTCGGCGAACCAGTTAGAGATCATTGCATCATAGGCGGCGGTGCGGGCATAGGCCTTGGCGGCCATGCGCTGGCGGAAGGCATAGGCGGTCTTGCCGTCATCTGCGGAAAGCTGCTCCAGCAGCTCGGCATAATCGGCCGGATCGGTCAGGGTCGTCACATAGGCATGGTTCTTGGCCGATGCGCGGATCATCGCCGGACCGCCGATATCGATATTCTCGACGGTCGTCGGATAGTCGCCGCCGGCCGCGCGCACCTCCTCGAAGGGATAGAGGTTGATGACGGCGAGGTCGATACCCTCGATGCCGTGTGTTTTCATCGCTTCCTGGTGTTCGCTGTCGTCACGGATCGCCAGCAGGCCGCCATGCACCGTCGGATGCAGCGTCTTCACACGTCCATCCATGATCTCCGGAAAACCGGTGATTTCGGAAACATCGGTGACGGCAAGACCGGCAGCGGTGATCGCTTTAAACGTGCCGCCGGTCGAAAGCAGGCGCACACCTCTGGCAGACAAGGCGTGGGCGAGGTCGACGATCCCGGTCTTGTCGAAGACGGAGATGAGCGCGGTCTTGATTTCGACCTTGTCGGGGGCGGGGATCTTCTTGGAAATGACGGCCATGAAACCTTCTCCGTTCGGGCTTCGGGAGGACATCCGCAAGGGATGTTCGCATGCTGGCGCCGCGTTAGCACAGCTTTGCCGCCGCGCAAACAGGCGTCAGCGCATGACGCCAAAAAGCACGAGCCATTTTTGGACGGCATCGTACTCTCTTCCTTGCTGTGGATGCGATCCCGATCTTAGGCCGCTCGGCTCAAATTCATCCGCTTCTAGCCTTTGCGGGACAAAAACCAGCGGATTTCCGTCTTCTCGGCAAGATCGAAATCGATCTCGATCTGGTCCGAGCCGCAGATGCCGGAGCTGTCGGCAAAGAAAATGTCCTCGGCAATCAGCACTTCATTGCCGGGCGCGGAAAACAGCCAGCTTTCGCCGTCCGGCGCCGTCAGCAGCACGGACTCACCATCACTCTGATGCAGGACGATCGAAGGATGGATATGAAAACGGGCGACGGCCTTCAGCGGCTCGTCACTCTCATATCCTTCGCGGACGACGAGCCGGTCGCAGCCGGTCACGATCGAACCTGCGGCATTGAGTGTCAGCTCACGCTCGTGCAGCACCCCGAACACCCTGAGATAACCGTCATGGCTGAGCTTGATGCCGTCGCGTCCGTCCTCCGTTTCGGCACGCTCGACAGTAATTGTCCTCACCGGTTCGGTGATTGCGTGGTTCAGGAAGGGCGAGGGCGAAAAACGGCTGGACGAGGTGTCGTTGAGGATAACGGTCGAATGCGCCGCCGTTGTGCGCGCCATCTGGACATAGCGGTGCCCGGCAAATTTCGGCGAACCGGAATTGACGATGAAGCGATGGCGACCGGACGACATCTCGAAGGAGAGGCTGCCCGCATGCGCAGTCCGAAGCGCGCCGCCCGAAGGCGGCGTGCCGGTATCTGCTATGATCACCGTCTTGCCCCCCGAAAGCCGCTGATAACGCGAATGCGGTAAAGCCTTGAACGGCTGACCGGCTGTCTCGTCATATCGCAGCACGGACATCAGCTCGTTTGCAAGCGTCGATGTCGCCCCGTTGAAGAGCGCCAGGTCCCCGTCCTGATGGCGAAAGAACCGCAATGCCGGATAGATGCGGTCTATGCCGGAGATCAGCTTCTGCGGCAGCTCATGACCGAGATTGACATAGGTCTGCCTGAGCGGCAGCAGATCGAGCAGCAATTCCAGCCCGACGCGCGGATTGCGCGACACATGGCCGCCATCCGGGAGAATCTGGCTATCGAATTCGCGATCGAGCGCCTGCGCCGCCCTTCTGAGCGTAGAGGCGCGCGCCGGCATGGCGACGGAGGCCATGGCCAGCGCGATGCGCAGCCGAAACAGCTCCAGGCCGCCGAGAGTAAACGGCGCCATCCGATGCAGGAACCGTACCTGGAACGCCAGCGACTTCATGAAGCGGCGATAAAAGCCGCGGTCGGCATTCTGCAGTACCACCGGCGAATGCGACAGCCAGGCGATAACGCGTTGGGCGGTGACGTCGGTTTCCCAGGCAATCCCCTCCATTCGACCGGCATGGATGGAAAGCCAGCTGTCGACGATCGCGCGGGCGGCAGCCGAACTGCGCTCCGTCTTGTTCGCCCGCATATGCCGCAGCCAGCCGAAGCTGTGAAGACGGATCGCGAAGGGCCGTGAGGGCAGGGTGAAGGTGAAGGGCGACTTTTCGTTGGTTTCCAGCATGCGCCCGGCCAGGAGAAACCGTCCGTTGAGGATCTCGTCGGCCACATGCGGATCGATGCTGCGCAGATCGGTCGGCGCGACGATCAGACGCTCGGGCACTTTGATCGAATGACGAAAGAGTTTCAGGCGCAGCAACGCGACGCGGCGCAAGGCGCGCCGCCAAGCCTCCCGAACATACATGCTCGCAAAACGCCGACCGGACTGCATATTCTATTGTCTATTGACCCTCGTGGTTAAGAATAGGTGAAAAGCGGCCGATTTCATCGTCCACAATGAATTAATTCGTGACAAGGTTCGAATATACGCAAATTAACGCGTTTCACCTGAAATCATGCCGGCGGCTTTGGAGAACGGCATGCGTGACACGAGGCTATGAAGCACCTCGTATAATCAAGGCGCGCCGCGAGCGCTCACGCCTTGCAATCAGGCCAGGCGCCGCAGCACCGCCGCATAAAAGCCGTCGAGGCCGGAGCCGATGCCGTCAGGCATTTTCAGCATGGTGGGAAGTGTGCGGAACTCGCCGAGTGGCGTGATCGCCGCCTCAAGGCCTGGCCAGTCACCGGCGCCGATCGGAACGCGTTCGACCGCATCCGTATCGGAAAGAACACGGGCGACGACGTCCTCACCCTCGACAGGATCGAGCGAACAATTCGAAAAAACCAGCGTGCCGCCCGGCTTCAGCAATGTCAGCGCATGACGCAGCAGCCGTTCCTGCAGCGCCGCCAGCCTGGCGATATCCTCAGGCCCCTTGGTCCACAACACGTCAGGGTGCCGGCGTGTCGTGCCGGTAGAAGAGCAAGGAGCATCGAGCAGGATCGCATCGAAACGCTCCGTCGGCCCGAATGTCGTCAGATCTGCCGCAATCGTCTCCGCCTTGAGGCCGAGCCGGTCGAGATTCGACCGCAGCCGTCTCAGCCGATTCTCCGACTGGTCGAGTGCGGTGACTGCGCCGCCGGCAAGGATGAGCTGCGCCGTCTTGCCGCCGGGCGCGGCACAGAGATCGGCGGTGCGTCTGCCTGAGAGATCGCCGAAAAGCTTGGCCGGTATGCTTGCCGCCGCATCCTGCACCCACCACGCGCCCTCGTCGAAGCCCTCGAGCGAGGGGATGCCGCCGTCAAAGGCGGCGAGACGAATACCGCCCGTGGGCAAAACAACGCCGTTCAGCCGCTTCGCCCAGCCTTCGGGATCGGACTTGACGGTCAGATCGATTGCCGCCGGTTCGAGCTGGGATTCCGAAATCGCCAGCGCCGCGTCCCGGCCATAGGCCTTTTCCAGCCTGGCGATGAACCAGGCCGGCATCGGCGAGACCTTGCCGATGTCGGTAAGCACCTGCTCCTTCTCGCGGCCGAGCCGGCGGAGGATGGCATTGACCAGCTTGGCAAAACGACGATTGCGCGGATCCTGATTGGCCTGCTCGACGGCGAGATCGACGGCCGAATGATCCGGCACGTCGAGATAGAGGATCTGTGCTGCCCCGATTGCGAGCACG
Organism: Rhizobium acaciae; assembly: GCF_025941625.1. Classification (NCBI taxonomy): domain Bacteria; kingdom Pseudomonadati; phylum Pseudomonadota; class Alphaproteobacteria; order Hyphomicrobiales; family Rhizobiaceae; genus Rhizobium; species Rhizobium acaciae. The sequence goes on from NZ_JAPCZO010000029.1 coordinate 87,771, forward strand.
TGATGCAGCGCCCTTGCGCCCTCCGGCAGCGGCGAATCCAGCAGCCCGGCAATCGCGGCATCGATGCGCGGCAGATGGCGCAGCGTCGCGTTCAGGATGGCGCGGACGAGCGCCCGGTCGCTTTCGCCGAGCGCCCTATAGGCCGGATTGCCGTGTTCATGATCGAGAGCGCCGTCGAGCGGCAGTTTGCGGTCGACGACGGCAGCAAGAATTTTTGCCGCCGCGGCCCGGGCCTGCAGGCCGGGCTTTGCCGGAGCAGATCGCTCGGTGGAGGGCCTATGCTTGCGGAATGGCTTCTTCGTGCCGTCTGAATTCAAGACCACGGACCTTTTGGCGGTTGCGAACCACCGCGACCAAGACCCGTATCCGGAACAGAGCGCGATTTGCGCGACGGATTAGCAGCACGAGCTGGCGACGTCGAGACATTCATGCCGCTTTGCGCCATGTCGTGCAGCGCGGCGATGCGGTTTTCCGTGTTCGGATGCGTGGAAAACAGGTTGTCCATGCGCTCGCCGGAGAGCGGATTGATGATGAACATATGCGCTGTCGCCGGGTTGCGCTCGGCATCTGCGTTCGGCACGTGGGCAGCACCGCGCGCGATCTTGCCGAGTGCCGAAGCGAGCCAGAGAGGATTGCCGCAGATCTCGGCGCCGCGGCGGTCGGCTGAATATTCGCGCGTGCGGCTGATCGCCATCTGCACCAGCATGGCGGCGAGCGGTGCCACGATCATCCCGACGATGACGCCGACGAAGCCGAGGGGATTGCTGTTGTTGTCACGATTGCCGCCGAAGAAGAAGGCGAAGTTGCCGAGCATAGAGATCGCGCCGGCAAGCGTTGCCGTGATCGTCATCGTCAGCGTGTCGCGGTTCTGGATATGGGCCAGTTCATGCGCCATCACGCCTGCGACCTCCTCGGCAGACAAGGCGCTGAGCAGGCCGGTCGAGGCGGCGACGGCGGCATTGGCGGGATTGCGGCCGGTGGCGAAGGCATTCGGCTGCGGGCTGTCGTAGAGATAGACCTTCGGCATCGGCAAGCCGGCATTGCGGGCGAGATCGCGCACGATCCGGAAGAATTCCGGCGCATTGCGCTCGTCGACCTGCTGCGCCCGATAGGCCGACAGCACCATCCGGTCGGAATTCCAGTAGGAGAAGAAATTCATGCCGGCGGCAATGACGAATGCGATCATCATGCCGGCCCGACCGCCGATCAGGAAGCCGACAAACATGAAAAGCGCCGTCATGAAGGCAAGCAACATGGCAGTGCGAACGAGGTTCATTGCGGATCTCCATCTCCGATTTCGGCGTCACAAGCTTTCAATCCCGACACCGGCGCATTATAATTTGGTTGTTCATCAGCCATTTTCAATATTTCCGGCAGGAGACGGCCCATGCAGGACGCCGATAACGACAACAGCGAAACGCCGATGGCCGAGGGATCCGAGCCGCCGCGCAAGATGCTGTCCCCGGCTGCCAGACGCGCCCTTGCCGAAGCCGAAGAGCGGCGAAAGAACCAGAAGTCGCTGGAGCTGCCGCCGGAGATCGGCGGCCGCGGCGGAGCCGAGCCGGCGCGCTTCGGCGATTACGAAATCAATGGCAGGGCGATCGATTTCTAAGCCAATATTCCTATGGTTCCCCTGGTCGCAGCAGACGATGAAGGTATGTGCGCATGCGCGATATAGATCCCCCGCATGTACGGGGACGGCAAGCAGGCCTGGATGCGCGCCATGCGCTGAGAGCAGATCAGGCCGAGAATCCGGCTAACGACATTTTGCCGACAGGTATTTGGCCGCATTCTGACGGGCGTGACTTCGCCGGCAATCTTCTCTCCAGGGCTTCGCCCCTGGATATGCTGGAGGCCGCAAACCACGCAGCAACAATGCGCAAGCAAAGTGAGCCGCCCAGGAGACTCCGAACGGGCTGGAGCGGCTCGATCGATCAGGCGGTCGCCTTGTTCTGCCGGTTGGCGATAAGATCGTCGACGACTGCCGGATCGGCAAGGGTCGAAGTGTCGCCGAGAGCACCGAAATCGTCTTCGGCGATCTTGCGCAGGATGCGGCGCATGATCTTGCCGGAGCGGGTCTTCGGCAGGCCGGGCGCGAACTGGATCTTGTCGGGTGCGGCGATCGGGCCGATTTCGGCCCGCACATGTTTCACCAGTTCCTGGCGAAGCGTGTCCGATCCCTCGTGGCCGGACATCAGCGTCACATAGCAATAAATGCCCTGGCCCTTGATCGGATGCGGGTAACCGACGACTGCGGCTTCCGAAACCAGATTGTGCGAGACGAGGGCGGATTCCACCTCCGCCGTGCCGAGCCGGTGGCCGGAGACGTTCAGCACGTCGTCGACGCGGCCGGTGATCCAGTAGTACCCGTCAGCATCGCGCCGGCAGCCATCGCCGGTGAAATACTTGCCCTTGTATGTGGAGAAATAGGTCTGGATGAAGCGCTCGTGATCGCCATAGACCGTGCGCATCTGGCCCGGCCAGCTGTCGGTGATGCAGAGATTGCCATCGGCCGCGCCTTCCAGCACCTTGCCCTCATTGTCGACCAGCTGCGGCTTGATGCCGAAGAACGGGGTCGTCGCCGAACCGGGTTTCAGATCGGTGGCGCCAGGCAGCGGCGTGATCATATGGCCGCCGGTTTCCGTCTGCCACCACGTATCAATGACGGGGCAGCGCTTGTCGCCGACAACATTGTAATACCATTCCCAGGCCTCTGGATTGATCGGCTCGCCGACCGTGCCGAGCAGGCGCAGCGACGAGCGCGAGGCGCGAGTGACGAAGTCGTCACCAGCACCCATCAGCGAGCGGATCGCCGTCGGCGCGGTATAGAAGATGTTGACCTTGTGCTTGTCGATGACTTCCCAGAAACGGCCCTGATCCGGGAAATTCGGCACGCCCTCGAACATCAGCGTCGTCGCGCAGTTCGCAAGCGGCCCGTAGACGATATAGGAATGGCCGGTCACCCAGCCGACATCGGCCGTACACCAGTAGACATCGCCGTCGTGATAATCGAAGACATATTCATGCGTCATCGCTGCATAGACGAGATAACCGGCGGTCGTGTGTAGCACGCCCTTCGGTTTGCCGGTCGAGCCTGACGTATAAAGAATGAAGAGCGGATCTTCCGCCTTCATCTTCACCGGCGGGCATTCCGCCTTCACCGTGGCAATTTCTTGGTGATACCAGAGATCGCGGCCGGGAGCCCAGCCGGTCTTGCCGCCGGTGCGGCGAACGACCAGCACCTTGGTGACATTGACATACTGGCGAGCGGCGATATGGATCGCCGTATCGGTATTGTCCTTCAGCGGCACCGGCTTGCCGCCGCGCACGCCTTCGTCACAGGTAATGACGAAGGTGGATTCGCAGTCGACGATACGCCCCGCCAGGGCCTCCGGCGAGAAACCGCCGAAGACGACCGAATGCACCGCGCCGATGCGGGCGCAGGCGAGCATCGCATAGGCGGCTTCTGGAATCATCGGCATGTAGATGGTGACGCGATCGCCCTTCTTGACGCCGTGCTTCTTCAAGACGTTCGCCATCCGGCAGACATACTCGTAGAGCTCGTTATAGGTGACCTTCTTATCGACATAGGGGTTGTCGCCCTCCCAGATGATCGCCACCTGGTCGCCATTGGTTTTCAGATGGCGGTCGATACAATTATAGGAGACGTTTGTCTGACCGTCCTCGAACCACTTGATCGAAACCTTGCCGGTAAAGGAAGTGTTCTTGACCTTGGTATAGGGCTTGAACCAGTCGATCCGCTTGCCGTGCTTGCCCCAGAACTTGTCCGGGTTCTCGACGCTTTCCTCGTACCATTTCAGGTACTTTTCCTTATCGATCAGGGCGCGCGCCTTCACCGGCTTCGTGACCGGATAGATCTTCTCCGACATGCAACTCCTCCTCATGGGATATGCGACGGGCCGCGTCAGCTAGGTAGTGGCCCGGACTGAAATCACGGCAATTCATAAATCACGGCAATTCATAGCAGTTCGCACCGCCACGGCAATTAGACGAAGGTCATTTCATTTCGGAAGAATTGCAATTCTGCGACAGTGCGGTTATATAGCGCCATATTTCCCGGACATTGTGGTGACAATCCACGGACCGCGACCGGCGCGGACGATAGAAGGACTATATCCATGGCTCAAACACTGCTCATGCCGAAGGCGACCGCCATTTGGCTCGTCGACAATACGGCACTGTCTTTCGATCAGATCGCGCAGTTCTGCAAACTGCATCCGCTCGAAGTCAAGGCGATCGCCGACGGCGAAGCGGCGCAAGGCATCAAGGGCCTCGACCCGATCTCGACAGGACAGCTTTCCCGCGACGAGATTGCCCGCGCCGAGGCCAATCCGAACCACAAGCTGAAGCTTTCCGAACCGAAGGTGCGGGTGCCGGAATCCAAGCGCCGCGGTCCGCGTTATACGCCGGTTTCCAAGCGTCAGGATCGCCCGAACGCCATTCTCTGGCTGGTTCGCAACCATCCGGAGCTGAAGGACGCGCAGATTTCCCGCCTGGTCGGCACAACGAAATCGACGATCGAGCAGATCCGCGAGCGCACCCACTGGAACTCCGCCAACCTGGCGCCGATGGATCCGGTAACACTCGGCCTCTGCAGCCAGATCGATCTCGACATGGAAGTGGAAAAGGCCTCCAAGGGCCGTCCGCTGCCGACCGCTGCCGAGCTGGGCGCGACGCTGCAATCGGCACAGGAGACCGAACGCCTGAGCCCGAGCTACGAGCGCGAGGAGGAAAAGGAAAAGGAAATCGACGCCGATGCCGTCTTCCGCAAGCTGAGTTCGCTGCGCTCGGCGCCGAAGGACGAGGACGACGATCAGTACTGAAGTATCAGTGATTTCATGAAAAAACCCCGCCGGTATGAGCTGACCGGCGGGGTTTTTTGTTGCGGATGGCCTGTTTCGGATTAGCTGCGGAACAGGGTGAGAATGTTCTGCGCCGAACTGTTGGCGATCGAGAGCGACTGGATGGCGAGCTGCTGCTGCGTCTGCAACGCCGAGAGCCTGCTCGATTCTTCTTCCATATCGGCATCGACCAGGCGACCGACGCCGGAATCGATCGAATCGTGCAGACCGCTGACGAATGTTTCCTGCAGCTGGATACGGGTCGAGATCGAGCCCAATGCCGAGCCGGCGGCGGTCATAGCGCCGAGAACCAGTTCGACGCCGGTCAGGGCTGCGTCAAGCTGACCCTGGGTGAAACCGGTGATGTCGAGATCATATATCGACGCCATGACGATGACGGTGCTCCCATAGGTTCCGTTGAAGGCCGTGCCGATGATACCGCTGGACGTCTCGATTGCACCGGTGCTCGTCATGCCGAAAAGCACGTTTCCAAGCGAGCCCGAATCGAGCACGTAGTCCGTCATCTTGACGGAGACGGCATTGCTGCCGTCGCGGACGAAGGACGAGACGACGCTCTTCGTGCCGGAGGCGCCGGCAACCCAGTTTTCGCCGGAGAAGGACGCCGATTGGGCGATGCTGAGCAGCTGCTCCTGCAGCTGGTCGAGTTCTTGCTGGATCTTCGTCTTGTCGACGCCCTTTTCGGTGGCAGCGACGATCTTGGCCTTGATGTCGCTGACGACATCGAGCGCACTGTCCATGGCTGAATAGGCGGTATCGACCTTCGCTGCGCCGAGCCCGAGCGCGTCGGAGACGGCGGAAAGCGCCATGTTGTCGGACCGCATGGTCGTCGCAATCGACCAGTAAGCGGCGTTGTCGGCCGCTTTTTCCACACGATAGCCCGATGAAACGCGACCTTGGGTGTCCTTGAGGCTATCGTTTACGCCGCGCAAAGTCTGCAGCGCTGCCATAGCAGCGTTGTTGGTGAGGATGCTTGTCATGATCCGTTCCACAATCGTTGAGAAAGGGGCAATCCGGACTACAGCGCCGCCCGTCTTTCAGACGCGCAAAGGACGCCGTAGCACTTCAGCTGCTGCATAATTTTGTCCTTAAATCGATTCCGATTTAAAGAATTATGCAGTAGGCCGGTAACGGCGACCGCGTCATGCAAAGCCTGCTATGCAAGCCATTGCCGTTAACAAATGCTTGCAACAACATGGTTAACAATTCTTAAATTAGGCTTACCGAAAGTCTAATTCACATCGGTAAGGAGCCAAAACCGCGTCCGCGCAGCGACTCGGCAATTTCCTCTAAAATCGTTGGATCATCGATGGTTGCAGGCATTTTCCAGGGTATGCCATCGGCAATCTTCTGCATCGTGCCGCGCAGGATTTTGCCTGAGCGTGTCTTCGGCAACCGGTTAACGGTGATGGCCGTCTTGAAGGCGGCGACAGGCCCAATCGAATCACGAATCATCGCCACGACCTCTGATTCGATCGCCGTCACGTCACGGGAAACATGTCGTTTCAGCACCAGGAAACCGCAGGGCGCCTGACCCTTCAGTGCATCGATCACGCCGATGACTGCGCATTCTGCGACATCGGGATGACGTGCACAGACCTCCTCCATCGCCCCTGTCGAGAGCCGATGCCCGGCGCAATTGATGATGTCGTCGGTGCGCGACATGATGAAGAGATAGCCGTCCTCATCGACATAGCCGGCATCGGCCGTCTTGTAATAGCCGGGAAACTCATCGAGATAGGCCGAGCGAAAACGCTCGTCGGCGTTCCAGAGGGTCGGCAGGCAGCCGGGCGGCAGGGGCAGCTTCACGACGATATTGCCGAGTGTTCCCGCCTCGATCGGATGACCGGCATCGTCCAGCACCGCAATATCGTAGCCGGGCATCGGCAGCGCCGGCGACCCGTGCTTGATGGGAAGGGCGCCGAGACCGAGCGGATTTGCGGCGATCGGCCAGCCGGTCTCCGTCTGCCACCAATGATCGATGACAGGTATGCCGAGCATGCGCTCGGCCCATTTCAACGTCTCCGGATCCGCTCTCTCGCCGGCTAGAAACAGTGCGCGCAAATCCGGCATGGGATATTGGCGCATCAGTTCACCGTCACCATCCTCCCGCCGGATGGCGCGGAATGCCGTCGGGGCGGTGAACAGCACCCGCACCTTATACTCCGAAACGATGCGCCAGAATGTGCCGGCATCCGGAGTGCCGACCGGTTTTCCCTCGAAGATCAGAGTGGTTACGCCTGATAGCAGCGGGGCATAGACGATATAGGAATGCCCGACGACCCAGCCGATATCCGAAGCCGTCCAGAAGACCTCGCCCGGCTTCAAGCCGTAGATATTCCGCATCGACCAGTTGAGCGCGACCATATGGCCGCCATTGTCGCGCACGACACCCTTCGGTTGGCCCGTCGTGCCCGAGGTATAGAGGATGTAGAGCGGATCGGTCGCCTTGACGGAGACACAGGCGATCTCATCGCCGCGATGCTGCGCCACCGCCACCTCGAAATCCTGATCTCGACCGCTGACGAGATCTGCCCGTAGCTCCGGCCGCTGCAGCACCAGACAGCGCTCCGGCTTCGAACGCGCGATCGCAATCGCCTGATCGACCAGTGGCTTGTAGGCGACGATGCGACCAGGCTCGAGCCCGCAGCTCGCGGTGATCACCAGCTTCGCACCGCAATCGTCGATGCGCGCCGCAAGTTCGCTGGCGGCGAACCCGCCGAAAACGACGGAGTGAACCGCACCGATGCGGGCGCAGGCGAGCATCGAAAAGACCGCCTCCGGCACCATCGGCATATAAAGGATGACGCGATCGCCTTTGCCGATGCCGCGCTCGACCAGTGCTGCTGCGATGGCCATCACCTCCCGAAGCACTTCATCATAGGTGAAACGGCGCTTCTCGCCGTTCATTGCGCTGTCGAAGATGACCGCTGTCTCGCCGCCGCGGCCGGCAGCCACATGCCGGTCCAGGCAATTGTGGCATGTATTGGTTTCCGCGTCTGAGTACCAACGGCCATAGACACCGTCATTGGGTGAAAAAATCCGCTCTGGCGGCTTGAACCAGTCGATGTCACTGGCCGCTTCGCGCCAGAAGGCTTCGGGATCGCGTTTCCAGGCCGCATAGGCCTGATGATAGCCGTTCCGCATCTGCTCCTCCCCAGGACATGCAAACCTCGATATCAAT
>NZ_JAPCZO010000003.1:0-377836 GCF_025941625.1 Rhizobium acaciae
CCCAGGACAAAACACCCGCCTCGCATTCAATCTCGACAAGGCCGTGTTCTTCGATCCGGAAACACAGGCGCGGATCGCTTGACGACCGTCAGGCAGCCGTCACGCCGAGCGTCACCGGCGCAAAACGCGTGGAAACCGCTTCGACGGTGATCTCGCCGGTGAACCCCGTCGCCTCCAGCCAGAAACCGGCGCTGCCGCCCTGCAGCGGCACATTGGTCGGGCCGACGATCCTTGCCGGGCCGTGCACCTTCAGCGAAATGCTGTCGTTCATGAAGGGCAGGCGCTGGCCGCGCTGGTCGAGGGCGCGGATGATGACGCGCGTGCTGTCGCGTTCACGGGCTTTCAACGTCGAGCTGTCGGCAACCACTTCCAGGGTCGTCGGCAACGGATCGGCCGCCAGCGTCAGGCTGGCCACCGGCTCGCCGCCGATATAGCCGGTGAAGGTGCCGTCGATCCATTCGAGACCCCAGGTGCCGAGCTCGTCGGCGGTGAAGTGCCGATGGTCGAGCACGACGGGCGGATGCGGCAGATGCGGATAGTTCTCGCGGTCTGGACCGATGCGCTTGCTGAGGGCGCCATACTGCAGTTCCACCTCGTCGCAGTTGGTCAGGATGATCAGCGGCAGCACGCCGCCGATATTGCGTTCGCCGCGCGCCCAGAAGGTCACCGGCTTCATGACGATCTCCTCGGAAGGGTCGCACTGGCTGATATAGGCATAGGCGGCGAATTTCGGCTCGCGGAACATGTCCATGACGCCGTGATAGCAGATACGGTCGCCGGAGCCGAAATCCTTGTGGGTGTTGTAATCGAACATGCACCAGCCGATGGCGCCTGATATATCGGGATCGCCATAGGCGGCATTCAGCACTTCCAGGTGACGGCGCACATGCTCGGCCTGGCGCTGCTCCTGGTCATAGATCTTCGTCGGGTGCATGTGGCCGTTGAACTCGGTGATGAGGTACGGCACCTTGTGCGATAATCCGGTATTTTCCTGCTGGGCGCGCAACGCGGTGCGCGGGCGGTTGGCGCCCGGCAGCTCTTCATTGCCGAGGATGAAGTCGTTCATCGTGTAGACGTCTTCGAGCAGCTCGCTCTCGGTGAGATAACGCACGCCGCCGGTCTGGCGGGTGCTGTCGAGTTCGCGGGCGAGCCGGTTGGTCTCGGCGTAGAAATCGTGATTATCCTGCGACTCGTTGATGCGCACGCCCCAGATGATGATCGAGGGGTGGTTCCAGTCGCGCTCGATCATGCGGCGGACGTTCTCGATCGATTCCTGCTGCCAGTCGGCATCGCCGATGTGCTGCCAGCCGGGGATTTCCTCGAAAACGAGCAGGCCGATAGCGTCGCATCGATCGAGGAACCATTTCGACTGCGGATAATGCGAAGTGCGGACGACATTGCACTTCAGCACCGTCTTCATGATGTCGGCGTCACGCTCCTGGGCAGAGCGGCCGGCGGCATAACCGACATAGGGGAAGGCCTGGTGACGGTTGAGGCCGCGCAGCTTCAATGGCTTGCCGTTGAGGAGGAAACCTTCCGGCGTGAATTCGGCGGTGCGGAAGCCGAACCTGGTCGAGACACGGTCGGAGCCGTGTTCGGTCCTGAGCTCGACGGTGACGTCATAGAGCGTGGGATCGGTGATGTCCCAGAGGGCGATGCCGGTGAGGCCGCCAAAGGAGAGCGTGGTGCGGCTGCCGATCGTTTCGGTCGCGGCAGTGGCGACCACCGTGCCGTCGGCCTGTTTCAGCGTGGCGGTGACGGTCGCCGAGAAGCTGCGGCCCTCGGGATTGGAGATGTCGACGCGGATGGTCGCCGATTTCTCCGGGCGAAGAACGTCGGTGGTTTCGATCTTGAGATTGCGGATCGAGACCGGGTCGGTGACCTTCAGCCAGACATCGCGGTAGATGCCGGCATAGGTCAGATAATCGATGCGGCCGCCGAAAGGCGGAATGTCGGGGTTCTCGCTGCCGTCGATCTTGACGGTGACGAGGTTCTCGCCCTTGACGAGCTTGCCGGTGAGGCGGGCCTCGAAGGGAGTGTAGCCGTCCTTATGGGCAATGATCTCTTCGCCGTTCAGATAGACGACGCTGTCGGCCATGGCGGCGTCGAAGACGAGCGAGACCTCGCGGCCCTCGAATTCCGGTAGCCAGCGCAGCACCTTCTGATAGGTGAAGGCGCGCTGATAGCTGGTCTCGTCGAAATAGCTGAAGGGCAGTTCGACGGCGGTATGCGGCAGGCTGACCGACTTGGCCGCATCGAAAGCTTCGAGCAAACGCTGGCCGAAGCCCTCATGGAAACTCCAGCCTTCGTTGAAGGAAACGACGGAACGCATTTCAGGCTCTCCCGGTTACGGCATCAGGGACGGTGCGGCGCCTTTCGGCGCGTGAAAATTGAGTCATACTATTCCTCCTTGATGCGATGGGTATGCGAGCTGTCAGGCGGTTGAGCCCCAGCGGGCGGTGCAGGTGAGCGTGATGCTGTGCGGGCCTTCGACCTCGGCGTCATGGCGTTCGATCAGTTCGACGACGGCATCGATGAAGGCGACGTGGTCGAGGCTCAGCGTGGTGAGGTCGTTGCAATCCCAGGCTGCCATGGCAATGCCGTCCTGGCCGACGATGGCGATATCGTCAGGTGTGTTCTTGCCGAGCACCCGGCGGGCCGCATCGCGTGCGCCGATCGCCATGACGTCGTTGCCGCAGATGATGGCGTCGACCTTGTCCCGGTGCAGCAGCAGCACGGCTTCCTTGAAGCCGGAATCATAGGAATAGTCACCGAAGGCCTGGGCCTCGAAGGCAAGGCCGCGCTTGGCCAACGCATCGGCGAACCATTTTCGCCTGAGCTTGTCGATCCAGCTTGAATTGGTGCCGGAGAGGTAGGCGAAACGCTTTTTGCCGTCGCGGACGATCTTGTCGATGATCTCGTCGGCGGCCTCAGAGCCGTCGATGCGAATGCTGGAGACGTTTTCGTTTTCGAGCGGCTCGAAGGAGACGATGATCGGCTTCGTCGTGTGGAAGATGTCGACCGCATCCTGCATCGACACCATGTCGGAGAAGACGACGACGTGATCGACCTGATAGGTGGAGGCAAGGCGCATCAGCTGCAGCCGGTCGGAATGATCGGCGCAGCAGAGGATAATCGGCAGCAATTGTCTCGCCTGCAGGCGGTGGACGAGAAGCTGCTGCTCCTCGGCCTCGCAAGGGTTGCCGATTGCATTGACGACCAGAGCGACGAGCCGCGAGCGCTGGTTGTTCAGCGAGCGGGCGATCGCGTTCGGCTGATAGCCATGTTCACGCGCAACGGCGAGGATGCGGTCGCGCGTGGCGCTGCCGATGCGCGAATCCGGCGAGAAGGCGCGGGAAATGGTGGCGGAAGAGACGCCGGCGAGTTTCGCCAGTTCCTTCGAAGTGATCCGCCGTCTGTTCATTCCGCTCATCTTCAGCGCCTATCGGGCGACGATCCTGACGGAAGCGCCGTCGGCCGCTGCCGATTCCTTGATTGCATCCCATAGCCTAGCGAATCTGAGGCCCATTTCAACGGAGCCGGAGTTTTCCATCTTTCCCTCGCGAATGGCGAGGAAATTCTTCATCGGGTTGCCGAGAATCTCGGCTTCCTCGCGCGGCTCGGCGGTCCGCCCGATACTGATCTCGCGCCAGCCGCCCCAGGCGTCGATGCGCACGATCGCCTTCGAATAGAAGAAGGTGATATAGGAAGCGCAGCCCGGAGGGCCTTCGCCGGCGGCCGTCAATGTCGCCAGCGCGCCGTTCTTCAGCCGGGCGGAGACGGCCGTGGTGATATCGACCTGTCTGCCGTGATTGTTCATATAGGCGGACACACTGTCGAAGTCCGAATTGGCGAGCAGGCAGACGGTGTTCATCATATGGGCGCCGGTATCGAACATGAAGCCGCCGCCGGAGATGTCAGGCTGCTGCTTCCAGTGGCCGTCGTAATTGGACGACCAGCTTTCCCAGATCATGCCCGATATGGCGATCAGCTCGCCGAATTCGCCGGCGAGAGCCCGCCGACGCGTGTCGAGCACCAGCGGCGACAGGCCGCCCTGGAAGGCGGTGACGATGGTGACGCCGCTCTTTTTCTGTGCGGCGATCAGCCTCTCGGCCTCAGCAACCGTCGTCACCATCGGCTTTTCCAGGAAGAGATCGAGGCCAGCCTCGGCGACGGCAGTTGCCTGCTCGGCATGGAAGGCATGCGGGGTCGAGACGTAGACGATGTCGAGTTCGCCCCGGCATTCCGCGAGCATCTGGCGATAATCCTCGAAGCTCCTCGGTTCTGGTGCGCCGGCGGCGAGGCAGACGTCGATCAGGCGCTGGCGCGACGCCGCCGTGGTGTCGGCGAGTGCCGCGAATTCGATCTCCGGCATCTTGACCCAGCTCTCGGCATATTCCGCCGCCTTCAAGCCAGCGCCGATGACGCCGAGGCGCAATTTCTCAGACATGAATTCCTCCCTGAATACATTGTGCACACGATTACACAAACGGTATGGTGATGGCAATATCTAAATAAGTAAGTAATATCAGTATATTAAATCTCAGTATCGAATCTTTTCAAAAACCGTCTTGTCAGCATTCGGAATGCGTGTACATTTTCACGACCGGTGCTGGAGGGCGCCGTGTCTCTACAAAAGGGAGGACTTCCGTTGAAGAAAATGGTTCTTGGCGGCCTATGCGCCATTCTGCTGAGCGCGGTTTCGACGCTGGCACAGGCAGAAACAATCCGAATTGCAAATCATGGTCAGGCCGGCATCGACGCGATGAAGTCGACGGTCGAGCGGATCGAAAAGAAATATGGCGTCACCGTCGAGGTCATCGAATATCCGGCACCCGACAAGGATTATCTGACCAAGCTCCTGACCGAGCTCGGCGCCGGCAACGCGCCCGACCTGTTCTCCATCCCGACGACGGCTGCGGTCGCCGACATGGTGGAAGCCGGCTACCTCGCGCCTGTTACCAAGGAGTTCAAGGCCTGGGACGGCTACGCCAACCTCTATGACGTCGCCAAGGAGCTTGCCGTCAGCCCGGATGGTGAAACCTATGTGATGCCGTTCATGCTCGGCATTCAGGAAATCTATTACCGCAAGGACGTTCTCGAAAAGGCCGGCATCTCCACCGAACAGCCGAAGACCTGGCAGGAACTTCTCGACCGCGCGGCGGAGATCAAGCAGAAGACCGGCGCCTACGGCCTACTCTTTCCGGCCGGCGTTTCCTGGGGAAGCGGTGCCTTCGACGAAGGTTTCCAGCATCTGCTCGTCGGTTCCAAGACGCCGCAGCTGGTCGATGCCGACGGCAAGCTCGATCTGAATGGCGAAGGCATCAAGGATGTCTTCAACGTCTACAAGGAACTGATCGACAAGGATCTGATGCCGACGCAGCCGCTGCTCGGACCCGAGCCCTGGGTCGTGCCGAAGTACCAGATGTTCCCGGCAGGCAAGCTCGCCGCGACTACCTGCGGCTCCTGGTGCTATATTTTCGACTGGGGTCGCGAAAGCAAGAACCCGATCCCTGACGTGACGAAGGTGGTCGGCACCTGGACGGTTCCCGGCCAGAGCAGCGGCCAGTATGTGCTTGCCAATCTCGCTGCGCCGTGGGCCGTCAATTCCAAGTCGGCCAATACCGACCTGGCAATCAAGGCGCTGATGGAGATCGGCTCGATCGAGACGCAGGTTTCCTACGCCGCCCGCATCGGCAACATCCCGGCCAGCAAGGATGCGGCTGACAATGCCGAGTTCCAGAAGCTGACGGAACTGGTTCCGATCCATGCCGCGGCCGGGAACGGCGTGTTCCTGAAGCAGGCCTCCGGTTTCGGTACGGTCTCGGAAGGTGTCGCGCGCGCCACCGAAGCGCTGCTGCGCAAGGAAACCGATGCCGCCGGCGCCCAGAAGATCCTTGTCGACTACGTCAAGGAAACGCTCGGCGACGACATGGTCAAGTAAGCTCCGGCACGCTCTCTTCCGCCACGACGGGGACGCGGCGCCAACGCCCGCGTCTTCCCGCTTTCATTCGATAAGCCGGTTCCATCGATAAGGTTTGTGAGCTTCCATGGCCCGAAACTCTCATGAAAAGCGCGCCGAGCGGCAATGGCTGCTGATCCTGCTGCCCTCGCTGGTGCTGCTTCTGGCCTTCGTCATCTATCCGGCCCTCTATTCGATCTATCTGAGCTTCACCAATGAGGCGCTGACCGGGGCCGCGGCCCTTCGGCCCCGTTTCGTTGGTTTCAGGAATTACACGCGGCTCTTCAACGACGCGAAGTTCTGGAATTCGCTGTTCGTCACCTTCGTCTTCGTCATCGGTTCGGCGGTGATCGGCCAGTTCGTGCTCGGCCTGATCTCGGCAATTGCGTTGCGCGGCCGATCCGCTTTCGGCGGGTGTTTTCGTCGATCATCCTGTTGCCGAATGCAGCCCCTGAAGTCGTCGCCGGTTTCATGTGGATCTCGATGCTGGCGGGAGGCGACAATGCCACACTCAGCCGCATCGTCAGTTTTTTCGGCATCACGCCGGCCGACTGGCTGCAGGTCTTCCCGCTGTCGATGATCATCGTCGTCAACACCTGGCGCGGCATCGCCACGGCGATGATCCTGCTAACGGCCGGCCTCAGTACCATTCCGGCGGAGATCTATGAGGCAGCGCGCATGGACGGCGCCACCCCATCGCAGATGTTCCGCCGCATCACCCTGCCGCTGATGATGCCGACGATCCTGCTCTATATGCTGATCTCCGCCGTCTCCACCATCGCCGTCTTCGGCCTCGTCTATGCGCTGACGCGCGGCGGACCGGGCGGGGCGACCGAGGTGGTCAGCATCTATATCTACAACCAGTCCTTTACGTCGTTCCAGCTGGGTTATGGTGCCGCGGTCGCCGTCGTCGCGCTCGTCATCTCGCTGATATTAGGTATCGCCTATGTCCGGGCCATGAAGGTGGAGGTCTGACATGGCCGTCGTTTCCCCAAGTGAAACTGCAAACAAGGGTCGCTCCGACCTCATCGCCTATGCGACACTGTCGCTGATCTCGATCTTCTGCGCGGTGCCTTTCTTCTGGGTGCTGCTCGCCTCGCTCGACGGCAATGCCCAGCTCTTCCTGCATTGGCCGGAGCAGTGGACTTTCGCCAATTATATCAGGGTCTTCACTAAGGAGGACGGGGCGAAGTGGCTGTTCAATTCGCTCTTCGTGGTCGCTAGCGCGACGCTGCTCGTCATGGTGCTTTCGGGGCTCGGCGGTTATGCACTGTCGCGCACCCGGGCCTGGTGGAAGCTGCCCTTCCTCTACGCGATCCTGCTCATCCGTGTGCTGCCGCCGACGGCGCTCGTCGTGCCGCTCTACAAATTCCTGCTGACGCTGAACAATGCGGAAGCGGCGGTGCTCAGACCGATCTTCGGCAGCTATGCCCGCGACATCATGCGCTGGACCGGCTTCATCGACGGTTATCTCGGGTTGATTCTGGTGCTGGCGACGATGCAATTGCCGTTGGCGCTCTGGATCATGAAGACCTTCTTCGACGGGCTGCCGAGGGACTATGAGGAGGCGGCGCTGATGGATGGGGCGACACTCATCCAGCGCATCCGCCGGGTGTTGATCCCGCTGGCGCTGCCGGGGCTTGCCGCTGCTGGGCTGTTCGCCTTCATGTCGGCCTGGGGCGATTTCCTGCTGCCGCTGATCTTCCTGTCGTCGCCGGAGCTGCAGACGCTGCCGCTCGGTCTCTTTCGCGCCTTCCTGCGCATCAACGAGATCGATTACGGCCTGCTGACCGCACTTGCATTCATCTATCTGCTGCCTGCCGTCGTCGCCTTCGGCTTTGCGCGGCGCTTCCTCGTCCAGACATTTTCGGGCGGTGTGAAGGGCTGAGATCAAGAAAGAGAAACAGATGATCAATCTCAGAAACGTTCGCAAGTTCTACGGTGCGCTCGAGGTCATCAAGGGCGTCGACGTTACCGTGGAAGACGGCGAATTCGCGGTCTTCGTCGGCCCGTCCGGCTGCGGCAAGTCCACGCTGCTGCGGATGATCGCCGGCCTCGAAGGCATCGACGAGGGCGACCTCATCCTTAACGGCACACGCATCAACGACGTGCCGCCCGATAAGCGCGGTATCGCCATGGTGTTCCAGTCCTATGCGCTCTATCCGCATATGAGCGTTGCCGAAAATATCGGCTTTTCGCTCAGCCTGAAGAAGGTGCCGGAGGCTGAGATCCGCCGGCAGGTGGAAGGTGTCGCCGAAATCCTGCAGCTCACCGATTACCTCGACCGACGCCCGGCCGCGCTTTCCGGCGGCCAGCGCCAGCGCGTGGCGATCGGCCGCGCCATCATCAAGAAACCGGCGCTGATCCTGTTCGACGAGCCGCTGTCGAACCTCGATTCGGCGCTGCGCGTGCAGATGCGCGCCGAGCTGCAACGCCTGCACCGCGAGTTGAAGGCGACAGTCGTGTATGTCACGCACGACCAGGTCGAAGCGATGACGATGGCGGACCGTATCGTCGTGCTGAACAAGGGCGTCGTCGCTCAACAGGGCGCGCCGATGGATCTCTACCATCAGCCCGATAACGAGTTTGTCGCAACCTTCATCGGCTCGCCAAAGATGAACGTGCTGCCGATGACGGCGACGCGCCGGGATGCGGGCAAGGTGCATCTGGAAAGCCCACTCGGCCTTTCCATCGACCTTTCAGACGCCAATGGCGCCGTGCAGCAGGGCGAGGCGAAACTCGGCATTCGGCCGGAACATCTGAAGCTCGCACCCCAAGGGCAGGGTGATTTTTCGGCCGAGGTCGTCATCGTCGAGCGTTTGGGCGTGGAGACCTATCTGACAGTCGGTTCGCAGCAGCAGCCGATCGTCGTACGCACGGAAGGCGACATGACCATTCGCCCCGGCGATCGCGTGTCGCTGACTGCCGAGCGCGCCGGTTGCCATCTGTTTGATTCCGCCGGCCGGGTAATCCGCTCGGCAACCGCTTGAAACACATCGAGGAATGACATGACAATCAAGGTCACGATCTGGAACGAAGGACGCCACGAGCAGGTCCACAAGGAAGTTCAGGATATCTATCCTGATCGTATCGACGGAGCGATCGCTGCCGGTATCGCCCACCCCGATTTCGAGGTTCGCCGCGGTACGCTAGACGATCCGGATGAAGGGCTGCCGGATTCCGTGCTCAATGATACCGACGTGCTGCTCTGGTGGGGGCACATGGCGCATGAAGAGGTCAGCGACGGGCTGATCGACCGCGTGCAGCAGCGCGTGCTGAAGGGCATGGGCCTGCTGGTCCTGCATTCCGGCCATCATTCCAAGCTCTTCCGCCGGCTGATGGGGACCAATGCCAACCTTTCCTGGCGCGAGACGCCGGAAGGCGACCTGGAGCGCGTCTGGGTGGTCAATCCCTCGCATCCGATCGCCGAGGGGCTGCCGCCCTATTTCGAGGTCAATGCCTCGGAAATGTATGGCGAGCCCTTCGATATTCCGCAGCCGGACGAGCTTGTGTTCATATCCTGGTATTCCGGTGGCGAGGTGTTCCGCAGCGGCTGCACCTTCCAGCGCGGGCGCGGGCGCATCTTCTTTTTCAGCCCCGGCCACGAGACCTACCCGATCTATCACGACAAGACCGTGCATAAGGTGATCTCGAACGGCATCCGCTGGGCGCGGCAGAAACACACCGATGGCCGCATTCTGGAAAACTGGCACCGCGCCGAGCCGCTGCACGGCCGCCCCGACAAGGCGAAGGCCTGATCTATGGATATTGCGCGCCGGTCGTCTTGATATAGATCGAATAGACCGAACGCGTCGCGGTGATGAAGAGCCGGTTTTTCTTGGGGCCGCCGAAGGTGAGGTTGGACACCGTCTGCGGCACCCTGATCTTGCCGAGCAGGGTTCCGTCGGGCGAAAAGCAGTGCACGCCGTCGGAGGCACTCGTCCAGAGATTGCCGGCGACATCGAAACGAAAACCGTCGGGATGGCCGACATCGAGGCTGCAGAAATAGTGGCTGTTGGCAAGCGCCCTGCCGTCGATGACGTCGAAAACGCGGATATGGCGCGGCACTTCATGTTTTGCGGAGCCGGAATCGGCAATATAAAGCTTCGTCTCATCGGGCGAGAAGGCAAGGCCGTTCGGCTGGATGAAGTCCTCGACGACGGCGTCGATCGCGCCGCTTGCCGGGTCGATCCGGTAGACGTTGCGCGTGGGCTGCTCGGGCTCGGCCTTGTGGCCCTCGTAATCCGACAGGATGCCGTAGGTCGGATCGGTGAACCAGACCCCTCCGTCGGAGTGCACGACGACGTCGTTCGGCGAGTTCAGCCGCTTGCCTTGGTAGCTGTCGGCGAGAACGGTGATGGTGCCGTCCGTCTCGGTGCGGGTGACGCGGCGGCCGCCATGTTCGCAAGAGACCAACCGGCCCTGCCGGTCGCGGGTGTTGCCGTTGACGTAGTTGGAGGGCGAGCGGAAGACGGAGACCGTCCCGTCCGGTGTCCAGCGCATCATGCGTTCATTCGGGATATCGCTCCAGAGAAGGCAGTTCAGGTCGGAAAACCAGACCGGGCCCTCCGTCCAGCGGCAGCCGGAATAAAGCTCCTCGAGGCCGGCGCTGCCGATGACCATTGCACCGAAGCGTTCGTCGCGGATCTCATAAATCGGATTGTCGCCCATGCCAGTTTTCTCCCTAAATGCTGCCGTTCTTTTCCTATCGATAATTCCTGAGAGGTGCCAGAGCCCGGCGATGGAAATGCCGGGCTCCGGTTTCTTCAGAGGGCCGCGACCGGATGCGGCGAGCCGTCGTAGGCGCCCCAGATCGACTGGTCGAAGCAGATGACCGAGCCGGTCATCAGGCCGGATTCGGACGACGACAGGTAAGCGCAAGCGCGCGCCACCTCGTGCGGATCGACGAGGCGGCCGAAGGGCTGGCTTGCCGCCGCCTTCTCCAGCCAGTCGGCAGGGGCATCGTGATATTCACGCTGGATCCGGTCCTCGCCTTCGGAGGCCATCCAACCGATGTTCAGACCGTTGACGCGGATGCGGTTGCGCAGCAGCGCGTAGGCTGTGTTCTTCGTCAGCGTTTCCAGCGCGCCCTTGGAGGCGCAATAGGCGGCGATGAAGGGCTGGCCGGCTTTGGCCGACATCGAGCCGATATTGACGACCGTACCCTCGATTTTTTCGCGGCGCATGACCTTCACCGCCTCCTGCATCAGGAAAAACGGTGCGCGAACATTGACGGCGAACATGGCGTCGAAGAGTTCCGGGCTGGTGTCGAGGATGGTGCCGCGATCGGTGATGGCGGCGGCATTGACCAGCGCGTCGACGCGGCCGAAGGTCTCGTCACAGGCGCGCACGACATTCTGTGCATCCCCGACCTTGCCGAGGTCGGCCTTGACGTAGACGATCCTGGCGCCGGTCGCAGCCGAAATCTCCGCCGCCTTTGCCTTACCCTTGGCTTCGTTGCGGCCGCAGATGACGATGCCTTCCGCGCCGCGTTCGGCGAAGAGGCGGGCGATGGTCGCGCCCAATCCTTGCGTGCCGCCGGTGACGATGGCGATCTTGCCGTCGAGGCGGCCGTGGTCTGTGCTCATGAGGTTCCTCCTTTGTGATGACGTGCGAATGGCCTCCCGCCGGTGCGGAAGGCTTTTATGTCAGTGCGGATATAAGAGGCTCAAGCTTCCAAATCAGCTCAGCTTCTTCTGCGTCTGCTCGGCAAGTGCTGCCGTAAAGGTGTCATCGCTCCAGCCTTCCTTCAGCGCTTCATGCATCAACTGCGCCTGCGTCTTCGGCGCCAGTCCGCCGAGTGGCGGGTCGCGGTCGAGGTTGGTTGGGAAGGAGTAGCCCTCGGCGCAGGCGGCGACGGCGTTGGCGATTTCGTCAGGCGAGAGCCTGCCCTGCAAGGCCTTCAAGGCGGGAAACAGCCTAGCGCTCATCCTCTCGCGATGGACGGTTTCCATTGCCCGGCCGAAGGCGGAAGAGACTTGCAGGAGGTTGGCGACACGTTTGATGTCGACCGAGCGGTTGGTGCCGGCGGCGTGGAAGAGGGCGGGATTGAAGAAGACGACGTCACCCGTTTCGAGTGGCAGCTGGACATGGTTGGTCTCGAAATAATCCCGGAACTCCTGCCGCTTCAGCGCGAGATAGCCCGGTATATAGGTCTGGCTGTACGGCAGGAAGAGTGTCGGACCGCTTTCGATCGGCATATCGCAATGGGCGACCGCACCCTGCAATGTGAGCACCGGCGAGAGCCGATGCACATGTACCGGGAACTGCTCGATCACCTTTGAGGACTGAAAGCCGAGATGGTAGTCGCGATGCGCCGACTGCGCCGAACCGCCCGGATTGACGCGGTTGACCTGCGCCGTCATCTGGTAGTTCGGGCCGAGCCAGGCTTCGCTTGCCAGCGCGACGATGGCGTTGCCGTAATATTCGGCGAAATTTGCCGGATCAGCGAGGCAATGTTTTTCCAGCGAATTCCAGATGCGGTCGTTGGCGCCAGGCTTGGCGAAGTGGTCGCCACCGCCGGTCGAGGTGCGGTGCTGTTCCTCGATGATCGCATCGAAGATCGTGCTGGCGCGGTCGACGATGCCGGTGTCTTCGTAAGCGCGCTTGAACACGACGACACCAGGACCCTCGCCGAAGGCATCACAGATTTCCGCCAGCACGGCGCGTCGGCCTTCTGGCGTTGCGGCTGCCGTCATCACCTTGCGGCTGTCATAGATCAGCACGTTTTTTTCGACCGCAGACGCTGCGGGGTAATCGGCAAGTGCCGTCGTCTTTTCCGCAAGGGCGCGAAACTCATCGAGATCGCAGGCGTCTTCGCTCAGCCAGACGCGGTCGGCGCGCAGTTTCTGCTGGTTGTCGGTTTTCATGGCGGGCTCCTCCCTCTTTCCAATGGAGGCACTATACGCCGCGATGCCTGGTGATATAGATCAGAAATCCATCAAAAAACCATCAGGCCGGTCGCATGGCACACCTCTTTCTCGTCAAGGATATTGCCTTCCAGGCAGGGCTCAGCACCGCGACCGTCGACCGGGTGCTGAACGGCAGACCGGGTGTACGCCGGCAGACCGAGATGCGGGTGAAGGCGGCGATCGCGGAGTTGGAGAAGCAGCAGGCCGGGGCGATGGGCAGCGGCCGCATGCTGGCGATCGATATCGTCATGGAGACACCGCAGCGTTTCAGCGATGCGGTGCGCGCCGCCTTTGAGGCGGAGATGGCGACCTTCCTGCCGGGCGTCTTCCGCTGCCGGTTCCATTTTGCCGAGGTCATGAAGCCGGCCGAGCTGGTGCAGCTTCTCGATCGCATCCGGCTGCGCGGCACGCACGGCATCGTGCTCAAGGCGCCTGACGTCGCCGAGGTGGCTGCCGCCGTCGCGCGGGCGGATGCGGCCGGCATTCCCGTCGTGACGCTGGTGACCGACCTGCCGAATTCGGCACGCATCGCCTATGCCGGCGCCGACAACCGGGCAGCGGGAGAGACCGCTGCCTATCTGATCGGCGAATTCCTCGGGGCTGGCGGCGGCAAGGTGCTGGTAACGCTGTCGAGCGGACGGTTCCGTGGCGAGGAGGAGCGCGAAATCGGCTTTCGCCGCGTCATCCGCGCCCGTTATCTCGACATCGGCATTACCGAGATCAGCGAGGGCCACGGCACCGATGCTGCGACGGGAACGCTTGCCGCGGCAGCGCTTGCGGCCAATCCCGCCATCAACGCCGTCTATTCGATCGGCGGCGGCAACCGGGCGGTGCTTGCGGCCTTCGACATGGCCAAACGCCCAGTCCGCGTTTTCGTCGCCCATGATCTCGATGCCGATAATCGCGCCCTGCTTGCGGCGCGTCGGATCGGCTTCGTGCTGCATCATGATCTCAGAACCGATGCGCGTTCGGCCTTCCGGGCGATCATGAGCCGGGCGACCGCCTTGACGCGCGCGGCTACGCCCTCGCTTTCATCAGTCGAAATCGTCACGCCCTACAATATGCCCGCGGCCGATTGAGCCAATTGACTTTCCTTCGATGCCGAATTCGGGCTACAGCTTTGACACGAGTATAGGTAAGTGGCATGGATTACAGCGACGTCAGCACGATTGCAGCCTGGATCACGGAGCAGGGACTGAAAGGCGTTTCGGAGGCCGAGCTCATGACCGGTTTCTGCTCGGCTTGCAGGGATGCCGGCCTTCCGCTCGACCGTGGTCTGGCGCTGATGGATACGCTGCATCCGGTGCATGAGGGCCGCGCCTTTCGCTGGGATAGCGTCGAGGAAGTCCAGACCGAATTCGAATATGGTCCGACGATCTCGGGGGAGGCAGCGTCGAACTGGCAGCGTTCGGCCTTCTTTCATCTTTGGTCTCGCAACGAACGGGAGATACGCCGGCGTCTCGGCTTCGGCGATCCGATCGATTTCTCCATGCTCGATACGATCGCTGAAGCCGGTCACACGGATTTCGTGGCGATGATGCATCGTTTTTCCGAGGCCGGCACGATCGGCGAGATGGATTGCTTCTTCTCGCATTTCGCGACGAAACATCCTGAGGGCTTTTCCGATCACGACCTCGCCATCCTGCGCAAGCTGGTGCCGGTGTTGGGCTTGGCGATCAAATGCATCGCGCTCGGGCGTATCGCCCGCACCATCGCCGAGGTCTATCTCGGCGAGGACGCCGCGCGCCAGGTGATGGAAGGCAAGATCAGCCGCGGCAAATCGGAACGGATCTCCGCTGCACTCTGGTTTTCCGACCTGCTGAACTACACCAAGATCTCCGACAGCGTGCCGCCGGAGGAGATCATCCCGCTGCTCAACGACTATAGCGAGGCGGTGATCACGGCGGTCCACGAGTCCGGCGGCAACGTGCTGAAGCTGATCGGCGACGGTGTGCTCGCCATCTTCAAGGGCGAGGTGCCGGCGGAGACATGTCGTGCGGCGCTGAGCGCCGAATCGTTGTTGCGGGAAAAGCTCACCACGCTGAATGCCGCGCGTGCGGCCGACGGCCGCGCAATGACCGACGTCTATATCGGCCTGCATATCGGCGATGTCTTCTACGGCAATATCGGCAGCCAGGACCGGTTGGACTTCACCGTCATCGGACCTGCCGTCAACGAGGTCAGCCGGATCGCCTCGATGTGTCGTTCCGTCGATCTCAACCTGTTGATCTCCTCCGATTTCGCGGCGGCGATACCGGAGCAGCAGCGTACCGCACTCGCCTGCGTCGGACGCTATGCGTTGCGCGGCGTGCAGCGCGCGCAGGAACTGTATACCCTCGACAGCACCCGGCTGAACGGCTGAGCTCCTGACTGCAAAGCTATCGCAGCAGACCCTGGCCGCCGTCGATCCAGATCGGCGTACCGGTAATGTGCCGTGCGCGGTCGGAGGCGAGGAAAAGGATTGCTTCGGCGACATCTTCGCTCTTGCCTGCCTTGCCGCCGGCAATCGGAATATCTCCCTGCGGCCAGATGACCGGAACCTCCGTCTTCTCGCGATGGCGGCTGTCGGTATTGGCGCCGATATTGGTCTCGATCTCGCCGGGGCAGACAGCATTGACGCGGATGCCGTGTCGACCGAGTTCGAGGGCGAGCTGCTGGACCATGGCCACCTGGCCCGCCTTGGTTGCGGTGTAGGCGGTGGCGCCCGGCGTGGTGAAGGTACGGGTGCCATTGATCGAAGAGACGACGATGATCGAACCGCCATGACGCTTCAGATGCGGAACCGTCAGATGCAGGGTCAGATAGGTGCCGCGCAGATTGACGGCGATGGTCTTGTCCCATTCTTCCGGTTTCAGATCGTCGATCGGCGCCCAGACGCCGTTGATCCCAGCATTGGCGACAACGATGTCGAGGCCGTCGAAGGTGTCGGTCAGTTGCGCGACGGCGCCCCGCATTTGAGCTTCGTCGCTGGTATCTGCCGTCAACGCGATCGACTGGCCGCCGGCGGCCTCGATTTCGGCGCAGGTCTTTTCGACCTCGTCGGCGGTGCGGCTCAATGCTGCGACCCTTGCACCCTCGACAGCGAGCCGCAGCGCGGCCGCTTTGCCGATGCCGGAACCGGCGCCTGTTACCAATGCGATCTTTCCCTTCAGCTCCATGGGCGGCCTCTCCTTGCCGTTTTGCCGGTGGGCAAATGTTCGGCGCGGCAGTTGGTTCCGGAGGAGGCGGTCGTCGCGGTTATCTTAGAAGCGTTTGCTTCAACGCCCATCTCTCCGGCCCGTGGATGGCGGCAAAGAGCAGACCGGCGAGGAAGGTAAAGTGATCGATGAAGAAGCCGAATTCGGCCTGGTTCTGTTGCCAAAGGGACGGACCGTGGAAGGCGAAAGCGAGGAAGATCACATAGACGGCTGCGAGCAGGCTGGCCTCGGTGAAGAAGGCCCCTGTTATGAAAGCGAGCGCCAGCGCGATCTCGAAGAAGGCGGCGACCCAGGTAAGAAATGTCGCCATCGGAAAACCGGCGGCAGTGATATAGCCCGCTGTTGCGCCGATATCGGCGAACTTGAAGCCGGCGGCCATGAAGAAGACGAAGCTGAAGATGATGCGGGCGACGATGATTGCGATTGCTCTGGCCATCCTGAAATCTCCTCTTTGAGCTTCCACTATGGCGGACGGAACACGCGATATCCTACACCGGGAATGAAAAAGGGCCGCTTGCGCGACCCTATCACTTTGATTGCACACAATCCTTTCCGAAAACCGGTTCCGATTTTCGGGGTTATGCGCTCTCACCATTCGGCGAAGCTGCCGTCGGCATGCCGCCAGATCGGGTTGCGCCAACGATGGCCCTCCTTGGCGCGTTCGATGACATAGGCCTCGTCGACCTCGATGCCGAGCCCTGGGCCCTGCGGGATCGAGACGAAACCATCGGCATACTGGAACACCTCCTTGTTGGAGATGTAGTCGAGGATGTCGTTGCCCTTGTTGTAATGGATGCCGAGGCTCTGTTCCTGGATGAAGGCATTGTAGCTGACGGCATCGACCTGCAGGCAGGCGGCAAGCGCGATCGGACCCAGCGGGCAATGCGGCGCCAGCGCCACGTCATAGGCTTCGGCCATGGCCGCGATCTTCCGGCATTCGGTGATGCCGCCGGCATGGGAGAGATCCGGCTGGATGATGTCGACATAGCCGTCCGAAAGGACCTGCTTGAAGTCCCAGCGCGAAAAGAGGCGTTCACCCAGCGCGATCGGCGTCGAGGTGTGGTTGACGATATCGCGCAGCGCTTCCTTGTTTTCGGAAAGCACCGGCTCTTCGATGAACATCAGCTTGTAGGGATCGAGCTCCTTGGCGAGAACCTTCGCCATCGGTTTGTGCACGCGCCCGTGGAAATCGACGCCGATGCCGATATGTGGGCCGATCGCCTCGCGGATGGCAGCGATGGTCTCGACCGCCTTTTCCACCTTCTCGTTGGTGTCGACGATCTGCATTTCCTCGCAGCCATTGAGCTTGATCGCCTTGAAGCCGCGGGCAACCACTTCCTTGGCATTGTTGGCGACATCCGAGGGACGGTCGCCGCCGATCCAGGAATAGACTTTGATGCGATCACGAAGCTGGCCGCCGAGCAGGGAATGGATCGGCTGGCCGAGCGCCTTGCCCTTGATATCCCACAGCGCCTGGTCGATGCCCGAGATCGCACTCATGTGGACGGCGCCGCCGCGATAGAAGCCGCCGCGATACATCACGGTCCAGTGGTCCTCGATCAGGAAAGGATCCTTGCCGATCAAGTAGTCTTCCAGCTCATGGACGGCGGCCTGAACGGTGAGCGCACGGCCTTCGACGACCGGTTCGCCCCAGCCGACGATGCCCTCGTCGGTCTCGACCTTCAAAAACAGCCAGCGCGGGGGAACGATATAGGTGGTGAGTTTGGTGATCTTCATCGCTGCTCTTTCAGTCTCTTCCCGGGTTTGCGATCGGCGGCGCGTCCGCAGATTTGTCGTGATAGTTCATTTCGTTCTGCCGATCGCTTTTTCGGCGGCGGCAAGATCGCGCACCGCAAGATCGAGCATGCGGTTGGCGCATTCGCGGGCGCCTGTCTTGTCGCGCATGCGCAGGGCCTCGACCAACTGGCCGTGAACGAGCACCGCATCCTCGCGATTCTCGACACCGATATTGGAGGCATGCAGCGCATATTTCAGTGCCGCGTGAATGGCGCTCGACAGGCGGCGGAAGACCTGGTTGTGGCTGGCGGTGAGCAGCACCGTGTGGAACATGACGTCGGCATCGGTGAAGCTTTCCGGGTCGCGGGCGCTGTCGCGCATCTGCCGCCAGGCATTGTCGAGATCGGCGATCTCCTGAGCGCTGGCGCGCTCGGCGGCATATTCGGCGGCTGCCGGCTCGATGGTGCGGCGGGCTTCGAGAATGCAGCCGAGCAGGTCGAAATCCTTGATATAGGGACCCATCCATTCGAGCACGTCGGCGTCCAGGATATTCCAGTCATCCTTGTCGCAGACGGTGGTTCCGATGCGCGGCTTGCCACGGACAAGGCCTTTGGATTCCAGCACTTTCAGCGATTCGCGAATGACGGTGCGGCTGACGCCGTAGAGTTCGCAGAGATCGTTTTCGCGGGGCAGCGGCGAGCCCGCGGGATAGCGGTCTGCACAGATATCCTGAGCGATCGCCGCCGTGACGTTGCGGCGTACGCGCGGGCGGCGCTCGATGCGGCGGCTTTCGGCCCCGCTCTGTCGCTCGATTGTTTCCAACTCACCTCTCCGCTCTGTCTCGCGTGCTAGGCAACCGAACCTGATTATCCGAATTCGATCCGCATTGCGACGCTTCCTCCCAGCACCTCGTCAATAATCCTATTATTCCAATCATCATACATTGGCAATTGACTGGTATGAT
Organism: Rhizobium acaciae; assembly: GCF_025941625.1. Lineage (NCBI taxonomy): Bacteria > Pseudomonadati > Pseudomonadota > Alphaproteobacteria > Hyphomicrobiales > Rhizobiaceae > Rhizobium > Rhizobium acaciae. The sequence continues at coordinate 18,772 of NZ_JAPCZO010000003.1, forward strand.
GATTTATCATAATTCAGTGAACGTTGCCTGGGAGGCAGCGGCTCGGTTTTTGAGAGTTAGGGAGAGAGACATGCGCTTGTTCAAAGCAGCCATTCTGGCTGGCACTTTCGCCATTCTGGCAGCCGGCTCGGCATTTTCCGCGGACGTCAAGATAGGCTTCATCGTCAAGCAGCCCGAGGAGCCTTGGTTCCAGGACGAATGGAAATTCGCCGACCAGGCCGCCAAGGAAAAAGGCTTCACCGTCGTCAAGATCGCCGCCGAAGACGGCGAGAAGGTCCAGTCGGCGATCGATAATCTCGGCGCCCAGGGTGCGCAGGGCTTCATCATCTGCACGCCCGACGTCAAACTCGGCCCCGGCATCGTCGCCAAGGCCGAAGCCAACCAACTGAAGCTGATGACGGTCGACGACCGCCTCGTCAGCGCCGACGGCAAGCCGCTGGAAGACGTGCCGCATATGGGCATTTCAGCCACCAAGATCGGCGAGACCGTCGGCCAGGCGCTCGTCGACGAAATCAAGAAGCGCGGCTGGGACATGAAGAATGTCGGCGCCGTGCGGGTCTCCTACGACCAGCTGCCGACCGCCGTCGACCGCGTCGAAGGTGCGATCTCGGTGCTGAAGTCCGCCGGTTTCCCGGCCGAAAACATCTATGATGCGCCACAGGCGAAGACGGATACGGAGGCAGCGCTCAACGCGGCGACCACCGTTCTCAACAAGCATGCCGACGTGAAATACTGGGTCGCCTTCGGCCTCAACGACGAAGCCGTCCTCGGCGCCGTCCGTGCTTCCGAATCGGTCGGCATTCCGGCGGCCAACGTCATCGGTGTCGGCATCGGCGGGGCGGAATCGGCGATCAACGAATTCAAGAAGCCGGCGGCGACGGGCTTCTTCGGCACCGTCATCATCTCGCCGAAGCGTCACGGCTATGAAACGGCGCTCAACATGTACGACTGGATCGCCAACGACAAGGAGCCGGAAAAGCTGACGCTGACCTCGGGTTCCCTAGCGCTGCGCGGCGATTTTGAAAAGGTCCGCAAGGATCTTGGCATCGAGTGATCGTCCTTCCAAGATGATATCGTCCGGCGGCCGCTCAGCGCGCCGCTGGCTCTTCTCGGCGGAGCGATGATGGCTTTCCTCGAATTCAGCAATATCTCCAAGGGTTATCCCGGCGTTCAGGCGCTGGCGAATGTGTCCTTCACTGTCGAGAAGGGCGCCGTCCACGGCTTGATGGGTGAAAACGGCGCCGGTAAATCGACGCTGATCCGGGTACTGTCCGGCGATCAGGCCGCCGATGCCGGCAACATCCTCATCGACGGCGAGGAGCAGAAATATGCGTCCGTCCGTGACGCCTTCCATGCCGGTGTCATCGTCATCCATCAGGAACTGCAACTCGTTCCGGAGTTGACGGTCGCTGAAAATCTCTGGCTCGGACGCTTTCCGGCCAAGGGCGGCGTCATCCATTCGAAAGTGCTGATCGAGACGGTGCGGTCGAAGCTCGAGGAGATCGGCATCGATGTCGATCCGTCGGCCAAGGTCGCCTCGCTTTCGATCGGCGCGCGGCAGATGGTCGAGATCGCCAAGGCCGTCATGCTCGATGCACGGGTGATTGCGCTCGACGAGCCGACCTCCTCGCTTTCCTCGCGTGAAAGCGAAATCCTGTTTTCACTCATCGACAGGCTGAAGGCGAAGGGAACGGTCATTCTCTACGTCTCGCATCGTCTCGATGAGATCTTTCGTCTTTGCGACAGCCTGACGGTGCTGCGCGACGGCAAGCTTGCCGCCCACCATCCTGACATCGCCGAAACCACGCGTGAGCAGATCATCTCGGAAATGGTCGGACGCGAGATCAGCAATGTCTGGGGATGGCGCGAACGTCCGCTCGGCGGCGTACGGCTGGAGGTCAAGGGCCTGTCGGGGCCGAGGCTGCGCCATCCGATCAGCTTTTCCGTCCGCCAGGGCGAGATCCTCGGTTTCTTCGGCCTGATCGGCGCCGGCCGCAGCGAGATGGCGCGGCTGCTTTACGGCGCCGATGCCAGGCATCAGGGCCAGGTGACCATCGACGGCGTTGCCGTTTCGCCGAACAATCCGAAAGCGGCGATCAATGCCGGCATGGTGCTTTGCCCCGAGGACCGCAAGTTCGACGGCATCGTCCAGGGCCGATCGATCGAAGAAAATATCGCGATCTCGTCACGCCGGCACTTTTCGCCCTTCGGCATTCTGAGCCCGAGACAAGAGGCGGCGCTGGCAGATCGGTTCATCGCCAAGCTTCGGGTGCGAACACCGTCACGCAAGCAGGACATCATCAATCTCTCGGGCGGCAACCAGCAGAAGGTCATTCTCGGCCGCTGGTTGTCCGAGCAGGGGATCAAAGTCCTGGTCATCGACGAGCCGACGCGCGGCATCGATGTCGGGGCGAAATCGGAAATCTACGAAATTCTCTATGAGCTTGCGGCCGGCGGCATGGCGATCGTGGTGATTTCAAGCGAGTTGCCCGAAGTCATGGGCATCTCCGATCGCATCATGGTGATGTGCCAGGGCAGGGTGGCGGCCGCTGTCGCCCGTCCGGATTTCGACGAGCGCAGCATCCTGACGGCGGCGCTTCCCGACAAGAATGCCGCAGGCACCTTTTAGAACCAGGAATACGGACGATGAATTCGTTGAAAAAAATTCTTCTCGGCGAACAAGGGCTAGTGGTGATCTTCGCTGCCGCCTTCGTGATCGTCTCGCTCTTCGTTCCGAACTTCCTGACCGAGCGAAACATGCTGGGGCTGCTGCAGTCGGTCGTCACGATCGGCATCGTCGCCTGCACGATGATGTTCTGCCTGGCGTCTCGCGATTTCGACCTTTCGGTCGGATCGATCGTCGCCTTCTCCGGCATGATCGCGGTGATGGTCTCGAATGCCACGGGCTCCATCCCCGTCGGGCTGCTCGCCGCTCTGCTGTGCGGCGCCGTCGTCGGCCTCGTCAACGGTATCGTCATTGCGCGCTTTCGTATCAACGCGCTGATCACCACGCTTGCGACCATGCAGATCGTCCGCGGGCTGGCGCTGATCGCCTCCGATGGCCGCGCCGTCGGCATCAATGATCCCGCCTTCTACCAGCTTGCCCTGTCGCGATTTCTCACCGTGCCGACGCCGATCTGGATCATGCTAATCCTTTTCATCCTCTTCGGTTTCGTGCTCAACCGCACCGTCTTCGGCAAGAACACGCTGGCTATCGGCGGCAATCCCGAGGCCTCGCGGCTTGCCGGCGTCAACGTCGTCAACATGCGCATCTGGATCTTTGCGCTGCAGGGTCTCGTCTGCGGCATTGCCGGCATCCTGCTTGCCTCGCGCATCACCTCCGGCCAGCCGAATGCGGCGACAGGGCTTGAGCTTTCGGTGATTTCGGCCTGCGTTCTCGGCGGCGTTTCGCTGGCCGGCGGTCGGGCGGCGATGAGCGGTGTCATCGTCGGCGTGCTGATTATGGGCATCGCCGAAAACGTCATGAACCTCTTGAATATCCAGGCGTTCTATCAGTATGTGGTCCGCGGGCTGATCCTGCTGATCGCGGTGCTGCTCGACAATTTGAGGTCTTCGGCTGCGGGACGGCGTGGATGAACCAGGAACAAGCCGGCGATGACATCGAACTGAGGCACGGCGATATCGCCGTCCGGGTCAGCCGTCGGGGCGCCGCCGTCACCGCCGCGACGTATAGAGGCATCCCTTTTCTCGTGGCGGCCGGCGGCCCTGAAGGAATGATGGCGAATTTCGCGATGGTGCCGTTCGGCAACCGCGTGGAAGGCAATATCATGTCCTTTGCCGGACGCGACTATGCCTTCCAGCCGAATACTTCCGATCCGCTCTATCGGCACGGCGACGGCTGGCTCAGCCTCTGGCAGCTTGAAGATACCGGTGTGGAGCATGCGCAGTTCACCTTTTCCCGTAGTGCCGACGGGGTTTCACCCTATGCCTATCTCACCCGGCAGGAGATTCGTCTCGCCGGGGATGCGCTGGTGCTGAGGCTCTCCGTGGAAAACCGCGGGGAAGCGGCTCTTCCTTTCGGGCTCGGTCAACATCCCTTCTTCGCGCGCACGCCAAAGACGCGACTGACGATAACGGCCGATCGCTATTGGAGCGAGCGGCCGGACCATCTGCCAGAGATGCCTGGCCCTGTCCCGGACTATTTCGATTTCAGATCCGAAAAGCTTTTGCCGCAGAGATGGATGAACAATGCCTTCGAGGGTTGGAATGGGCGAGCCGCGATCGCCTGGCCGGAACTTGGAATTCAGGCGGCGCTGGAAGCCGACGGTGCGCTCGATCGCTTCATGCTGTATATGCCGGTCAACCGGAGCGACTTCTTTTGCCTCGAGCCGATGAGCCACCTGCCGAACGGCCACCATCTGCCTGATTTCGGTGGACTCGCGCCGCTTGCGCCGGGGGAGGTTCTTGCCGGCACGGTGACGATCCTGATGTCGGCGCTGCCGGTTCAACCGAAGGGGTCATAAGATGGGCAGCCGTCTGCAAGGCAAGAACATCCTGATAACAGGTGCTGCGCAGGGTATCGGGCTTGCGATGGCGAAGGCTTTCATGCGGGAGGATGCTGCCGTCTTCCTCGTCGATCGCGATGCGGCGCTGCTGGCGCAGGCGGCGAAAGAGCTCCAGAGCAGCGGCGGCCGGCTTGGTTATCTGCCGGCCGATATTACCGATGCCGGGACGATCACGACATTGGTCGCTCAGGCGAATGAAGAAATCGGCCAGCTGAACGCGCTCGTCAACAATGCCGGGGTGAATGTCTTTTCCGAACCGCTCGAGACGACGGACGAGGAATGGAACCGCTGCTTCGACATCAATCTGAAGGGCGCATGGAACTGCTGCAAGGCGGTGCTGCCGGGCCTGATCGAACAGGGCGGTGGCGTTATCCTCAACATCGCCTCGACGCACGCTTTCACCATCATCCCGCACACATTTCCCTATCCGCTGGCAAAACACGCCCTGCTCGGAATGACGAAATCCTTGGGGCTCGAATATGCCGCCCGCAATATCCGCGTGAACGCGCTGGCGCCGGGCTATGTCTCGACTCAGAAGGTGATCGATTACTGGAACGGCTTTCCTGATCCGGAGGCGGCAAAGGCCGAGACGATGAAACTGCATCCCGGCGGGCGCATCGCGACGCCGGAGGAGATTGCCATGGCGGCCGTGTTCATGATCTCCGACGAGTGCCCGTTCATCAATGCCACCTGCCTGACGATCGACGGCGGCCTCAGCGTGCTGCAGCATTCCGCCTGAAAGGCTTTGATCCCGCTATTTTTACAAGCCTGTCGTCTTCTCGGGATAGAGCATTATATTGCCCATCGGGAAGGCTATCTGATCTCCCGCAGGCACGGAGCGGCCCCGCCGCTTCCTGAAAACAGTTGGAGCATGATGTTTTCCGAAAACCGCGCACACTTTTCGGTATCATGTTCTGAAAGCACAATCGAAAACAGGAGGACGGCATGCAGATCAATCGCACGGCTTCGGCTCATTGGACCGGTGGCCTCAAGGACGGAAAAGGCCTGATCTCGACGCAGAGCGGCGCCCTGAAGGATTACCCCTACGGCTTTGCGAGCCGCTTCGAAGGCGTTGCCGGCACCAACCCGGAAGAACTGATCGGCGCCGCCCATGCCGGCTGCTTCACCATGGCGCTGTCGTTGATCCTCGGTGAAGCCGGCTTTACCGCCGAGCATATGGAAACCTCTGCCAAGGTGACGCTCGAAAGCGTCGAGGGCGGTTTTGCCATTACCGCCATTCATCTCTCGCTCTCCGGCCGTATCCCCGGTGCCGATGAGGCGACCTTCACCGAACTCGCCAACAAGGCGAAAGCCGGTTGCCCGGTTTCGAAGGCGCTTGCGTCGGTTCCGATCACACTCGACGTCAAGGTCGTCTGACCCGTCACTCCATTGACGAAGTGCCGCGCGCTTCTCGCCGCGGCACTTTCCATTTGCTGCCCCCATTGTCGGGGTCCGCCTATTCCGACGTCATCGGCTGTCGGACAGGCCTTCTCACCATTCATCGAGTTATCGCTTCCGCCGGACCGCGCTCGTCCGGCGAGACCTTGTGCTGCGCCCCAGTATATTGACAAGTAACGTCTGATATTTTATGAATGACGAAATTCGAAAATCGTCAGTCATAATTCGGGTCTCGAAAATCATGAACGACATTGCGGAAAATACACTCGACATCACGCGGCAGGAGAATGTCACGCGCATTCTCGATGCGGCCGAGCGGCTGTTTCGGCACTATGGCTACAGCAAGACGACGGTGGCCGACATTGCCCGCGATCTCGGCATGTCGCCGGCCAATATTTATCGTTTCTTCGCCTCCAAGGTCGAAATTCATCAGGCGCTCTGCGGGCGCATGCTCGCCACAGCCTATCAAATCGCTTACGACATCCGCCATCAGCCGATCAGCGCCAGCGAGCGGCTGCGCCGTTATGTCGAGACCCAGCACCAGTTGACGCTGGATCTGATGCTCGACGAGATGAAGGTGCACGAGATGATCATCGTCGCGATCGAACGCGACTGGCATGTCATCGAGAAACATATCGACCGCGTCCATGATCTCATTGCCGAAATCATCGCCGAAGGTATTGCAGCCGGGGAATTCGCCGAGCAGGACCCGGTCGTTGCCTCGCGTTGCTTCGGCGCGGCGACGATCAATCTCTGCCACCCGCAGATGGTGGCGCAATGTCTTGCCAAAACGAACCGCGCAAGCGTCGACGAGCTGATCAGTTATGTGATCAGGGCGCTGAAGAAATAATGGACGGCAGCCGCCGCCGAAACCCCAAACGATCCAGGAGTGCGAAAGATGTTTTCGCTCAAGACCCTCAGCCATCGCATGCCGTCCGTCGCCAGTCTCGTGCTCTTCGGCGCCATCGGCATTGGCGTTTCCGCCTGCTCGGAAGAGAAGGCTGAGGTCAAGCAAGTCATCCGGCCGGTGAAGGTCGTCGAGATTGCCAAGGCCGGCGACACTCGCAAGCTCGACTATTCGGGCTCGGTCAAGGCGCGCACGGAGATGAACCTCGGATTTCGCGTCGCCGGCAAGATCACCGAACGCCTCGTCGATATCGGCGACAAGGTGAAGCCGGGCGACGTGCTCGCTCGGATGGACTCCACCGATTACCAGCTGGCGGTCAAGACGGCGGAAGCCAATCTCGCAGCCGCTGAAAAAGGCGTCGAAACCGCCGATCTCGTGAACAAGCGCAATCAGCAGTTGTTCGACAAGAATGTTTCGCCGAAATCGCAGCTCGAGCAAGCGGCGCTCAGTTACGATCAAGCCGTTTCAAGCCGCGATGCCGCCGTCTCGGCGCTCGAACAGGCGAAGAACCAGGTGAGTTATGCGGAGCTGAAGGCCGACCACAACGGGATTGTCACGACGATCAATGCCGATGTCGGCCAGGTCGTTGCGTCGGGCACTCCCGTCGTCGCCGTTGCCGTCGACGGCGAAAAGGAAGTGCAGATTGCGGTTCCGGAAAACGACATTGCCGAATTCAAGCCGGGCAAGACAGTCAAGGCCAGCTTCTGGGCCGACGACAGGCTGGTGCTCGACGGTAAGGTGCGCGAGGTTTCCGGCAGCGCCGACCAGCAGTCGCGTACCTTTGCGGTTCGGGTGAGCCTGCCGAACGATCCGCAGGTGTTGCTCGGCATGACGGCGACGATCGAGGCCGACGTCAGCAATGGCAACAGCTATGTCTCGATCCCGCTCAGCGCATTGGCTGAAAAGGACGGCAAGCAGATGGTCTGGACCGTCGACCGCGACACGGCGACCGTGCATGGCCGCGACATCAAGGTTGCCGATTTCACCGGCGACGGCGTGCATGTGACCGAGGGTCTCGATACCGGCGATCTCGTCGTTTCGGCCGGCACGCAGTTCATGAGCGAGAACCTGAAGGTGAAGGTGCCGAACCAGCAGTCGGCCCTGGCCGCCACGGACCAGACCGTCCGCTGATCGCGCCATAGGATAGGGAACAAGACCATGGACGCCACCACCACCGAGAAGCGGCCCTTCAATCTGTCGCGCTGGGCGATCGGACATCCGAGCATCGCCCGCTTCCTCTTCGGGCTGATCATCATCACCGGCGTGCTCGGCCTGATGCGCATGGGCCAGCGCGAGGACCCCGAATTCACCTTCCGCGTCATGGTCGTTCAGGCGCTCTGGCCGGGCGCTTCCATCCAGGAGATGGAAGATCAGGTCGTCAACAAGATCGAGCGCAAGCTGCAGGAAACGCCGCATATCGACTGGGTCAAGTCCTATACGCGGGCGGGCAGTGCGATCATCACCCTGCAGGTCAAGGGCGACACGAATTCGCAAGAGGTGGCGGATGCCTTCTATCAGGTGCGCAAGAAGGTCGGCGACATCTCCAACGAGCTGCCGCAGGGCCTGCTCGGCCCATACTTCAACGACGAGTTCGGCGATACTTTCATCACGCTGCATTCGATCAGCGGAGACGGTTATTCCTATCCGGAACTGAAGAAATTCGCGATCCAGGCGCGCGACATGCTGCTGACGACGCCGGGCGTCGAGAAAGCCGTCATCATCGGCGACCAGCCTGAGAAGATCTATATCGACGTCTCGTCGAAGGCGCTCGCCGAGCGCGGCCTGACGATCCTCGATCTGCAGAACGCCATCAAGGGCCAGAACAATGTCGATCCGGCCGGCTCCGTCGATACCGGCCTGCGCTCGGTGCGCATATCGGTCGAAGGCGACGTGAAGAAGGCCGCCGATATCCGCGAGCTGCGCCTTCGCGCCGGCGGCCAGGTGACGCGCCTCGGCGATATCGCCACCGTCAGTTCCGGCCTCGAAGATCCCTACCAGCGCAAGTACCGTTTCAACGGCCACGACAGCGTTCAGGTCGGCGTGGTGATGGCCAAGGGCTTCAACGTGACCGATGTCGGCAAGGGCGTGGAGGCGACCTATCAGCGCTTCGAGGAGGCGCTGCCTTACGGCGTCGCGGTCGATCAGATCGCGAACCAGCCCGACGTGGTGACGGATGCGGTCAGCGAATTCATGCATGCGCTCGGCGAAGCTCTCATCATCGTGCTGGTCGTCTCGTTCGTGTCGATCGGCTGGCGATCGGGGCTCGTCATCGCCATCGCCATTCCACTGGTGCTCGCCGCTACTTTTGCGCTGATGTACGAACTCGGCATCGACCTGCAGCGCATCTCGCTCGGCGCGCTGATCATCGCGCTCGGCCTGCTTGTCGACGATGCGATGATCGTCGTCGAGATGATGGAGCGAAAGCTGGAAGAGGGGCTCGTCAAGATCGAGGCGGCAAGCTTTGCCTATTCCTCGACCGCCTTCCCGATGCTGACGGGCACGCTGATCACCACGGCCGGCTTCATTCCGGTCGGCTTCGCCGCCTCGACGGCCGGCGAATATGTGCGGTCGCTATTTTACGTCGTCGGCATCGCGCTTGTCACCTCGTGGTTCGTCGCTGTCTACTTCACGCCGTGGCTCGGCTATATGATCCTCAAGCAGCGCCATCACGCCGGCGAGCATCACGACGCTTTCGACACCGGCTTCTACCGTCGGCTGCGCGGCACGGTCGGCTGGGCGGTGCGCCACCGCGTCATCGTGCTGCTGCTGACGCTCGGCACCTTCGTCACCAGCCTCTGGGCCTTTCAATTCATTCCGCAGAATTTCTTCCCGCAATCTTCGCGGCCGGAAATCCTCGTCGATCTCTGGCTGCCCGAGGGCACCAGCATCAAGGAAGTCGAGGTGCAGGCAAAGGCGCTCGAAGCCAAGATGATGGATGATCCCGACAAGCGGTTCATCGCCACCTATATCGGCGAAGGCGCGCCACGCTTCTTCCTGCCGCTCGACCAGCAGCTGCGCAATCCGAACTTCGCCCAGCTGCTTGTCATGGCCAATGACGAGCCGGCACGCGAGCGGCTGATCGTCAAGCTACGGACGATCCTTGCGGAAGACTTCCCCGATATTCGCGGCAAGGTCGACCGCCTCTTCCTCGGTCCGCCGACCGGCTGGCCGGTGCAGATGCGCGTCATGGGGCCTGACCGCCAGGAAGTCAGGGAGATTGCCGATCAGGTAAAGGCACGCTTCCAGGCCAATCCGATGCTCGGCGCCATCCATGACGACTGGCTGGAAGAGGTGCCGGGGATGAAGCTGGTGATCGACCAGGACCGCGCCCGGGCACTCGGCGTCACTTCGCAGCGCGTGCGCCAGATGCTGCAGACCGCCATGTCGGGGGCTGCGCTCGACGATTTCCGCGACGGCGAGGAGACGGTCTCGATCGTCGCCCGCGAGCCGGATGCCAGCCGCTCGCTGCTGTCGGCGGTCAACTCGGTCTATGTGCCGACGGATTTCGGCGGTTTCGTGCCGGTCTCGCAGGTTGCCAAGGTCGTGCCCGTCATGGAGCAGGGCATCGAATGGCGGCGCGACCGCCTGCCGACGATCACCGTGCGCGCCACGCTGCCGGACGATGTGCAGGCGAACGACGTGGTGATGAAGATGTATGCCGACATGAAGGACCTGCGCGACAGCCTGCCTGCCGGTTACCATGTCGAGATTCAGGGCGGCGCCGAGGATGCGGCGGAAAGCCAGATGTCGATTGCCGCCAAGGCGCCGATCATGCTCGCCGTCATCATCGTGCTGCTGATGGTGCAGCTGCAGCATTTCGGCAAGGCGATGCTGGTTCTCGCCACCGGTCCGCTCGGGATCATCGGTGCGGCGGCCGCATTGCTGATCAGCGGCGCGCCCTTCGGCTTCGTGGCGATCCTCGGCGTCATCGCGCTGCTCGGCATCATCATGCGCAACTCGATCATCCTGGTCGACCAGATCGACCAGGATATCAAGGCCGGCATGCACCGGCAGGAGGCGATCGTCGGCGCGGCTGTGCGGCGTTTCCGGCCGATCATGCTGACGGCGCTGACCGCCGTGCTGGCGCTGATCCCGATCTCGCGCGGTGTCTTCTGGGGTCCGCTCGCCTACGCGATGATGGGCGGCATCCTGGTTGCGACCGTGCTTACCATTCTGGTTCTGCCCGCCGGTTACGCCCTTTTCTTCGGCCGCGAGCCGAAGACAAAGGACGAGCCAGGCCAGCATGCCGACGCCATCCAGGAAGAGGCGGATGACAGACATCCGCCGGCGTTGGCAGCAGAGTGAGGACGGCGCGGCGAAAGCCGCGCCGTTTTCCTTGGTGCGCCAGGCATGGCGCGTGGTGTGTGAGCACCGTTTGGCGGGGGTGGTATCCGGCCGATGACTTGGAGGTGAGAGTCCTCTGCGGGCCCTGGTGATGGGAACCGCTAGCCGAATAGCAAGGGCGTCGTCGCGAGGCGAGGTCTGAAGGAAGCTGCAGGCAAAGTGCCGGCCTGACGAACAGGAGGCGCATATGTCCGCATCCGGGCGAGGGGGCCAAAGTACCCGAAGCCCGATATCACCCGGAGGGTGCGGGCGTAGATGCGACAGGTATATGGCACGAAGGTCACGCGTCTTACCCTGGGAAGGTCTGCCGACCTGCCTCTGGAAACAGATGTGCTAACGACGTCGCAAGGCGTCGGGATGGGGCGGCAGAAGTCAGCAGACGCCGTAGTAGCCGGACCAACCGGTGAAGGGCTGAACATGTCGACGGAGGCCGGACCGCTTTTCCGACCGCCTTGAGCAGATGCCTCGCAAGAGGGCCTAAGCCGGAGGTAGCGGGCGGAACCCGCGAGACAAGGCTGGGCGCTTGTAGGGCGGCGGGCATTGGGGACCATGAACCGAGCGCGACATGAACCGCCGTGTACGGAACCGTACGCACGGTGGTGTGGGAGGAGGGACGCCGCAAGGCTCCCTCCTACTCGATCGGGTCACAGCTTACTCATCAAAGCGCGTCGCTGCCCACAGCGCAGTCTTTACTGCCTGCTCCGTCTTGGAGCTGCGCGCCGATTCCATTGCCGCCTCGAAAAAGCTAAGCTGCGAAAGCATGCCGGGAGACCAACCGCGATCCCGGCCACTCAGCGACGAGGCAGAACCCGACCATGGCCGATTACCATCTGGAAGCAAGCTGGAGCCCGATCGAGGGCAGTTTCGGGCGCCTCACCTTCACGCTTTTCAATCTTTCGACCGAGCCGCTGTCCGGCTTCTCGCTCGCCTATACGTCGGAGACGCGGGTTGCCGACAAACATGTCTGTGACGGCGGCAGCCTCAAGCGGCAGGTCGCGCATTTCCATGAATTCCTGCCGTCCGAGGGGCTGAGCGTGCCGCCCGGCGGGCGCTGGCGGTTCACGGTCGAGGGGCTGACCAGGGCGCCGAAACATATGACATCAGGCGTCAAGTCGGCCTATCTGACACTTGGCGACGGGCGCCACGTTTCTGTTGGTTTCGGCGATCTCATGCTCGAAGGCCGGGATGGTGGCGTGGCGCCGCCCATTCTGCCGCCGGGCCGGGCCGAGGAACCTTATTCGCTGCTGCCCTGGCCGCTGGCGCTCGGGCTGAAGGCGGGAGAGCTGCCGGTCGTCCTTTATCCGGCAGCGCGGACGCGGCCCGATGCGGTCAAGGCGCTCTCGCTGGTTCTCGCGCTTTATCAGCGGCTCTATCCGGCCGACAATGTGCCGTTTTCCCTCAGTGCCGTCGAAGGCGGGCGGGCCGTTCGTTTCGTCACCGAATCGTCGATCGCTGCCTTCGCCTACGAATTGCGTTTTACCGCGCATGAGATCGTGCTTTCGAGTGCGGATGACGCCGGGCGGCATTACGGGCTGATCAGCCTGGTGCAATTGCTGCACGGCGCCCGCGCCGACCCTGAGCGCTTCAAATTCCCCAATTTCGGCACGATCGCCGACCAGCCGCGTTATGAGTGGCGTGGCTGTCATCTCGATGTGTCCAGACAGTTCTATCCGGTGGCAGACGTCGGGCGGCTGATTGATATTCTCGCCTGGAACAAGCTCAACATCTTCCACTGGCATCTGACCGATGACGAAGCGTGGCGGCTGGAGATCAAGGCTTACCCCGCGCTGACGGAGATCGGCGCCCGGCGCGGCCCGGATGAAGTGCTCGTGCCGCAGCTCGGCGACGGGGCGCAAACGCGCGCCGGCCATTACACGCAGGATGAGGTGAAGCAGATCGTTGCGCATGCCGCCTCGCTGCATATCGAGGTGGTGCCGGAAATCGATATTCCGGGCCACAGCATGGCGACGCTGTTCTCATTGCCCGAGCTTGTCGACGGCCAGGAGGCGCCGGACAGTTACCGCTCGGTGCAGGGTTATCCGAACAACGCCCTCAATCCGGCGGTGGAATTCACCTATAAATTTCTCGGCAAGGTGTTCGACGAAATGGTGACGCTGTTTCCCGGCGAGTACCTTCATATCGGCGGCGACGAAGTGGCGCATGGCTCCTGGCTTTCCTCGCCGCTCTGCAAGGCGCTGATGGAGCGGGAGGAACTTGCCGGCACCGCCGAGCTGCAATCCTATTTCCTGAAACGTATCAAAGCCATGCTGTCGGAGCGCGGCAGGAAACTCGTCGGCTGGAACGAGGTCTCGCACGGCGGCGGGGTCGATCGGGACGGCACGTTGCTGATGGCCTGGGAAAAATCCGAGGTCGGCATCGAGCTCGCGCAGCAAGGTTACGACGTGGTGATGACACCGGGGCAGGCCTATTATCTCGACATGGCGCAGGCGGAGGCCTGGGCCGAGCCCGGCGCCAGCTGGGCGGGCTACGCACCGCCGGAACACACCTACGCTTACGAGGCCGAGGGCGAGCTGCCGGAGGCGCTGCAGGAGAAGATGCGCGGCATCCAGGCCTGCATCTGGACCGAAAACTTCCTCTCCCGCGCCTATTTCAACCGACTGGTTTTTCCGCGTCTCCCGGCAATCGCCGAGGCTGCCTGGACGCCTTCTGGACGCAAGGACTGGGATCGGTTCGCAGCGATCGTGCGGATGTGGCCGGTGCTTTAAGGGATCGCAATTCCACGAAAATCGCTTCGCACTTTTCGTGGAATTGCTTCAGGCCGCCTCGGCCTTCAGTCCCAGCAGTGCCGCGCCGATCAGGCCGGGTTCGATGCGGCATTCGCTGCGCACCACCAGCGGGCGGTCGAACTTGCGCAGGATACGGGCGCGCACCGCGTGGTCGAGCTCGGCAAGCAGCGGCTCGACATTGGAAAGTCCGCCGCCGACCGGCACGATGGTCGCACCGGTGATGTTGATCGTCAGCGCCAAGGGCGAGGCGACGAGATCGACATAGACGTCGATCGTCCGTGTCGCCTTCTCCTCTCCATGGCGCCACTGGGCGATGATCTCCTCGCTGGCAAGGTCGAGATCGTGCAGCGTCTTGTGCAGGCGCTCCAGGCCGCGGGCGCCGCCGACCGTGTCGACGCAGCCCCTCTGGCCGCAGCCGCAGGCATAGGCGGGAATGGCGACGGGCGGATTGCCGGCCGCAGATGCGATGATCGGCCCGTGACCCCATTCGCCGGCAAAGCCGCCGGCCTCGTTGACGAGGCGCCCGTCGGCAACCAGGCCGCCGCCGACGCCGGTACCGAGGATGGCGCCGAAGACGATGCGGTGGCCGCGGCCGGCGCCGAGACCGGCTTCGGCCATCGCGAAACAGTCGGCGTCGTTGGCGATCAGCACCGGCAGGCCGAGCTCGGCTTCGAGGTCGGCGCCAAGCGTGCGGTCGTGGATGCAGGGAATGTTGGCGCAGATCAGGCGCTGCGTATCGGGATCGACGACGCCGGCGATGGAAAGGACGATGCGGCTCGGCTGCTCACCGGTCTCGGCGATGAGGCCGCGCAGGGTCTCGACGAAAGCGGCGAAATCATCCCTGGGTGTCGGACGGCGGCCGAGGGGAAGGATGTCTGTCTTGGAACGAGCGATGCCACCCTTGATGGCGGTGCCCCCGATGTCGAATGAAATGATCATTGCCACTCTGCCGTTTCTCTGGTCTCTCGCGTCTGCTTGCATTGTTGGCGGGGAATTTCAAGCGCTCATTCGGCGGTGGTGTCACCGGCTTTATGGTCGTGCCGTGTGGCATCCCCTCTGTTCTGCTTGATATCTCTGCCACAGGTGGGGAGATGGGATAGGCGGGACGGGTTTCCGTCTTCCATCCGTGATGGCAAGGCGTTGGAGAAGTCCGGTGAGCCCAAGCCCATCGGCTCCGATCGCAGCCGCAATTTCTAACCCCGCAAGTCATTCAATTGGCATATTGCATCGCCAGAATTCGACCCTAGACTTTCATCAACTGCCGGACCCACGACCATCGATACGAGAGAAAACAGTACCATCCGAAGAGCACGTCCCAAAGGCCGCCGCCTCTCATCCATTTTGCGGCAGATGGCCGCCGATCAGAGCCGCGAACGGATCTCGATCGGCGATCTGTTCAACACGATGGGCGACAGGGCGATCAGCGCGTTGATGCTGATCTTCGCGCTGCCGAACGCCTTTCCCACTCCGCCGGGCACCTCGGCCGTGCTCGGGGCGCCCTTGGTCTTCCTGGCAGCACAACTGACCTTCGGGCTGAAACCATGGCTACCGAAGGTGATTGCCAACCGTTCGATGCGGCGGGAGGATTTCGAGACCATTGTCGGCCGCATCCATCGCTGGCTCGCCTGGGCCGAGCGCATGTTGAAGCCGAGGCTTGCGATCTTCGCCGAACCTCCGGCGGAATATCTTGCCGGGGCGGCATGCCTGCTGCTGTCGATCGTGCTGCTGCTGCCGGTCCCGCTCGGCAATATCCTGCCGGCGGTCACGATCTCGGTCTTCGCGTTCGGGATCTTGGGCCGTGACGGCCTCTTCGCGCTCATCGGCTTCGTGATGACGGCCGTGTCGCTCGTTGTTGCCGGCGGGGTGATTTACGGTCTGGTGAAGGCGGGGATCTATCTCGTCGTGCAATGGTTTGCCTGAGCGGGTTTGTCCGAGTGACGGCGGTTATTTGGCGGGGCTCCTTGCAACAGGCTCGACATTTGCCGGAATTTTGTTTTGATCTGGCGCGATACAGACTCAAATCATGTTCGGCGACGGCACGCCGGCTCATTTTGCGCGGTAGGCATTAGATGGTAAAAAGATCCGAGACCCCTGCACGGCTCGACGATGCGGCGCGTGCCGGCTGGCTGTATTACGTCGCCGGGCGCACGCAGGATGAAATCGCCGCTGCGATGGGCATCTCGCGGCAATCGGCGCAGCGTCTGGTGTCGCTGGCGGTCGCCGAGCGCCTGATCAAGGTGCGGCTCGATCATCCGATCGCAGCCTGCCTGGAGCTAGGCAGTCAGCTACGGCGGAAATTCGGGCTGAAACATGTGGAGGTGGTGCCGAGCGATCCCGCGTCGTCGTCGACGACGGTCGGTATTGCCGAGGCAGCCGCGGCCGAGATCGAGCGGTGGCTGAAACGGCCGGAGCCGATCGTCCTCGCCATTGGGACCGGCCGCACGCTGAAGGCGGCCGTCGACCAGCTTCCGGCGATCGAATGTCCAAATCACCGCATCGTTTCGCTGACCGGCAATATCGCCCCGGATGGATCGGCGGCCTATTACAACGTCATCTTCAGCATGGCCGATGCGGTGAAGGCGCGACACTATCCGATGCCGCTGCCGGTGCTTGTCACCTCGGCCGAGGAGCGGGAGCTGCTGCATGGCCAACAGCTGGTGCGCTCGACGCTTAATATGAGCGCGCAAGCCGATGTCACCTTCGTCGGCATCGGCGAACTCGGCATCGATGGGCCGCTCTGCGTCGACGGTTTTCTGGAGAAGGACGAGATGATGGAGCTGATGCGCGGGGGTGCTGTCGGCGAAATCTGCGGCTGGATCTTCGACGTCGACGGCAGGTTGATCGACAACCCGATTAACGAGCGCGTCGCATCGGCGCCGATCCCGTCCCGCGACGCATCGATGGTCATTGGGCTGGCCAAGGGCAAGCGCAAATTCAAGGCGATCAGGGCTGCCGTTGTCGGCCATCAAATCAATGCTTTGATCACCGATGAAGAGACAGCTGAGTTTTTGCTCAGGAATTGAGCAAAAAATATCATAGTTAAATCAATTGGATGAATACCCTTTTCGGCATCGCAGCAACGATTGCCGATTGACATTCGCTATCATTTGTTGAGTAATTGCCCATGAGCGAAGCGAATGCTCACACCCCATCTTCTGGGAGGAAGATTATGACATTGAAAACTTTTATGCTGGGCGCCTGCTCAGCACTGGCGTTTGCCGGCATGGCTTCGGCCGAAACGCTGACAATCGCAACCGTGAACAACGGCGACATGATCCGGATGCAGAAGCTGACGGATGATTTCAAGGCGAAGAATCCCGGCATCGACCTTGAATGGGTCACCCTGGAAGAGAACGTACTGCGCCAGAAGGTCACGACCGACATCGCGACCAAGGGCGGCCAGTACGACGTCTTGACGATCGGCACCTATGAAGTTCCGATCTGGGCAAAGCAGGGCTGGCTGGTGCCGCTCGACAATCTCGGCGCCAACTACGACGTCGACGACCTGCTGCCGGCGATCCGCAGCGGCCTGACCATGGACGGCAAGCTCTATGCGGCGCCGTTCTACGGCGAAAGCTCGATGGTGATGTACCGCAAGGACCTGTTCGACGCCGCCGGCCTGAAGATGCCGGACGCCCCGACCTGGGACTTCATTGCCGATGCTGCCCGCAAGATCACCGACAAGGACAAGGAAGTCTACGGCATCTGCCTGCGCGGCAAGGCCGGCTGGGGCGAGAACATGGCCTTCCTGACGGCGATGTCCAACTCCTTCGGCGCCCGCTGGTTCGATGAAAGCTGGAAGCCGCAGTTCGATCAGCCGGAATGGAAAGACACGCTCGACTTCTACGTCAAGCTGATGAAGGATGCCGGCCCTCCGGGCGCTTCCTCCAACGGCTTCAACGAGAACCTGGCGCTCTTCCAGACCGGCAAGTGCGGCATGTGGATCGACGCCACCGTTGCTGCGTCCTTTGTCAGCAACCCGAAGGAATCCACCGTCGCCGACAAGGTCGGCTTTGCGCTCGCTCCCGACAAGGGCCTCGGCAAACGCGGCAACTGGCTGTGGGCCTGGAGCCTTGCCATCCCGGCAGGTTCGCAGAAGGCCGAAGCCGCCGAGAAGTTCGTCGCCTGGGCGACAAGCAAGGACTACACCAACCTCGTCGCCGAGAAGGAAGGCTGGCTGAACGCACCTCCGGGCACCCGCGCCTCGCTCTATGCGAATGCGGAATACCAGAAGGCGGCTCCCTTCGCCAAGACGACGATCGACTCGATCAACTCGGCCGATCCGAGCAAGCCGACCGTCAAGCCGGTCCCTTATGTCGGCGTCCAGTTCGTGGCGATCCCGGAATTCCAGGGCATCGGCACGGCGATCGGTCAGCAGTTCTCGGCAGCCCTTGCCGGCCAGCTTTCGGTCGACCAGGCGTTGCAGAGCGCACAGCAACTGGCCACCCGCGAAATGACCAAGGCCGGCTACATTAAGTAAAACCTCCTGAGCAAGAGGCGGATACTTGACAATCCGCCCCTCTGGGCCGCCGATTGCCCGAACTGCATCGGCGGCCGCTTTTTTCCAGACAAAGCTGCCTTGCGGCCGCTCCCCGCTTCAGTCCAGATCGGTGATTGCCATGGCAACGTTACATACCCGCTCCTCCGCGCGCCTGATGATTGCGCCCTCCGTGCTGCTGCTCTTTGCGTGGATGATCGTCCCGCTGGCGATGACGATCTATTTCTCGCTGCTGAACTACAATCTGCTCAGCCCCGGCATGGAAAGCTTCGTCGGTTTTCTGAACTATCAGTACTTTCTGACGGATCCGGCTTTCTTCGCCGCGCTGATCAACACGCTGCTGCTTGTCGCCGGCGTGTTATTGATCACCGTCATCGGCGGCATCGCCTTTGCGCTGCTGCTCGACCAGCCGATGTACGGCCAGGGCATCGTGCGCATCCTGGTGATTGCGCCGTTCTTCGTCATGCCGACGGTGGCAGCGCTGGTCTGGAAGAACATGTTCATGAACCCGGTCAACGGGTTGTTCGCCCATCTTGCCAAGGCGCTCGGCCTGCAGCCGATCGACTGGCTGGCCAATGCGCCGCTGTTTTCCGTCATTCTGATCGTCGCCTGGCAGTGGCTGCCCTTTGCCACCCTCATCATGCTGACGGCGCTGCAGTCGCTCGACGAGGAGCAGAAGGAAGCCTCCGAAATGGACGGCGCCGGGCCGATCTCGAAGTTCATCTACATCATCCTGCCGCACATGGCGCGTGCCATCACCGTGGTGATCCTGATCCAGACGATCTTCCTGCTTTCGGTCTTTGCCGAAATCCTCGTCACCACCAATGGCGGGCCGGGCACCGACAGCACCAACCTTACCTATCTCGTCTATGCCCAGGCGCTGCTGCAGTTCGATATCGGCGGGGCATCGGCCGGCGGCATCGTGGCTGTTATCCTCGCCAATATCGTTGCGATCTTCCTCGTGCGCCTCGTCGGCAAGAATCTGGAGGCTTGAGATGGCCAGAAAAGTCACAACCAAGCGCAAGCTCATCGTCACCGCGATCGCCTGGACGCTCGGCATCCTGATCTTCTTCCCGATTCTCTGGACCTTCTTGACCAGCTTCAAGTCGGAAGCCGACGCCATCGCCTCGCCGCCGCAGTTCCTGTTCTTCCACTGGACGACGGAGAACTATGCGGAGGTGCAGAGCCGGTCGAACTATCTCGGCCACTTCATGAACTCGGTGATCATCTCCTTCGGTTCGACGCTGATTGGCCTGATTATCGCCATTCCGGCCGCCTGGGCGATGGCGTTTTCGCCGACCAAGCGGACCAAGGACGTGCTGATGTGGATGCTGTCGACCAAGATGATGCCGCCGGTCGGCGCACTGATCCCGATCTATCTGATGTTTCGCAATTTCGGCCTGCTCGACACGCGCACCGGCCTGGTGATCGTGCTGACGCTGATCAACCTGCCGATCATCGTCTGGATGCTCTACACCTACTTCAAGGAAATCCCCGGCGAGATCCTCGAGGCGGCCCGCATGGATGGGGCGTCGCTGATGAAGGAGATCGTCTACGTGCTGACGCCGATGGCCGTGCCCGGCATTGCCTCGACGCTGCTCTTGAACATCATCCTTGCCTGGAACGAGGCGTTCTGGACGCTCAACCTCACCGCCTCGAAGGCAGCGCCGCTGACGGCCTTCATCGCCTCCTATTCCAGCCCCGAAGGCCTGTTTTACGCCAAGCTCTCGGCGGCATCGACGATGGCGATCGCGCCGATCCTGATCCTTGGCTGGTTCAGCCAGAAGCAACTCGTCCGCGGCCTGACCTTCGGCGCTGTGAAATAACATAAAAGGGAGAGAAACATGGGCAGCATTACCCTTCAGAAGGTTTCCAAGGTCTTCGGCGAAGCCAAGGTCATCCCTTCGATCGATCTCGACATCAAGGACGGCGAGTTCGTCGTCTTCGTCGGCCCGTCGGGCTGCGGCAAGTCCACGCTGCTCCGGCTGATCGCCGGGCTCGAGGACGTCTCCGGCGGCAAGATCGTCATCGACGGCAGGGACGCCACCGAAAAGGCGCCGTCGGAGCGCGGCCTTGCCATGGTGTTCCAGTCCTATGCGCTTTATCCGCATATGAGCGTGCGCAACAACATCGCCTTCCCGCTGAAGATGGCGGGCATCGACAAGGCGGAGATCGACCGCAAGGTGAGCGATGCCGCCCGGGTGCTTAATCTCACCGACTATCTCGAGCGCAAGCCGCGCCAGCTGTCCGGCGGCCAGCGCCAGCGCGTGGCGATCGGCCGCGCCATCGTGCGCCAGCCTTCGGCGTTCCTGTTCGACGAACCGCTGTCGAACCTCGATGCGGCGCTACGCGTCAACATGCGCCTCGAAATCAGCGAGTTGCATCAGCAGCTGAAGACGACGATGGTCTACGTCACCCACGACCAGGTCGAGGCGATGACCATGGCCGACAAGATCGTCGTCCTGAACCGGGGCAATATCGAGCAGGTCGGATCGCCGCTCGAACTCTACAGCCGTCCCCGCAACCTCTTCGTCGCCGGCTTCATCGGATCGCCGAAGATGAACTTCATCACCGGCCAACATGCCGCCGCGCTCAACGCCCATACCATCGGCGTCCGGCCCGAACATGTGCTGCTGTCGATGGAAAGCGGCGAGTGGAAGGGCAGGGTGGTGGTCGCCGAACATCTCGGCTCCGACACCTTCCTGCATATCGATGCCGATGGCATCGGCATGCTGACGGCGCGCGGCAGCGGCGACTTCGCCGCCAAAGCGGGCGATACGGTCTTCCTGACGCCGGACCGTTCGCGTATTCATAAATTCAACGAGGGCGGCCTTGCCATCTGAAGCAGGCGGCCGGGCTAGGGGGCAGGCATGCGAGCCGAGCGATGGCGCCCGGCCGTCTCGGCAAGACCTTCAAGAGGACTGAAACATGACGTGCAAACTATCGCTGGCAACGCTTTCGGATGTGGCGCGCACTGCTGCCATCCCTGGATATGACAGGGCGTCGCTGAAAGCCGGCATCGTGCACTTCGGCGTCGGCAATTTCCACCGTGCCCATCAGGCGATCTATCTCGACGATCTCTTCAACGCGGGCACGGATCACGACTGGGCGATCGTCGGCGCCGGCGTTCTGCCGTCGGATGCCGCGATGCGCGAAAAGCTCGCGGCGCAGGACTTCCTGACGACGGTGGTCGAGCAGGACAACAACAAGACGGCGGCGCGCGTCACCGCACCGATGATCGACATCCTGCCGGTCGGCGATGCCGCCGCGATCGTCGCCAGGCTTGCCGACCCCGAAATCCGCATCGTTTCGATGACGATTACCGAGGGCGGTTATTTCATCGATGCGTCAGGCGCGTTCAATCCGGCCCATCCCGCCATTGCCGCAGACGGAGAGAACCCCGACGCGCCGAAGACGGTGTTCGGCCTGATCGTCGCCGGCCTGAAGGCGCGCAAGGACAAGGGCATCGGACCCTTCACCGTGATGTCCTGCGACAACATTCCCCATAATGGCATCGTCACCGCCAATGCCGTCGTCGGCACGGCGGCACTTTCGGACCCTGCCTTTGCCGACTGGATCCGGGCGAATGTCGCCTTCCCGAACGCCATGGTCGACCGAATCACGCCGGCGACCAGCCAGCGTGAGATCGATTTCCTCAGGGACAATTTCCAGATCGAGGACAGTTGGCCGGTCTATTGCGAGGAATTCAAGCAATGGGTGCTCGAGGATAAGTTCACCGCCGGCCGGCCGGCGCTGGAAAAGGTCGGCGTCACCTTCGTTGCCGATGTCACGCCTTACGAGCATATGAAGATCCGCATCCTCAACGGCGGGCATGCCGCGATCGCCTATCCGGCGGCGCTGTTGGATATTCACTTCGTGCATGATTCCATGGAAGACCCGTTGATCCGCGCCTTCCTCGCCAAACTCGAGAAAGACGAGATCATTCCGATTGTACCGCCGGTGCCGAACACGTCGCTAACGGACTATTTCGCGCTGATCGAACATCGCCTGCTCAATCCGAAGATCGCCGACACCATTCCGCGGCTGGCGCAGGACGGCTCGAACCGCCAACCGAAATTCATCCTGCCGTCGACGCTCGACAATTTGAGTCAGGGCAGGGATGTCGTCGGCCTGGCGCTGGTTTCAGCACTCTGGTGCCGTTATTTTGCCGGCAAGACCGACAGCGGCAAGGATATCGTTTTCAACGACGCGAGCGCAGAGCGCCTGCATGCGGCGGCGCTGAAGGCCAAGGACGATCCTTCGGCCTTCCTCGTCTTCGACGATATTTTCGGCGAAGTGGCAAAATCCGAACTTTTCCGCAAGCGTTTTGCCCATGCTCTCAAAACCCTGTGGGAAAAGGGCACGCGTGAGACGCTGCAGCTCTATCTCGACGGCAAGCTCGCAGTGTAAGGAATCCGGATGGCGGTCTCTGCTGCCGCCAATCATCCGGCCTTGCGAGTGAAGCGGGACGGTAATGCGTCCGAATTGAACTCAGGTTGGGTCTTGCATGGCTGATGCTGAAACACGGCTGGTGATCTTTGATTGCGATGGCGTACTCGTCGACAGCGAGCCGATCTCGATCAGCGTGCTCGTCGGGGCGATGAACGATCTCGGCGTCTCGATCACCGAGGACCAGGCCTATGAGCGTTTTCTCGGCCGCAGCCTGTCGACCCTCGTCGATACGCTGGAAACCGAATTCAATGTCCATGCCGACGAGGAATTCCTCGAGCGTATCCGCATCGAACTCTACGCCCGTTTCCGCACGGAACTGAAGCCGCTCGACGGTATCGCCGCGGCGATCGACGGGCTGGGCGTTCGCTGCTGCGTTGCCTCCTCCAGCCAGATGGAACGAATCCGGTTGTCGCTATCGGTGACTGGGCTTCTCGATAAGCTGCCCGACATCTTCAGCGCAACGATGGTCAAGCGCGGCAAGCCGGCGCCCGATCTCTTCCTGCATGCGGCGCGTGAAATGCAGGTCGAGCCGGCTCATTGCGTTGTCGTCGAAGACAGCCCGGCCGGCATTGCCGCCGCCAAGGCGGCAGGCATGACGGTCTTTGCCTTCACCGGCGGATCACACGCCAATTTCACCGGATATCGTGCCGAACTCGACCGCCTTTCGCCTGATGTGGTGTTTGACGCCATGCCGGATTTGATACACCTTGTCCGCAACCATAAGCTGGACGGGACCAAGACTTGATGCGTGATCACGTGGTTGCGGTGGATATCGGCACGGGCAGCGCGCGCGCCGGCGTCTTCGATGCACGCGGCCGTCTGCTCGCCAAGGCCGAGCATCCGATCGTGATGAACCGGCCGCGCGAAAACCATGCCGAGCATGATTCCGAAGACATCTGGTCGGCCGCCTGCACGGCAGTGCGCAGGGCGATGGAGCAATCCGGCATCGCCGCCGCCGCAGTCGGAGCGATCGGCTTCGACGCCACCTGTTCGCTCGTCGTCCGTGACATCGAGGGTCGGCAGCTCAGTGTTTCCACAGGCGGCGAGAGGCGTTTCGACACGATCGTCTGGCTCGATCACCGGGCGCTGAAGGAAGCCGATTTCTGCACGGCGACGCAGCACAGGGTGCTCGAACATTCCGGCCACGTAATGTCGCCGGAAATGGAAATGCCGAAGCTGATGTGGCTGAAGACGAAGCTGCCCGCCACTTGGGAAAAGGCCGGCTACTTCTTCGACCTCGCCGATTTCATGACGTGGAAGTCGACCGGATCGCCTGCCCGTTCGCGCTGCACGCTGACGGCGAAATGGAACTATCTCGCCCATCTCGAAAGGGGCTGGCAGCAAGACTTCCTGGAGCGGATCGGCCTCGAGGACCTTCAGGCGCGCGGCCACCTGCCGGATGAGACCACGCCTGTCGGAGACAGCGTCGGGCGGCTGACTGAAGAAGCGGCGGAAGCGCTGGGGCTGACTGTGGACTGCCGTGTGGCTGCCGGGATGATCGACGCCTATGCCGGCGCACTCGGCGCGCTCGGCGGCTATGCCGCAGATCCTGTCAAACGCGAGCATCAGCTGGCGCTGATTGCCGGCACATCGAGCTGCATCGTTACCTTCTCGCGGGAGCGCAAGCCGAGTCATGGCATGTGGGGTCCCTACTACGAGGCAGTCTTCCCGCAATCCTGGCTGGTGGAGGCCGGACAATCGGCGACCGGCGCGCTGCTCGACCACATCGTGCGGATGCATGCGGCCGGCGGTGAGCCGACGGCGGCGCTGCATCAGAGGATCGTCGCACGGATCGCCGAATTGCGGGCCGAGGAGGGCGAAGACTTCGGTGCACGGATCTTCGTGCTGCCGGATTTCCATGGCAACCGTTCGCCGCTCGCCGATCCGCATGCGGTCGGCGTCGTCAGCGGACTGACGCTCGATACGTCCTTCGACGGCCTCTGCGCGCTTTATTGGCGCTCTGCGGTGGGGATCGCGCTCGGCATCCGCCATATTCTGGAAATGATGAAGGAATACGGCTACATGACCGATACGCTGCATATTGCCGGCGGGCATGTGAAAAACCCGGTGCTCATGGAGTTGTATAGCGATGCGACCGGCTGCAAGGTCGTGGTGCCGAAGATGAACGAGGCGGTGCTGCTCGGTACGGCGATGGCAGCATCCGTCGCCTGCGGCTTGTACAAGGATCTGGCGGCGGCCGGCGAGGCGATGTATCCGGGCGCCGACGAACGGCTTCCCGACAAGGCGAAGCAGGCGCTCTACGACCGCGACTACCGCTGTCTTCTCGCCATGCATCGGCATCGCGCCGAATTGGAAGCGATGCAATAGAGCGCCTCTCTAAGGACGCTCTATCACTTTGAATCTGCGCGTAACCTTTTGAATTAGTGGTTTGCCGTCTCGCCGAGGACGGTCGCGAACTCCATCATGCGGCGGCGGCGAAGTGCCGCCTCCTCTCCGACTTGGAGGATGACGGATTCCGACAGGCAGTCGAGCAGCGCGATCAGCGGCGGAAGATTGTCGAGATCGGGGGCACGAGCGGGCGGCAGAGGCAGCATGACGTTCGACTGGTCCGCCATCCAGTCCGCTTGCTGCGGCGAAATGAGCACGACCTTATAGCCGTAGCGCCGCGCCGTTCTGGCAAGCAGCCGCGCCTTGGCGAAGCGGCGACAATCGATGATGACGAGCAGTGCGTCGTCGACCGCCAGCCGGGCGAAGAGTTCCGCAAAACGGTTGTCGGCGGCGTCGAGCGTGCGCACGCCGTCGCGGGCTTGTGTCAGCCGCTGGCAGAAATGATTGGCCAGGCTTGCGAGCCGCGCATGCGTGGCGATCGACACTTCGCGGGCAGTGCTGATCAAGCCGACGGCTTCCGACCAGTGCGGCTGCGCCGTCAGATGATAGATATGATGGAGGGCCTGGATTTGTTCGGCAACCAGCACGGCGAGCGGTTTGCCCTCCGCGGCGTCGGCATGCAGCTCGCTCATGGCGCTCTGCAATTGCGCCGGCGATGTCGTCACGGTCTCGCGAATCTCCACCTTGACGCTGTCCAATCCCTGATAACCAAGCGAGCGCAGGAAGCGCCCGACGGTCATCGGCGAGAGATCCAGCCTGTCGGCAACGGACGCAGCCGTCTCGAACGGCAGGTCGTTCAGATGTTCGGTAAAATATTTCGCGATACGGCGCTCGGCGGGCGTGCCGGTTTTTGCGTATTGCCTGAGTTTTTGCACAAAGTCTTCCACGGCAGCCTCCCCATCTTCCTCAGAGGCGTTCCGTGGATGCGCTGTTGCGACCCCTTGTCTTTGCAACTATTTCGGAAGCTGCTTCTCAGGCCCGTGCGTATTTCATGTATGCCACAATATTATATTAGTATTTAGTTTTCGACAAGTTTTCTATTACTGAATGCAATTTTATTCTCTCTTGTCGGTGGCCCGCATCTTCCCTACATCTTCGGCGCAACCGGAGACGCCTGAGACATGATTCTTGACGCCGCTCGACTTTCGCTCGCCAATCTGTTCGCAACGGAAACACGCTCTGTCTTCTGGAAGGTGCTCGGCCTGACGGTTCTCGTGCTTGTCGGTCTCTGGTTCGCGCTGCGCGGAGCCTTCATGGCCTTTCTCTTTCCCTGGCTCACGAGCTTCTTTCCCGATATGCCGGATTGGGCGGGGTGGTTCGCTCTCATCTTCGCAATTTTTGCCGGAATCGGCCTTGCTCTCATGCTGGCGCTGCTGCTGTCGCCGGTCACGGCGCTGATTGCCGGCCTGTTTCTCGACGACGTCGCCGATGTCATCGAAAAGCGCGACTATCCGAAGGACGTGCCGGGCACCGCCATGCCGCTCGGTCCGGCAATGGCAAGCTCGATCAAGTTCCTCGGCGTGGTGATCCTCGGCAATATCGTGGCATTGCTGCTGCTGTTCATACCCGGCGTCAATCTGGTCGCGTTCTTTCTGGTGAACGGCTATCTGCTCGGACGGGAATTCTTCGAATTCGCCGCCATGCGCTTCCGTTCGCCGGATGAGGCGCGGCTCTTCCGCGCCAAGCATGCCTCCACCGTCTTTCTCGGCGGGCTGATGATCGCCCTTTTCCTGGCGATCCCGATCGTCAATCTTCTGACGCCGCTTTTTGCCGCCGGCATGATGGTGCATCTGCACAAGCTGATTTCCGCACGGGACACCTGAGGCTCAAGCGGGCAGGGCGGAGGTGTCATACATCGCCGCGAATTCGGCGTTCGGCGGGATCGGCTTGATGATGTCGATCAGCACGCCGTTCGGATCGGCGGTGATGAAATGCCGCTGGCCGAAATCCTCGTCGCGAATTTCTCTGAGAATTGGCAAGCCGGCGCTCCGGCAGGCTGCATAGATCGCATCGACATCGGCGACCTCGAAATTGAGGAGCAGGCCGGACACCCTGCCGCGGGCTATGGCCGGGATGGTCTCGTGGCTGCCGTCAAGGATGGCAAGCGCGATATGCTCCTCCTCTGCCGATTGCAGGTGAACATACCAATCGCTTTCGAACAGAGCTTTGAAGCCGAAATGCGTGCAATAGAAGCTGGCGGTGCCGGCAACGTCGTCGGTCATGACGACAGGATAATAGCTCGTCGATTTCATCTCGTTTTCCTCCTTTTGTTTACATACAATCTGTATGTTTTTGACTATTAACATACATTCTGTTTGTATGTAAAGAGGTGTGCATGAGCCGCAGCAATCGCGAGAGAACGGAGCAGACCAGACAGGCACTGATCGATGCCGGTCGACGTCTCTTCGTCGAGAAAGGTTATGCCGAAACCGCGACGCCGGAGATCGTCACGGCGGCGGGAGTGACGCGCGGCGCGCTCTACCATCATTTTGAAGACAAGAAGGCGCTTTTTCGAGCGGTTATCGAATGCGAGGCGCGCGCGGTGGCCGCGGCGATCGAGGCGCGCTCGGCGTCCTACGACGCGCCGCGTGCCATGCTGATCGCCGGTGCCTCGGCCTATTTCGATGCGATGATGGCGCCAGGGCGCACGCGGCTGCTGCTGATCGAGGCGCCTGCCGTTCTCGGTCCGCTGGCGAGTGCGGCGATCGATGCAGAGAATGCGGAAGCGACGCTGCGGGCAGGGCTTGCAGCGATGCTTCCCGAGGCCGGTGCCATGCTCGAACCGCTGACGTCGCTGCTATCGGCGGCCTTCGATCGCGCGGCGATCGCGATCGAAGCGGGCGGTGAAAGGCGGTATTACGAGCAGGCGATCGCTGTCCTACTCGACGGCCTCGCCGATCACCTGCGGCGGTAGCTCGACCAGCGGCGCCGGCACATCCCAACTCTTCTCCGGCGATTTGCAGAGATCGGCGATGATACAGCGCTCGCATTCTGGGCGGCGCGCCTTGCAGGTGTAGCGGCCATGCAGGATCAGCCAGTGATGGGCGTGATAGAGGTAATGGCTCGGGATCACCTTCATCAGCCGCGCCTCGACCTCGTCGGGCGTCTTGCCGGGGGCAAGCCTGATGCGATTGGCGATGCGGAAGATGTGCGTGTCGACGGCCATCGTCGCCTGGCCGAAGGCCATGGAAAGCACGACATTGGCGGTCTTGCGGCCGACACCCGGCAACCTCACCAGTTCGTCGCGGGTCTCCGGCACCTTGCCGCCGAATTGGTCGACCAGCATCTGCGAGAGCGCGATGACGTTTTTCGCCTTGTTGCGGTAGAGGCCGATCGTCCTGATGTGGTCGCGCAGCCGCTCTTCGCCGAGATCGAGCATCTTTTCCGGTGTATCGGCGACCTTGAAGAGCGCGCGCGTCGCCTTGTTGACGCCAACGTCGGTCGCTTGCGCCGAAAGTGCCACGGCAACGACGAGCGTGAAGGGGTTGGTGTGCTCGAGTTCGCCTCTCGGTTCCGGCCGCTGCACCGAGAAGCGGCGGAAGATCTCCTCGCGCTCGGCCAGCGAATAGGCCGTGCGCACCGCTGCCGCCGGTTTGCGGCGGGCGATCACATTCGCGTCGTGCGGCGTCTTGGTAACGGATTTGAGTTTCGGATTCGCCATGGAAACTCTATAATCGGCAGCCATGACGGAAAGCAACGCCGACAGCTTCAATGAGCAGCCTGTTTTCGCTGCCGAGCTCTTTCCCCACCGGTCGCTCGGCCGCCGGGGCTTCAAGGTGCTGCTTGCCCTATCCGGTGCCGTCTGCTTGCTTTACGGCACGTTCTTCATCGTGACGGGGGCCTGGCCGATCGGCTTGTTCTTCGGACTGGATTTCCTGCTTCTCTACGGCGCCTTCTGGCTGAATTACCGCTCCGGGAAAGCGCGCGAACAGGTGACGGTATCGCGCACTGATGTGTCGGTGCGCAAGTTTGCGCCCTCGGGGCGGATGGTGGAGCATCATTTCAATCCGTTCTGGACGCGCTTCCTTGTTCGCCGGCACCAGGAGATCGGCATCCTTTCCATGCATATCTTCGGCGAAGGCCGGCGCACGGATATCGGCTCCTTCCTCAATCCCGATGATCGCGAAAGCTTCGCCAGGGCCTTCAAGGGAGCGCTGGCGACGGTCAAGCAGCGGATCTGAACTGGAGCGGTTTCAGCTTTTCACGGAAGCGCAGAACCGCTCTAGCGTTTGTTTTTACGCAATTCCGGACGGAAAGCCGCTTCGCACTTTTCCTGGTATTGCTCTATCCAGCGGATGCGCAAGAATCGGGTGGTTTGCTCATCCCCACTTGACTATCTCCTTGTTACAAGGAGAAAGACGATGAATATGATTGCCAACCTGCAGACAGACATCACGCCTGACGGCCCTGATTATGACATTGTCCGTCGGGTGATCGAACTCATCACCGAGGATTACCGTGACCAGCCTTCTCTGGAGGCGATTGCGGCGCGGCTTAACCAGTCGCCGACCCAGCTGCAGAAGACCTTCACCCGCTGGGCCGGGCTGTCGCCCAAGGGCTTCCTGCAAGCGGTGACGCTGGATCACGCCAAGCGGCTGCTGCGCAAGGAAGACATGCCGCTGCTCGAGACCTCGATCGAGGTCGGCCTTTCCGGGCCGAGCCGCCTGCACGACCTTTTCGTCACCCATGAGGCGATGTCGCCCGGCGAATGGAAGGCCAAGGGCGGTGGTCTCACCATCCGCTACGGCTTCCACATCTGCCCCTTCGGCGTGGCGCTGATCATGGTGACCGACCGCGGCCTTGCCGGCCTTGCCTTCAGCGATTCCGGCGACGAGAGGGCCTGCCTCGAGGATATGACCTGCCGCTGGCCGAACGCCTGTTATGTCGAAGACCTGCAGGCGACGGTTCCCTATGCCGCCCGCATCTTCGAGCCTGGCAAATGGTCCTCGGACCAGCCGCTGCGTGTCGTGCTGATCGGCACGGACTTCCAGGTGCGCGTCTGGCAGAGCCTGCTGAAAATCCCGTTCGGCAAGGCCGTCACCTATTCCGATATCGCCAACGATATCGGCAGCCCGACGGCGCAGCGCGCCGTGGGTGCGGCGGTCGGGGCAAACCCGATCTCCTTCGTGGTGCCCTGCCATCGGGCGCTCGGCAAGAACGGCGCGCTGACGGGCTACCATTGGGGCCTCACCCGGAAGCGGGCGATGCTCGGCTGGGAATCGGCGCACGCCTGAGGGGTTTCCAGGACGGAGCGGCGTGGTCGCCGCTCATCGCTCCGGCACTTCTCCCCGCTGGGGAGAAGAGACGGGCGGCGAGGCTTCTGCCAATTCCAGCAATGCGCGTGCAGCACTTTCATCGGTGATCAGCGTGTTGCAGCCGATGCGCTTGATCGTCGCACGGATCGCCACGGCCCGATGGGCGCCGCCGGAGGAGAGCACGATATGCTTTGCCTCTTTCAGCGTGTCGAGATCGACGGACATGACGCGCCGATTGATCGAATGATCGACCGAATTGCCGTCCTTGTCGAGGAAGTTGAACATGGTGTCGCAGACGCAGCCGGCATCGATCAGTTCCTGCAGCTCAGCCTTCGAGATCCAGCCCTCCGACAGCGAGGTCGAATGCGGTCCGATATCGCCGCAGCTGACGATCGCCAGATCGAGGTTTTCGGCGAGTCGGTAGATCGTGTCCAGCCCGCATTTCTCGATCAGATTACGCTTGGTCTCGATGGAATCGACGAGAAGCGGCGCCAGGAACATGTAGCATTCGGCGCCGAGCTGGTTTGCCAGCCGCCATGTGTAATCGATCGGGTTCGTCTGGTGCACGGCAACGATGCCGCCGAGCAGCGAGACAACCTTACAATTGGCACGGCGCGGCGGCCGGAAGCTCGACAGCGAGGCGGTCATGGTGCGGCCCCAGCCGACGCCGATGGTGTAATCGTCGGGGATGGCTTCGGAGAGGAACTGGCCAAGCGCCAGACCGACATTTTTAGCCAATGAATTGACGTCGCCAGTGACCGGCGCAGGGACGACGATCGCCTCGTCAAGGCCATAGGCGCGCTCCAGCTTCACCGAAAGTTCAACACAGTCGCCGATCGAATCGTTGATCCAGATCTGGACTTCGCTGCGCTTCATCGCCTCGTCGAGCAGGCGGATCACGGTGGTGCGGCTGATGCCGAGCTGTTCGGCGACGTCCTTCTGGGTCAGACCCTCGTTGTAATAGAGCCATGCCGCCCTTAGCCGCAGCGAGGATGCCTCCGAATAGGCCGTGTGCGTGCCGCGTTTGAGCTTGACCACATCTCCTCCGCACGATTTCCTGCCCTAGATCCCTCATGGGATGAAGGCCTTAGCGACGCTTTTGTTGCCGGGGATATTGACGGGTGTGACACTTATGTCAATTGAAATGCACAAATGTCCTTGACTTTTCGCAAGGCGAATGGCGATAGTCCGGGTGACACACGTCGTTCTTGTCCGTCCGAGGAGGACATAGTGCGGGCATGCCGAAAGTCACGACCGGCCTCCCAGCCGCAAGCGGTATCGCTTGCGTGCGAGCAGCCGTTCGTTCGCGGCCGGAACACGGCCACTGTCCTTCACGTTTATGAATCATCCGTGACGGATGCGCGCATTTTCGCCTGCAGCATGCAAACAACCTGTCGGTAGATCACCTTTGCCCGGCGGAACTCGCGCCGGTCGCAGCCCAAGTTCAACAAGGATTATTGACCATGACATCCAAGCTTGACCAACTTCGCGAGATTACCACCGTGGTCGCCGATACCGGCGACATCGAAGCCGTTGCCCGCCTGAAGCCGGTCGATTGCACGACGAACCCGAGCATCGTGCTCAAGGCTCTCGGCACGCCGATGTTTGCCGACGCCATCAAGGAAGCCGTCGCCTGGGGCAAGAAGCAGGGCGGCAATCCCGAAGCCGTTTCTTCCGCCGTCGCCGATCGTCTCGCCATCTCCGTCGGTGCAGCCCTGGTGAAGCTCGTTCCGGGCCGCGTCTCGACCGAAGTCGACGCCGATCTTTCCTTTGATACCGAGGCTTCGCTTGCCAAGGCGCGCGCCATCATCGCCGCCTACAAGGACCGCGGCATCGGCCAGGATCGCATCCTCATCAAGCTCGCTTCCACCTGGGAAGGCATCCGCGCCGCGGAAGTGCTGCAGAAGGAAGGCATCGACTGCAACCTGACGCTTCTCTTCAGCAAGGCCCAGGCGATCGCCTGCGCCGACGCCAAAGTGTTCCTGATCTCGCCCTTCGTCGGCCGCATCCTCGACTGGTACAAGAAGTCGACCGGCAAGGACTACACTGCCGAGGAAGATCCGGGCGTCATCTCTGTCCGTGAAATCTACAACTACTACAAGGCGAACGACATCAAGACGATCGTCATGGGCGCCTCCTTCCGCAGCGCCGGCGAAATCGAAGCCCTTGCCGGCTGCGACCGCCTGACCATCAGCCCGAACCTGCTCGACGAGCTCGCCAAGGATGAAGGCAAGCTGGAGCGCAAGCTCTCGCCGGAGAGCCGCAAGCCGGATCCGAAGGTCTCGGTCGACGAGAAGACCTTCCGCTGGATGATGAACGAAGACGCGATGGCGACGGAAAAACTCGCCGAAGGCATCCGCGCCTTCGCCAAGGATCTCGGAACGCTGCGCACCATGGTGCAGAAGGAACTGCAGCTCGCCGCCGCCTGATAAGGCCCGGCCACAATCGGAGGCGCGGCTGCCGGCTGGCAGGCGCGCCTTTTTCGTGCTGTTATCAAGGGCATATGCTGTCGGAGACCGAAATGGCGGATGAGGAACGAGCAAATTCGCTTGCGGCATTTGCCGATAAGCATGCGAGCTTCATCATCGCCGTCGTTGCCGGACTGGTGGTCTTCTTGGCTGTAACCTCGCGTGAGGTCAGCGCCGGCAACATTCTGTTCGGCTGGAATGTCAGCGCCGGCGTTTTTGTCGCTCTCAGCTGGCGCAAGATGCTGCGGGCCACGGTTGAGAGCATCCGGAAACGCTCGGCGGATCTCGATTTCTCCGACACCGTCCTCTTGGCTCTTTCGATCGGTGCCGCACTTGCCAGCGTTGCCGGCATCGGCCTCGAGCTTCATTCGATCAAGGAGGCGGCACCTGATGTCGCGCTGGCGCGGGCAGGTGTCGCGGTTCTGACGATCCTGATCTCCTGGATCTTTCTGCATACGCTCTTCACCATCCACTATGCCCATTATTTCTATGGCGGAGCGGACGAGGAAGGCGGGCTCAAGTTTCCGGACGGGATCGAAGAGCCCGGCTACTGGGATTTCCTCTATTTCTCCTTCACCATCGGCGTTGCCGCACAGACGGCGGATGTCGCGGTCAACTCGACCAGCATGCGCAAGCTGACGCTGCTGCATGCGGTGCTGTCGTTCCTGTTCAACACGACGATCCTGGCGCTTGCGATCAATGTCGGGGCGAGCCTGCTATAATGCGCCTTGCCTTGAGCGGGCTAACCACCTGCTCTTCAAATCGGAGGGTATGATGGAAAGCGCCTCAAGCCGGCCCCGACTGGCCGATCTCATTCTTCTCCTCGGCAGGCTTCTGCTGTCGCTGATCTTCCTGCACGAAGCTTGGTCGCTCGCGGCAGATATCACCGCGACTTTCGACATTTTCGCAAAACTGGGGCTGTCGGCGCCGGTGGCGCTTGCCACCATTGCCCTTCAGATCGGCGCCGGCCTTTCCGTTGCGGCAGGCCTCCTCAGCCGGCTTGGCGCATTGGCGCTGGCACTCTTCTGCCTGGCGACCGCCTTGCTCTTTCACACGAATTTTGCGAGCCAGAACGAACTGCTGCATTTCGAGAAGGACCTGGCGATTGCCGGCGGCATGTTCGTGCTCGCGGCTTCGGGTGCGGGATCGATATCGATCGACAATCTACTGCGAAAGCGGGCCGGGATGCCTCCCTGGCTCAGGGCGGCGTTGTCGTGAATGCCCGAGGTCCGATCACGGGGCTGAATTTGATGAATTTCGCACGCGCTCCCTGACGCAATAAAACCGAATAAAACCGAACAAACAGAAGCGTCGATGCGGGCTACACTTTTGGCGACAAGTCAGGAGCGTGCCAGTGATGTCTTCCGCGCAAAGCAATCAGCAAAAGCCAATTCTCGTCTTTCTCGGAAAAGACGCTGCCTGCGACATCGTCTCGAAATTGAATGAGGACGGATATGCTGCTGCGGCTGTGTCCTCGGTGCCTGAGCTTTTCGACGCCTTGCGTTCGGACCGATATTTTCTGGCCGTAACGATCCGATCAGATATCGATATGGTCCGAAACATCAAGCCGATACCGGTCATCAATCTGGAGGTGTTTTTTCATACTGCCCAATCGACAGCAAAGTCGATTCATTCCTCGAAGGAATTCGACAGCGACGCATTTCTGAGAAGGGTGGCGGCTCTGACGACGCCAAGGACAGGCAGGATTGATGCGGTCCAAAAAGCCTCGGCGCCGATTGCAGGTGCGGTGAAGGCATCTCGGTGGCGTGCTGCCACAACTCTTCTTTTAAGTCGCCGTTCCACATCAAGCGCGGAGCGGGCTGAATAGACGTGGCCGAATTCTCATCGCCGACGCGCCGCGTTCCCGACGGAGCCTATCGGCATCTTTCTACCGGGTTTCGTCGGATCGAAAGCATCATTCCGAGACCAGAGCTCTTTACTTGGTGCGGGTGTCTTCTCATGTTTCAGTTGCTAGGCGCAGCATCGGCAAGCGGATATATCATCACGCTATTGTTCCTGCTGGTGGCAATCGGTCGTCTCGCCAGAAACGGTCTCGATAGATTCACCGCACGGCTTTCGAAGCGCTCGGCGTTGAAGCATTACACGACGGCGATCGTCTCTCTGGTGTTCTTTTGCCTGCTGGTCGTTCGGATGTGTTTCATCGCCACCGTCATCATCGACAGCGCCATCCAAGGTGACAAGGTGGAAATCAGTGGCGATCCCGAAAGCCAGTTTTGACGCCGGACCCGGTGTCGGAAATCCTGCAACATATCTCAACATTATCGAATATAGCATTGCACGACACTTGATATCCTGAAGGCGGACCCGTGTCGGCGACAGATCGTGTGGTGTCTGAACGCTGGGGAGATTAACCAGTGCGGTTGACAGTGGCCGAGCCCGCCTGACCTAGACACGGTGAAACGTGGTAATTTCGCGCCGAGGGGCATCTCCCGGCAAGAGAACGAATGACGATGGCATAAGAAATGGCAGTTCCCAATCAGGCTCATATCCTCATCGTCGAAGACGATCCCGCCATCGCGGATATGCTGGTGGACCTTGTCCGAAGCAGCGGCTTCGAGGCCTCGTCGGTGGAGAGCGGTGCGGCTATGGATCGAATGATGGTGCGACAGCAATTCGATCTCATCGTTCTCGATGCGATGTTGCCGGGCGAGGACGGCTTCAGCATCTGCAGGCGGCTTCGTGCGGCGTGCTCGGTGCCAATCCTGATGCTGACGGCGCTGCAGGAGGATATCGACCGCATTCTCGGCCTGGAGCTCGGAGCCGATGACTATGTCACGAAACCATTCAACTCCCGCGAGCTGCTGGCCCGGATCAAGAGTATTCTCCGAAGAGCGTCATATGCTCATCATCAGGAGGAAGCACTTGGACCGATGATGTTCTCGGGGTGGCGCATTGATCCAAAAAGCCGCCGGCTCCACGACGCGGATGGAGCGCAAGTTTCCATGACAACCGCGGAGTTCGATATCCTCCTGGCCTTCTGCTGCAATCCCAACAAGGTCCTGACGCGCGAACAGCTGTTGTCGATGACACATGCCGGATCGGCGGGGCCGGTCGAGCGCAGCATCGACGCCCATATCAGCCGGGTCAGGCAAAAGATCGAACCAAATCTGAAAGATCCGACGTTCATAAAGACGGTGCGGCTGGGGGGATATCTCTTCGCATCCAAGGTAGAGCGTCTCTCTTGAGAAATTTCCGGCGCGCTTCGATCCAAAGCCAGAT
Source organism: Rhizobium acaciae (assembly GCF_025941625.1). Classification (NCBI taxonomy): domain Bacteria; kingdom Pseudomonadati; phylum Pseudomonadota; class Alphaproteobacteria; order Hyphomicrobiales; family Rhizobiaceae; genus Rhizobium; species Rhizobium acaciae. The sequence continues at coordinate 54,956 of NZ_JAPCZO010000003.1, forward strand.
CCTCATATTGGCGACCTTCCTTGTCGTGCTCGTTTCCGTGGTGGCGACCGCCATGGAGCCCTATATCTACGGCCGTCACGATCGCGGGTTTCAAAACGGCCTGTTTGCTGCCAGAGCGGCGACGGTCGCGGAGCAATTTGCCCAGGCAAGTTCAGCGCAAGACGAAGTCACCGTTCTCAAGAGAGCAGCGGCACTCGGCGTTGGGGTCGAAAAATTGTCCCTGGAGCAGCCACTTGCCGGCAAACAGCAGATGGTATCTCCCAGCGAGCTGGTGGCGCGTATCAACACAATGCTCGCCGACAATATTTTCGCGGCATTTCATCGCTTCGTCATCGGTCAATCACACCCTGATGTCCTAACTGTTAGAATTGATGACAAGCGCGCCCTTGTCTTTCAACTGCCGGTTTTTCCCAGCTATGTCTGGTTTGTTCCAGCCGCTGCGAGCGGGTTTTTGAAAATCGTCATCCCATTGGTGCTGCTCGCATATTTCAGCAGCTGGCTTATCACCGAGCCTCTGAGGCGCTTTGCCGCCGCCGCAAAGCGAGCAAGCATCGAGGGCAGTTGGGAAAAGCCTTTCGAACCGGACGGCGCAGCCGAGATTCGAAGTCTGGCGGAATCGCTGAACGTCATGAGCGATCGAATCCAGAGCATGGCGGAGGATCGAACAAGAATGCTGAGTGGCGTGGGTCATGATCTCAGGACACCTCTGACGAGACTGCGGATGCGTGCCGAGCGTTCCGGCGAGCCCGAGCTTCGCAGCCTGATGCTGGCCGATATCGGCACATTGAGTTTCATGATCGACGAGTGCCTGGCCTATTTCAAAGACGCGTCCACTGCGGAGACTGATCGAAAGGTCGATATCTCAAGCCTGCTGCAGACGATTGCGACAGACTTCTCCGACATGGGCGTCGATGTGAGCTTCACCGGTTCGCGGCGACTGGCGTTTATCTGCAAACCTCAGGCCCTGACCCGGGCAATCACGAATCTGGTCGACAATGCGTCTCGTTATGCAAAGCAAGTCGAAATCGATCTGCAAGAGAGCGACGATGGCGGGATCAAAATATCGGTGGGCGACAATGGTCCTGGTTTGACCGATGAGGCCAAGGCAAAAGTTCTGGAGCCGTTCTTCAAAGTGGATAAATCCCGCCAGATCGGTGCCCAGGGCGGCTCCGGGCTTGGGCTCGGCCTTCCGATCGCCAAAGGAATTGTCACCAAAGCGCATAATGGACAGTTGACGTTGCTGGACAGGACGCCAACCGGCCTGGTCGTCGTGATCGATCTTCCCGCCCCTCAGGCGATCCAGCCCGAAGGCGCGCCGCCGATCCCTTCATCGCAATGACTTATTGCCCGGCCGTCGCGTCATCACGCGTCGCGCTGCCCGGAGCGAACACGGCTCACGAACATTTCCGCATATCATAGCAAACACAGCAACATTCGAATTCCATAAAACCGCTGCCAGCAGATGCCATTCGGTATTTCCAAAGCTGGAGCCAAGTCATTGATAAAAAATTTGAAAGTCGGCGCCGCACTGATGCTCGCCTGTTCGAGCGTTGCCGCATGCACGACACCTGACCCCACGGTTTATTCCGGGCTGGCTTCGGCATCGCAGCTCCAGCCGAACAGCGAGGATAAAACCGGCCGCGTACCGTATCGCTATCAGACGAAAGTCAACTGGAGCCAGTACAACAGGATCATCGTCGATCCCGTTGCCGTCTATAACGGTCCCGACAACCAGTTCGGCAAGGTCTTAGAAAAAGACAAAGCATTCCTTGCCAATTACATGCAGGTTCAATTCACGGAAAAAATGAAGACGCGCTTTGCTGTCGTCAGCACGCCTGCTCCGGCGACTCTCAGATTGCATCTGACGCTGACGGGCGCCAAGGCAACGACCGCGGTCCTCGGAACGGTCACGCGCATCGACGTCGCAGGCGGATTGTACAACACCGTCCAGGCCGTTCGCGGCCGGGAAGGCTCGATGACCGGTTCGGTGAATTATGCCGTGGAGATCTATGACGCTGCGAGCAATCGCCTCCTGTCTTCCTATGTCACCAAGCAATATCCCAACGCGATGAATATCGGCGCAAGCTTCACGGCGATGGATGCCTCCATGGTGGGCATCCGCAAAGGTGCCGACGCTCTCCTTGCCGAGTTGAAATAGGCCGCAGGCTCAAAAAAGGCGTCATCGGACGGCCGCGCAAGCGCTTAGGCTGCGCGCCACTGTCTGCAACGGCTCACAAGATCGCCTGGCCGGCCATCAATGCAAGGACAAGGAAGATCAGGAAGATCACCAGCGCAATGCCGAAGAGAACGCGGGCGATCGTAGCGGTGGCGGCGGAGACGCCGGAGAAACCGAAGAAGCCGGCGATGATCGAAATTACGAAAAATATCAAGGCCCATTTCAGCATGACGTCATCCTTTGCGGTTGCCTGGGAAAGACGCGGCAACCGGGAAATTGTTCCCAGTTCGTTTGAGATGGGATGGCGTATTCTTTGGAGAAACGCGGGTCTTTTCAAAGCCCGTACGATCTGTTTCAAGGGACTATCGATTTGCCCCATCGATGAAAGCTCCGCCATCATGCCAGCTTTTCTGGACCAGCATACAGTTTCCGCTTATTTCGAAGTCATCATGATCAATCTCCTGCTGTCGGGAGACAATGTCATCGTCATCGGCATGGCCGCTGCCGGCCTTGTCAGCGAACTGCGCGGCAAGGCGATCGCCGTCGGTATCGCCGCGGCCGCGGTCATCCGCATCGTCTTCGCCGTCATCGCCGCCAAGCTCCTTGCCATCACCGGCATCACGCTTGCCGGCGGCCTGATGTTGCTGTGGATCTGCTGGACGATGGGCCGCGAGCTGCTTTCGGCGGACGAGGAGCAAGCGCATGACGTCTCCCACAGCAAGCCGAAGCTCTTCCGGCAGGCGATCGGCCAGATCATCTTCGCCGACGTCTCGATGTCGCTGGACAATGTGCTCGCCGTCGCCGGCGCTGCGAAGGAGAACATCAGCGCGCTGATCTTCGGCCTCATCCTTTCGGTGCTGCTGATGGGCGTCGCGTCGAATTTCGTTGCCAAGCTGCTCAACCGCTTCAGGTGGATCGGCTGGATCGGCCTTGCGGTCATCGTCTATGTCGCGCTCGACATGGTCTGGAGCGGCGGCGGACAATTGCTTGCGCTTTACGGCCACGCGGCGTGAGATCTGCTCCGCTTTATCTTTCGGTTTTGCGCAATTCCGGACGCAAAACCGCTGCGCACTTTTGCTGGAATTGCTCTAGATCTTCAGGCCGAAGAGAAGCGAGATCAGCTGCGACTGGCGCTGCGTTCCGGTCTTGGAGAGCACCTTCTTGACGTAGCCGCGCGCCGTTTCATAGGTCAGGCCGCAGATCTCGGCGATCTGGCGAGGGGAGGAACCTTCCATCAGCAGGCGCGCGACGGTCGCCTCCTGCGGCGTCAGGGCGAAGAGCCGCCGGAGAAGATCGCCGTCCGCTCTGGCGCGTTCGGAAAGGTCGGTAACGATTGCAACAGCGTGCGAATGGGCGAACAGATCCGCCGGCAGGCCCCGCAGGAGCTGGGCACGAATGACGAGCGGTGCCTTGCCGGGACGTGTGAAGAGCACCGGCGTCGATACGGCGGGACTGAGGAAAGTGTCGCCGCCGAGAACCGCTTTCAGATGCCGCCGCAGCAGACCGGTTTCCTCTTGGCTGCCGGAAGTGAGTTCGCGATCGACGATGCGGATATCGCCGTCGAGCAGTCGTTCGGCCCGATTGTTCAAATGGCTGACGCGGCCGGCGCGGTCGAAGAAGACCGAGGCGGTGCCGCTGAGCTCGAAGGCCTCGCTCATGCTTTCGATCTTTGCGGCTTGCAGCGAACGGATGATCTCGGCTGAGGCGGTCAGCTTCGATCGCATGGCAAGCAGGATCCGCTCCTCCTCCCGGTCGAAGGGATGATCGTCGACGCGGCGCTGCAGGTTGAGGCTGAGCAGCGTATCGCCCGAGGTAAAGCCGATCATTGCGGAATAACGCAGACCGAAGCGGGCGAGGAATTCGGTGTAGAATTCCTGCCGCCGGAACTCTTCTTCCGAGGCGATGTCGTGCTCGATGATGACACCCTTGGCAAGCGCCATCGGCAGTCCGCGCTCGCGGAAATCCCGCTCGTGCCATCTTTCGGCGAAATAGACGTCGAAGGCTTCGAGCAGGTTGGGCGTTGTCAGGAAACCTGGAGAAAACTTGCCGACCGCCGGCATGATGTGGGCGCCTGCAGAGCCAGTCGCCCGAGAGATCGCTTCCAGTGTGCCGGCCCATCTTTCCAGGACGAGGGCGGATTCCAGCAATCCGTCCATGGCCTTTTCGAGCCCGGGGATATCGATGCGCGTCGCCATGAACATAGACTGCCTGACCGAAGCTATTGCCGACCCGGCTTTCGAGCCGGAGGTCGAATATGGAGTGCCCGTATTGCCGCAACAATAAAATAAGACAATAGCAGGCGATATTTATCGGCTGATTGTTCAGTTTCAACAAAAGTCGCCTGGTTGCTATCCGCGCGCCCTTTACCCCCCGGAATATCCTGCCTTTTCGTCTGTCAGCCGTGATTGATCATCACGTGGCGTACGGCGGTGTAGTCCTCCAGCGCGTAGACAGACATGTCCTTGCCGTAGCCTGACTGTTTGAGGCCGCCATGCGGCATCTCGTTGGTGAGCATGAAATGCGTGTTGATCCAAGTACAGCCATATTGCAGGCGGGCAGCGGTCTTCATGCCGCGGCCGATATCCTTGGTCCAGACGGAGGAGGCCAGGCCATAATCGCTGTCGTTCGCCCAGGCAACGGCATCGTCGGCATCGGAAAAGCGGGTGACTGAGACGACCGGGCCGAAGACCTCGCGGCGGACAATCTCGTCGTCCTGTGTGGCGCCCGCAATGACAGTCGGCGTGAAGAAGAAACCCTTGTCGCCGGAGATCTTGCCGCCGGCGGTGATCTCCATGTGCTTGTGTTCGGAAGCACGGGCGACGAAGCTTTCGACGCGGTCGCGCTGGCGCTTGGAGATCAGCGGACCGATCTCGTTTTCGGTATCGTCGGCCTGGTTGAAGCGGATGCTCGAGACGGCCGAGGAGAGATCGGCGACGAAATTGTCGTAGACCCTGGCATCGGCGTAGACGCGGCAGGCAGCGGTGCAATCCTGGCCGGCATTGTAATAGCCGAAGGTGCGGATGCCTGCGACGACCGCATCAATATCGGCATCATCGAAGACAATGACCGGGGCCTTGCCGCCGAGTTCCAGGTGGGTGCGCTTGACTGTCTTGGCGGCGGCCTGCAGCACTTTCTTGCCGGTCGCGACATCGCCGGTGATCGAGATCATGCCGACCTTCGGATGATTGATCAGCGCATTGCCGACACTTTCACCACGGCCGAGGATGACGTTGACGACGCCTTCGGGAAGGATTTCGGAAAGCAGTTTCGCCATCTTCAGCGCCGTCAGCGGCGTCTGCTCCGAGGGTTTGAAGACGACGGTGTTGCCGCCGGCGATCGCCGGCGCCAGCTTCCAGGCCATCATCATCAGCGGATAGTTCCACGGCGCGATCGAGCCGACGATGCCGATTGGATCGCGACGGATCATCGAGGTGTGGCCGGGCAGGTATTCGCCGGCCGCCGGGGCGTGCAGGTTGCGCACGGCGCCGGCAAAAAAGCGATAACAATCGACGATCGCCGGGATTTCGTCGTTCAGCACCGCATTGATCGGCTTGCCGCAATTCAGCGCCTCCAGTGCGGCAAAGCCGGCGGCATCCTTCTCGATCGCGTCGGCGATCTTCAACAGGTAGCCGGAGCGCTCGCCGGGCGTCGTCTGCGACCAGCTCGCGAAGGCCTTTTCGGCGGCATCGACGGCGGCGTCGACCTGGGTGAGCGAGGCTTCCGCAAGGTCGATCACCGTCTCGCCCGTCTTCGGGTTCAGGACGTGCTCTTCCGTCTCCGTGCCTTTTTCGAAGCGGGACCCGATCAGCATTTGGATATCCATGATGTTCTCCCTTTATTTGCCGGCGCCGGCGATCTGGTCGCCATCGCGGGTGAGGTAGTAGGCTGCCAGGATTGGCAGGAAGGTAACGAGCACCACGACCATGGCGACCACATTGGTGACGGGGCGCTGGCGCGGGCGGATGAGTTCTTCGAGCATCCAGATCGGCAAGGTCGATTGCTGGCTGCCGGTGAAGGTGGTGACGATGACCTCGTCGAAAGACAGCGCGAAGGCGAGCATGCCGCCGGCAAGAAGTGCGGTGCCGATATTCGGCAAGATGACGTGGCGGAAGGTCTGGAAGCCGTCGGCGCCAAGATCCATCGAGGCCTCGATCAGCGAGCCTGAAGTGCGGCGGAAGCGGGCGACCGCATTGTTGTAGACGACCACGACGCAGAAGGTGGCGTGGCCGAGCACGATGGTCCAGACCGAAAACGGGATGTCGAACAGGCTGAAGGCGGAGCGGAGCGCAATGCCGGTGATGATGCCGGGAAGGGCGATTGGCAGGATGACGAGCAGCGAGATCGCCTCGCGCCCGAAGAACTTCGTCTGGCTGACGGCCGCCGCACAGAGCGTGCCGAGGACCAGCGCGATCGCCGTGGCGATGACGGCGACCTGCACGGAAAGGCTGAGCGCCGACCAGACGTCCGGCCGGTTCCAGGCGACAGCAAACCATTGCAGGGTCAGCCCGGGCGGCGGCCATTGATAGCTCTTCTCCTCCGTCGTAAAGGCGTAGACGAAGATCAGCAGTATCGGCAGGTGCAGGAAAAGCAGTCCGGCGGCTGCGGCGATTTTCAGGGGCAGTGGCGATCTCTTGAGGTCAGAGCGCATCGAAGGCCCCCTGTTTCTTGGCGAGCCAGAGATAGAGCGCCATGATGACGATCGGCACGACGGAGAAGGCGGCCGCCAGCGGCACATTGCCGGCCGTTCCCTGCTGGGTATAGACGGCCTGGCCGATGAAGAGCCTGGACGAGCCGATGATCTGCGGGATGATATAGTCGCCCAATGTCAGCGAGAAGGTGAAGATCGAGCCGGCGACGATGCCGGGCAATGCCAGCGGCAGCAGCACGGTGCGGAAGGTCTGGCGCGGCGTGGCGCCGAGATCGGACGAGGCCTCGATCAGGTTGCCAGGCACACGCTCGAGGGCTGCCTGTGTCGGCAGGATCATGTAGGGAAGCCAGATATAGACGAAGACGATGAAGGTGCCGAGGTAGCTCACCGAAAGCGAATTGCCGCCGATGACGGGCAGGTTCAGGATGCCGTCCAGCAGCCAGGAGAGATGCAGCTTCTCGAAGATCCAGGTGAGGATGCCTTCCTTGGCGAGGATCAGCTTCCAGGCGTAGATCTTGACGAGATAGCTCGACCAGAGCGGGAGCATGATGCCGAGATAGAAAAGCGCCTTCCATTTGCCTTGCGCATAACGCGCTGTGTAGTAGGCGATCGGGAAGGCGATCAAGGCGGAAGCGATGGTCACCAGCGCTGCCATGACGAAAGTGCGGATGATGATGTCGAAATTCGTCGGGTTTAGAAGCTGCGCATAGGTCGAAAGGGTGAATTCGTAATTCACCAGGCCTGAGAAGTCGTCGATCGAAAAGAAACTCTGCAGAAGCAGGGCGAGCAGCGAACCGATATAAATGATGCCGAGCCAGAGCAGCGGCGGCGTCAGCATCAGGAAGAGCAGCAGTTTCGGGTGCCGCCAGAAGGCATCGGACAGCCGGCCGAAGAGGCCGCCGCGCCCCGGAAGAATCGATGTCGCCTCATTGGTGGTGATGAAGATCGCCGTCATGCCGCGTCATCCATGTAGTGGATATCGCCGGGCTGCCAGCCAAGGCGTATGCCGGCGCCGACGACAGGTACATCTGCGCCCGCCGGCAGCATCACATGCAGCCGCGCCCCCTGGAGGCCAACGGTGAGGCGCGTGGCTGCGCCGAGGAAGCTCGCATTGTCGACCTGGGCCTCGACGCCGTCGCCTGCCAGCCGGATCGCTTCGGGGCGGAGGCTTGCCCAGCGTCTTTCGCCGCCGAGCGAGGCCATCAGATCAGGTGCGATGACGTTCGACGAGCCGACGAAATCAGCGACGAAGCGGTTCTTCGGGCGGCGGTAGATATCCTGCGGCGTGCCCTCCTGGACGATGTTTCCGTCGTTGAAGACGGCGACGCGGTCGGCCATGGACAGGGCCTCGCCCTGATCGTGGGTGACGAAGACGAAGGTGATGCCGAGCGCGCGTTGCAGGCTCTTCAATTCCTCCTGCATCTGTTCGCGGAGTTTCAGGTCGAGCGCGCCGAGCGGTTCGTCGAGCAGCAGCACCTTCGGCTTGTTGACCAGCGCGCGGGCGAGCGCCACACGCTGGCGCTGGCCACCGGATAGTTGGCCGGGGCGGCGGGTGCCGTAACCCGGGAGCTTGACGAGCTCGAGGGCGTCGCCCGCGGCCTTGATCCGCTCCGCCTTGCCGACGCCCTTGACCATCAGCCCGTAGGCGACATTGTCGAGGATGTTCAGATGCGGGAAGAGCGCGTAGTCCTGGAATACGGTGTTGACGTTGCGGCGATAGGGCGGAACGCCCTCGGCCGTCTCGCCGAAGATCTGAATATGGCCCGATGTCGGCTGTTCGAAGCCGGCTATCAATCGCAGGCACGTCGTCTTGCCTGAGCCGGAGGGGCCAAGCATCGCGAAGAACTCGCCCGGCGCGATCTCGAGATCGACGCCGTCGACGGCGCGAACCTGGCCGAAATGGCGCGATACCTGTTGGAAACGGACGGCTGACGTCATTGGGGGCTCCGGCTTCTTTTTTGCTTTTAGAGAGGCTGCGGTTTTGGTTTATGACCCCGCCCCAAACCCCTCCCCACAAGGGGGAGGGGCTTAGCCTGCCGTACCCCTTCGCAAATACCTTGGCGTTTCGGCAGGATTCGGCGGTGCCACTCGGAGCCCCTCCCACTTGTGGGGAGGGGTCTCACGCTACAACAGTCATCTCAGTGAGGACGTAAATTACCGCCCGCCGATCACGCCGATATAATCGGACACCCAACGATGGTACGGCACGCATTCGCTCTGCGTCGTGCATTTGGCGACCGGGGTCTTCCAGAACTTGATCTTGTCGAAGTGATCGAAGCCGTTGGTAGCGCAGCCGCTATCGCCCATCAGTTCATTGCCCTTGCAGGCGGCGGGAACGGAGGGCACGGCGCCGAACCAGGCGGCGGCGTCACCCTGGACCTTGGCCTTCAGCGAATGTTCCATCCACATATAGGCGCAGTTCGGATGTTCGCTGTCGGCGTGCAACATGGTGGTGTCGGCCCAGCCGGTGACGCCTTCATCGGGGAAGGTGGAGGCGATCTTCTGCTTGTCGGCCTGCAGCAGGTTCACCTGGAAAGGCCAGGAGCCGGAGGCGACGACACCTTCGTTCTTGAAGTCGTCGATCTGGATCATCGCGTCGTGCCAGTAGCGGGAGACGAGCTTGCGCTGGCCGCGCAACAGGTCGAGGGCGGCCTTGTACTGGTCTTCGTTCAGCTCGTAGGGGTCCTTGATGCCGAGATCTGGCTTGTGGGCCATCAGATACATGGCGGCATCGGCGATGTAGATCGCGCCGTCATAGGCCTGGACGCGGCCCTTGTTCGATTTGCCGTCGGGCAGTGTCTGCTCCTCGAAGACGACGTTCCAGCTGGTCGGCGCCTTGTCCTTGAAGGCATCGGTATTGTACATCAGCACGTTCGGCCCCCAGAGATAGGGTACGCCGTAGTGCACGCCGCCGACCGTATACCACGGTCCATTCTGCAGGCGCTCGTCGACGGTCTTGAAGCTCGGGATCAGATCGGTGTTGATCGGCTGGACACGCTTGCCGGCGATGAGACGGAGCGAGGCGTCGCCCGATGCCGTGACGAGATCAAAGCCGCCCTCGTTCATCAGCGACACCATTTCATCCGAGGTGGCGGCGGTCTTGACGGACACCTTGCAGCCGCTCTCCTTTTCGAAATCGGTGACCCAGTCGTAGTTCTTGTCTGTTTCGCCGCGCTCGATATAGCCGGCCCAGGCGACGATGCTGACCGCACCTTCGCCCTTGCCCAAGGCCTTCAGCGGTTCGGCGGCGATTCCCTGGGTCGCGAAGCTCAGGCAGGCGAGCGCTGCCGTGCAGGATTTCAACAGATTCGTCATCATCCGTCTCCCGGTTTGCCACTTTCTGTGGCGGTTTGTTCCCGGTTGAAAAGGTGACGCGAAAAAGCCGCTTTCGCAAATTCATTTATCAGAAAGGCGATATCGGAAATTCCGATATCAGCGGATACGCCCGGATCTTAAGCTCTCGGCGATACCGACGAAGTCGCGCGCCGCCTGCGGCAGGCTGGAGCCCTTGCGCCAGACCATGCCGACCTGGACGACCGGCAGCGAACCGGAGACGTCGCGGCTCTCGATGCGGTCGCCTTCCAGCGACCATGGTCGGTAGACGAGATCGGGAAGCAGGGCTACGCCGGCGCCTGTTGCAACCAGGCTGCGCACCGCCTCCACCGAGCGGGTGCGGAAGGCGACATGCGGGCGGGCGCCGAGTGCTGAGAGCAGCTTGCCGGTATTCTCCTCGATTTCGTCGACCGTCAGCATGATCAGCGGTTCGCGGGCGATGTCGGCGACCGAGATGATGTCGGCCGATACCAGCGGATGGCCCATCGGCAGCCATAGTCGATAGGGCGAGGTTTCCAGAATTTCCGCCTGCAGCGCCATGCGGTCGCGCAGGTTGGAAATGACCATCACGGCGACATCCAGTTCGCCGCCGACCAGGAGATGTTCGAGGTAACCGCCATTGTCCTCGATGGCGCTGACCTCGATGCCTGGACAGGCGCGCCGGTATCGCGCCAGGAGATCGGAGAGCACATAGCCGGCGACAAGCGAGGTGACGCCGATGTTCAGCGTGCCGGAGAGGGCGTTTTGCTGGCCGGAAAAGCTGGTCCGCGCATCGGAGACAGAGGCGAGGATCTTCGTCGCATGACGCAGGAACTGGTGGCCGTTGTGGGTGATTGTCAGGCCGCGCGGATGGCGCTCGAAGAGCTCGACGCCGAGGTCGCTTTCAAGCTCCTTCAGCGCTTCCGTCACCGAGGATTGCGAGATCGAAAGGTTCTGTGCGGCTCGCGTCACCGAACCCTGTTCGGCGACGGCGACGAAAAATTGAACCTGGCGAAGCGTGAAGGCCATGGGCGTTTAGAGCATGGCGGAATACGACCTGACAAGCGGCCTGAAAAAAGCGGACCTTTTTTGGTATTTTCCTAAAATGGAGCGGGCTTCGCATACCCACTTAAACTTTCGGAAACGTCATTTCCTTAGCGTTCTCAGCACTTGTCCTGCGTTGGAGTTTCAGATGGCGGAGCAGTTGGCGTGAAGGCCTTACTGCGCATATTCCGGCCTTCCCGGAAATTGGCAATCATCATTGGCGGAGTCGCTCTTCTCATGGGCGTGTCCGGCGGTGCGGCGGTCTATGTCGGCAAGGACAGGCTGATCGGTGCAGCTGGTGGTGGCTACGGGCTCGAATGCAGTGACGTCAACCTGGTGACGATCCGCAAGCAGGATCACGTTTGGGTGCGCAAATACATCAAGACCGAACCGACCGACGGGATGACGCGGGTCAAGACCGCGCTTCGTGTCGCCCAGGCGGTTTATGCCGCGCAGAAGCCGGATCTGGTGCAGGTGGTGGTGCTCGACGAAAACGGACCGACGATGCGCGCCGATATTCGCGGCCGGGCGATCGGCGCGGATGTCGTCTATATCCCGCATCCCGACAAGACCGTTCCCGGCCTCGACGACAAGTCCTATACAGCGCGCTACTACGACGGCAAGGCCAGCGAAAACGGGCTGTTCTTCGGCGAGCGGATAGAGATGCCGTTCGACGAGATCGCCATGATCAGCGCCGCTTTCAAGGATCCCGAGGATTGCGTCGACCCGGTCGCGGTTGCTTCCACAAAGAGTGAGGGCAAGGCAGCAGCCGGCGGACACGGCGCAGCGCCCAAGGATGCAGCCACTCCAGCAAAAGCCGCTCCCGAAGAGGCGCCGCCGGCCAAGAGCGGGCACTAAACCCAAAAAGCATCAGGCGGCAGGCCTGATATTTTCCCTTATCAGCGAGGCGTCGCGCGCCGGCGGCTGGCCGAAGAAACGTGCATATTCCCTGGTGAATTGCGAGGCGCTCTCGTAGCCCACCGAGTAGGCGACCGAGGAGGCGTTTCCGGATTGGGAAATCAGAAGCTGGCGGGCTTGCAGCAGGCGGATACGCTTCTGGAACTGGATCGGGCTCATCGCCGTCACAGCCTTGAAATGGCGATGAAAAGCCGAGACGCTCATGGAAGTGAGGGCAGCAAGTTTTTCGACCTCGACCGCTTCGGCATAGTGCTCGCGAACCCAGCGGATGGCGAGCCGTATCCGCGACAGGGCGCTATCGGGTGCTGCGATATCGCGCAGCATCCAGCCCTGCGGTCCCTGCAGCACGCGATAGAGGATTTCGCGTTCGTAGGCCGGGGCAAGGGCAGCGATATCCTGCGGGCGCTCCATGAGCTGCAGCATCCTCAGCCAGGCACCCAAAAGTTCCGGCGTCATGCGACAGACGGAATAGCCGCCGCTTTGTCCCTCCTGATAGAATTGCGGCGGAAGATCCAGGAGAAGCGCTGCGACCTTTGCCGGATCGAGCGATAGGCTGACGCCGATATAGGGCCGGTCGGGACTTGCCTGCTGCACCATGCCCGTCGCCGGCACATCGATCGATATCACGAAGTAGCTCGCTGGATCGTAATAATAGTCCTGTCCGGCGATCGTCAGCGTCTTGCTGCCATCGAGAATGAGGTTGACCATCGGCTCATAAACGGCGCCGAGCTTGTGTTCGGGGATCTCCCCCTTGACCATCAGTATGCCGGGTATGCCGGTTTCCGTCGGGCGGTTTTCAGCGTGGGCCGTCAAGCGGCGCATCTCTTCGAGCATTGTTTGCATGGCGAAATCCTGACCCAGCATGTGACACGGCGCAAGGTAAAAGCAGGAATAGGCAAGAACGAGGCAGTTTCCGGCGGAGTGCAGGCCGGCTGTTTCCCATAGCTTCCGGCCACCGAAGCAAAGGAGACAGAAATGAAAATCGCAATCATTACCGGCGGCAGCCGTGGCATTGGGCAATCGGCAGCGCAGGAATGCGCAAGGCGCGGCATGGGTGTCATCCTCACCTATAAGAGCCACAAACCAGGTGCGGATGAAGTCATCGCCGCGATCAAGGCAGACGGTGGTCAAGCCGTTGCGCTTGCCCTCGATGTCGGTGATGCCGGCAGCTTTCCGGACTTCGTGGCGCAGGTGAAACGGCTGCTTTCCACCTATTGGGGCCGGAATACGTTTGACTGCCTCGTCAACAATGCCGGTTTCGGCATGTTCAATCTCATGGAGACGGTGACGACGGACCAGTTCGACGCTCTGATGAATGTCCACCTGAAAGGGCCGTTCTTCCTGACGCAGGCGCTGCTGCCGCTGATGGTCGATGGCGGCGTCATCCTCAATGTAACGAGCGCTTCCGTTCGCGTCGCAACAGCAGGTGTTGCGCCTTATGCAGCCCTCAAGTCCGGACTTGAGACGTTGACCCGCTATCAGGCGAAGGAGTTCGGCGATCGCGGGATCCGCGCCAATGCCATCTCGCCCGGTCCTATCCGCACCAATCTTGCCGACGCTGCGCTGGACAAGAACCCGGAGTTCGCCGCGTTGCTCGCCTCACAGACGGCTCTCGGCCGTATCGGCGAAGCCGAGGATGTCGGCCGCGTCATCGCCATGCTCGCGTCCGACGACGGCGCATGGATCAATGCGCAGACAATCGAGGTCGCCGGCGGCTACATGATCTGAGTGTGACGACGAACGCGGTCATAACAAAAACCAACGAAATAACGTCATTCCGTGACCGACCAAACCACTGTGTCTTGGTCCATCGGCTCAGTCTTTCACCAGTCTGCCTAAAACAAACGGAGCGTCCTTTCGGGCGTTCCGTTTATTCATCTAAAGAATGCTGTTCTCAGTCGGCCTTGCTGCGGCGGGCCGGGAAGAGGATGACGTCGCGGATCGACGGCGCATTGGTCAAAAGCATGATGAGCCGGTCGACGCCGATGCCGAGGCCACCTGCCGGCGGCATGCCCTGGTCGATGGCGTCGAGGAATTCCTCGTCTAGCTGCTTTTCCTTTTCGCCGCGGGCATGCGCCTGTTCGAGCTGCTCGACCATGCGGCGGCGCTGCTCTTCAGGATCGTTGAGTTCCGAGAAGGCGTTGCCGAGTTCCCAGGCGTTACAATAGGTTTCGAAGCGCTCGACGAGGCGCGGCTCGCCCGGCACTTCCTTGGCGAAGGGCGAAATGTCCTTCGGGAAGTGCGTAACGTGCGAGGGTTGGATCAGCGTCTGCTCGACCTTCTCTTCGAAGATGAAGGCGAGGCATTCGCCCCAGGTCCAATCCTTCTCGACTGCGAAGCCGGCAGCCTTGGCGGCGGCGCGGGCCTCTTCATCGGTCTTGATGGCGCGGAAATCGATGCCGGTCGCTTCCTTGACGGCATCGGGCATCGGCACGCGCTTGAACGGCCCCTTGAAGGAAATCCGCTTGTCGCCGAAGTCGACTTCCGTCGTGCCGTGGATGGAGAGCGCCAAGCTTTCGAACAGCCGCTCGACGAGGTCCATGATGTCCTCGTAGTCGGCATAGGCCCAGTAACACTCCATCATGGTGAATTCGGGATTGTGCCGGGTGGAGACGCCTTCGTTACGGAAGTTCCGGTTGATCTCGAAGACCTTGTCGGTCAGCCCCGAAACCAGCGTGCGCTTGAGGAACAGTTCCGGCGCGATGCGCAGGTACATGTCGAGCTTCAGCGTTTTGTGATGCGTCTTGAACGGCTCGGCGGTGGCGCCGCCATAGACCGAATGCAGCATCGGCGTTTCGACTTCCATGAAGCCGTCATTTTCCATGAAGCGGCGGATGCCGGAAAGGATCTTCGAGCGCTGCTGGAAGCGGAGCTTCGAATCCTCGTTGGTCATGATGTCGAGATGGCGCTTGCGATAGCGCAGCTCGATGTCGGAGAGACCGTGCCACTTCTCCGGCATCGGCAGCAGCGACTTCGTCAGCATGGTGATCGTCTGCGCGTTGATCGTCAGCTCGCCACGCTTGGTGCGGCGCACGATGCCGGTGACGCCGATGATGTCGCCGATGTCGATCATCGGCAGCAGCGCACGGGCTTCTTCCGGGGTCGTGTCCTTGTGACTGAAAATCTGGATCTTGCCGCCGGCATCGTGGATGTCCATGAACATGCCGGAGTTGCGCGACGAGTAGACGCGGCCGGCGACGGTGACGACATCCTGCGTCTCGACGTCAGGTTCCAGGTTTTCATATTTCGCGATGAGTTCGGCATTGGTCATCGTGCGGTGGAAATGTGCCGGATAGACCTCGCCGATCTGCTCGCGCAGCAGCTTCAGCTTCTGGGCGCGCACTTCCGTCGCGTCGGAGGAAAGGGTGTTTTCGGTCTTGTTGTCAGCCACTGTCGAAATCCTCTGACTGTTCTTACTTCGAGCCGACGAGGGCGGCGACCGCCTGCGAGGCGAGCTTCAGGCGCTGACGCACAACGGACCGGCCGAGGATCGCCATGGAATCGAAGAGCGGCAGCGAGCGCGACGAGCCGGACACGGCGACGAAGAGCGGCGAGACCACGACCTTCAGCTTCTTGCCCATGCGGTCGGCGATCGCGCGCAGCTCCGCCTCGATCGTCTCGACATTCCATTCCAGGATCTTTTCGAGATCCGGCTGAACGGTGTTGAGGATCTCCAGGATCTCTTCCGGCGGCGACTTGATCTTGGCGAAGTCGGAAGGCTGCAGGCCGAGATCGGACTTCAGCAGGAAGCCGGCGAGATCGGGCAGTTCGCCGAGCTTGGAAATGCGCGTCTGCGACAGGCGCAGACCTTCCTTCAGGCGGTCGTTTTCCATCGCCCAGGTCAGCACACGTGCCTGGAATTCCTCTTCGGAGAGCTTCTCGCGGATCCAGCGGCCGTTCAGCCAGTCGAGCTTCTGAATGTCGAAGATCGCGCCGGCCTTGGAGAGGTTCTCCGGATCGAACTTCTCGGAGAGCTCGTTGATATCAAGCAGCTCTTCGCCTTCGGCGATCTGGATGAAGAACAGGCCGAGGAAGTTCATCAGCGCCTCGGAAATGTAGCCGAGCGCGGAGTAATAGGAGATCGAGGTCGGGTTCTTGCGCTTCGACAGCTTCGACTTGTCGGCATTGCGCATCAGCGACAGATGCATGAAGACCGGCTGATCCCAACCGAAATAGCGATAAAGCAGGATATGCTTCGGCACCGAAGCCAGCCATTCCTCGCCGCGCGCCACATGGGTGATCTTCATCAGATGGTCGTCGATGACGTTGGCCATATGATAGGTCGGCATGCCGTCGGCTTTGACGAGGACCTGCATGTCGACGGAATCCCAGGGGATCGAGACTTCGCCATAGACGCCGTCTGTGAAGTCGCACGAACCTTCGGTCGGGATCTTCATGCGGATGACGGTCGTCTCGCCGGCGGCCATGCGCGAGGTGACTTCCTCGGCGGCAAGATTCAGGCAGAGGCCGTCATACTTCGGCGGCTTGCCGGCGGCGCGCTGGGTTTCGCGCATCTGCTCCAGCCGCGCCGGCGTGCAGAAACAGCGAAAGGCATGACCCTTTTCCAGCAATTCCTGGGCGTAAGGCTGGTACATGTCCTTGCGGTCGGACTGGCGATAGGGGCCGTAGGGGCCGCCGATATCAGGGCCTTCCTTCCATTCCAGCCCGCACCATTTCAGTGCGTCCAACACCTTCGTTTCGAATTCCGGGGTCGAGCGCGTCGCATCGGTATCCTCGATGCGCAAGATGAACTCGCCGCCGTGCTTCTTGGCGAAAAGGTAATTGAAGAGAGCGATGTAAGCGGTGCCGACATGCGGCTCGCCGGTCGGCGAGGGAGCGATGCGGACGCGGACGCCGGTGGCTGTCCCGGAAACTGTCATTGTGTGTGCCCGTCAATGAATGCCGGACGGCTTTCATGGGAAAGCGACGTTCGGCCGGAAGGATGCAGATAGCTTCATCGGCAAACCGGCCGGAAAAGGGGCATGCGCCCGCACTATCCGCCGATCGTCCGTTGGGCTGGCCTTAGGCCATATTCAACCGGGCGCGTCAAGAAAAACCACGCTTGCGAAGGCCTGATGGCGGTGCGTGAGGGCGCGCCGGTTCCGCCGCGCCCTCCTGTCCAAGCCTCAATGTGCGGCGTCGCGTTTGCGCTTGCGGGCGTTGCGCGCGAACATGTTCAGCACCTCGACCAGCGCCGAGAAGGCCATGGCGGCATAGACGTAGCCCTTCGGCACATGGAAGCCCATGCCTTCGGCGATGAGCGTCGTACCGATCATCAGCAGGAAGGCGAGCGCCAGCATGACGATCGTCGGGTTCCTCTCGATGAAGTTGGCAAGCGGGGTCGCGGCAACAAGCATGACGGTGACGGCGGCGACGACGGCGACCACCATGATCGGCAGATGCGGCGTCATGCCGACGGCGGTGATGATGCTGTCGACGGAGAAGACGAGGTCGAGCAGCAGGATCTGGCTGATGGCCGATGCAAAGCCGGTTGTTGCCGAACTTGCGATGAAGTCCTCGCCGTGATCTTCCGGATCGACGCTGTGGTGGATTTCCTTGGTGGCCTTCCAGACAAGGAACAGACCGCCGGCAATCAGGATCAGATCCTTCCAGGAGAAGCCGTGGCCGAAGGCTTCAAACAGCGGTTCGGTCAGTTGCACGATCCAGGCGATTGTGCCGAGCAGGGCGAGACGCATGACGAGCGCAAGACCGATGCCGATCTTGCGGGCCTTCTCCCGGTGCTCGGGCGGCAGTTTGTTGGTGAGAATGGAAATGAAGATCAGGTTGTCGATCCCGAGAACGACTTCCATCACCACCAGCGTGATGAGCGCCACCCAGGCGGCCGGATCCTGAATAAGCGTCATGATTCCCTGCATCAGCATATATCCCTTTTGCGTCACGTGAGTAATGACGCTCGCAATGTAATGTCGCCGGCCTGCCAGGCAAGCGCCGCAAGGGGGTATACGAAACCGATGTGACTTTTATTCCCTGGAACAGGATGTCATCCGAAAACCGCTGACACTTTTCGGCATCATGCTCTGATCGGCAACCAGATTTCTGTGACGCCCATGCCGGTATAGGGGTCAAAGCGCTCGTCGTAGCGTTCGAACATGTCGGGTGTCTCGCCGTGCTCCAGGCCTGAGGTCGGCCACCATGCGCCAAATATCCGGTTCATGGTCGCGGGAATGCCGGAGACATGACCGCGATGGGCAAAGACGACGTAGCGCTGGCCTGGAAGCTTGAGCGTTGCAAAGTCCGCCGGCAGATCGCCGACATCGGAAATTTCGACCGCGGCCATATAGCGGAATTTCTCTGCTTCACCATCGATATGGGTGCAGGTGCCGTAAGCGACATTGCCTTTCTGGCCGGAGATATGACCGAAATGGGCGTTGAATTTCTGCCAGAGAGAGGGAATGGCGGCATTGCCGCCATAGGGGTAGGTCTCCTGCAGGCCGGCAAACAGCATCGGTTGAAGGGTTTCGAAGCGGGGCGGTTCGAGGTCGTTGAGGTGGGCGGGGTCCATTCTGATCGGCTCCAGCAAGACAAGGTTACGGGCGTGCCCCTGTCTGCGCACCGCATCCGGCGTCATGCCGAACTGGTCGCGGAAGGCACGGGTGAAGGCTTCGTGCGAGCCGTAGCCGGCGCAAAGCGCAATCTCGAGAATGGTGGATGAGCCGCCGACCAACGCCGGCACGGCGCGGCTGAGGCGGCGCCCTCTTATATAGCCGCTGATCGAGTGACCGGTGACGAGCCCGAAGACGCGCGACAGATGGTAGCGCGACAATCCGGCTGCTTCCGATATCTCTTCCAGCGATATATCGCTTTCGAAATGGCTCTCGATGAACCAGATCGCCCGTCCGACGGCGCTCATTCTCATTCTCCTGGTTGCAGCTTCTTCCTTAGCGGAAGGCCGGCAGCCGGATTTGATCGCTATTGCGGGATTCTGGCCGATGGAGCACGGCAGTCAAGGGTGTGGTCAGGCGGTCTCGTGCCGGCGCGCGCCGTAGGCGGCCATGAAGACCCGGATCGCGCCGCGGATGACGCGCTCGATTTCATCGCGCGACGGCGGTTCTTCCATGCTTCCGAACAGGCGGAGCTTGAAGAAACTGCCGCTGGCGAGATCGAGGAACTGGCCGGCGGCCAGATCGATGTCGTCGATCTCAAACCTGCCTTCGGCGATGTAGCGTTCCAGGAAGTCGCGCATGATGGTGCGCAGATTTTCCGGACCCTTGAAGAAGCGTTGACAGAGCACCGGCATGCGGTCGCGAACGCCGAGAACGGTGCGCATCGCGCTGATGACCTTTTCATCGGTCATATGGGTGACGAAGCTTATCCCGAATTCGTACAGGCCGGCTTCGGGATCGTCATGTTCGGCAAGCGCCGTGCGCACGGCCGCCACGAAGGCGGCGCGCTCGGTCTCGATCATCGCCGAAAACAGTTCTTCCTTGTTGGTGAAATAGACGTAGAGCGTTCCCTTGGAGACTCCGGCCTCGCGGGTCACGTCGTTCATGCTGGCGGCGTCGAACCCCATCTTCATGAAGACGCGCTTGGCGCCGGCGAGGATCTGCTGGCGCTTGGCCGGATCTTCGCCTGCGGCAAATCGGCCTCCGGCAGCGGGAGGACTGAATACGGCGGCGTGGTCGGGTTTCAGCGTCATGTCCTCTTAACCGTGTTGACGGTTTCGCATGGTCTTTAAAAGAAATCGAACCGGTTGGTTCTATACATCTTGATATGACGATAAAACAGGTTTAAGTCAACTGAACCGAACCGTTCAGTTCGATTATTTACTCCAGATCGGTAAAGTGGCCATGTCGAGCAACCAGAAGAGCAACGTCGCGCGTATCGTCAGCGAAAACGCCGGAACCGAAGAGGTAAAGGCCGATGTCGCGGCCGTAGAAGCTCCGACGGCGGAAGCCCGCGAAGTTCCCTCTGCTCCCGCGCAGTCGGCGCCGGCTTCTGTCGCCGCACCCGCGGCTCCCAAGAAGCGCCGTAGCCCGGTGCTGCCGATCGTCGTGCTCGCCCTTCTCGCAGGCGGCGGCTGGTATGGTTACGAATGGTGGACGAACGGCCGCTTCATGGTGTCGACCGACGACGCCTATATCGAAGGCGATATCGCAACGATTTCGCCGAAGGTCACGGGCTACGTCGCGAAGGTGAACGTTGTCGCCAACCAGGAAGTCAAAGCGGGCGACGTGCTTGCCACGCTTGATAACGGCGACTATCAGAACGCCCTCGACTTGGCCCAGGCCCAGATCGTCACCGAACAGCTTTCGCTGCAGCGTATCGACGCGCAGATCGAAGGCGCGAATGCAAGCCTTGTGCAGGCGCAGGCGCAGAAGGTAGCACTCGAAGCGGCCGTTCGCGGTGCCGAGATCACCCAGAAGCGCCAGAGCGACCTTCAGGCGAAGTCGGTCGGCACCGCCGCCGATCTCGACAACGCCAATATTGCCCTCGACCAGGCCAAGGCCAATCTTGCCGGCGGCGACGCCAACATCACCGCCGCACAGGCCAACATCACCATTCTCCAGGCCCAACGCAAGGAAGCCGAAGGCTCGGTCCGTTCGCTTGAGATCTCGCGCGACAAGGCCGTCCGCGACCTTTCCTTCACGGTGCTCAAGGCGCCTTATGACGGCATTGTCGGCAACCGCTCCGTCCAGGAAGGCGACCTCGTCTCTCCCGGCCAGCGCCTGATGGCGCTCGTTCCGGTGCGCCAGCTCTATATCGACGCCAATTTCAAGGAAACGCAGATCCAGCATCTGGTGCCGGGCTCGAAGGTCAACGTCCAGGTCGATGCCTATAGCGATCATCCGATCGTCGGCACCGTCGAATCGATCTCGCCGGCTTCCGGCTCGGTCTTTTCGCTGCTGCCGCCGGAAAACGCCACCGGCAACTTTACCAAGGTGATCCAGCGCGTGCCGGTGCGCATTGCGCTGCCGCAGGATGCGCTCGACAGCGGCCGTCTGCGCGCGGGCCTGAGCGTCGTCGTCGACGTCGACACCCGCACGGCGCCGAGCAAGTAAGCCTTCAGGAAAGACAGAGGTGATCTGATGGCCGGGAGCGCGACAGCAACGGCGGGGACGATGCCGGCGGCACCCGCCCATGCCGACGAGCGCATGGATCCGAAGAAGCTCATCGCCTTCTTCGCGATGGTGCTCGGCATGTTCATGTCGATCCTCGACATCCAGATCGTCTCGGCCTCGCTTGCGGAGATCCAGGCCGGCCTTTCGGCCGGCAGCGACGAGATCGGCTGGGTGCAGACGTCCTATCTGATCGCCGAAGTGATCATGATCCCGCTCTCGGGCACGCTGGCGCGCATCATCTCGACGCGGTATCTTTTTGCGATCTCGGCCGCCGGCTTCACCATGGCGAGCGCGCTTGCCGCGACCGCGACGAATATCGACCAGATGATCGTCTACCGGGTCATCCAGGGCTTCATCGGCGGCGGCATGATCCCGTCGGTGTTCGCGGCCGCCTTCACCATCTTCCCGCCGTCGAAGCGCAGCATCGTCTCGCCGATCATCGGCTTGATTGCGACGCTGGCGCCGACCATCGGCCCGACCGTCGGCGGTTATCTCAGCCATGCCTTTTCCTGGCACTGGCTGTTCCTCGTCAACATCGTGCCCGGCATCATCGTCACGATCGTCACCTGGAACTTCATCGATTTCGACAAGCCGGAGCTGTCGCTCTTCAAGAAGTTCGACTGGTGGGGTCTGATCTCGATGGGCGTCTTCCTCGGTGCGCTGGAATATGTGCTCGAAGAGGGCAATTCGAACGACTGGTTCAACGACAGTTTCATCACCATCGCAGCGGTTGCCTCCGGCGTTGCAGCCATCGTCTTCTTCTATCGCGCCTTCACGGTGGATTTCCCCGTCGTCGACCTCAAGGCCTTTTCGAACCGGAATTTCTCCTTCGGCTCGGTGTTTTCCTTCGTCATGGGCATCGGTCTCTATGGTCTCACCTATATCTATCCGGTCTATCTCGGGCGCATCCGCGGCTATGATTCACTGATGATCGGCGAGACGATGTTCGTCTCCGGGCTTGCGATGTTCTTCACCGCGCCGATCGCCGGGCGGCTGTCGACCAAGATGGATCTGCGCCTGATGATGGTGATCGGCTTCGTCAGCTTTGCCGCCGGCACCTTCATCATGATGCATCTGACGGCGGATTGGGATTTCTACGAGCTCTTCATCCCGCAGATCCTGCGCGGCTTCGGGCTGATGATGTGCATGGTGCCGATCAACAACATCGCGCTCGGCACGATGCCGCCCTCGCGCATCCGCGGCGCGTCCGGCCTGTTCAACCTGACCAGAAACCTCGGGGGCGCCGTCGGCCTTGCCGTCATCAATACCGTGCTCACCAACCGGCAGGACGTGCACTACGAGCGGCTGCGGGAGAATATGGACTGGGGCAATCCGGCGGCGATCGACCAGATGAACAACATGGCCGCCAATTTCAACACCTATGGCATGGATGGCGCCTCGGTTGCGATCAAGCAGATGGTCGGCCTTGCCACCAAACAGGCGATCATTCTTTCCTTCAGTGACGTGTTCCTGATCCTGACCGCACTCTTCCTTGCCATGATCCTCGGTGTCGCCATGATCAAGAAACCCGCGCCGCAAGGGGGGGGAGGCGGTGGCGGCCACTGACCTCCGGCCTGCCGCCCCTTGAAAAGGCCCTCTTCGGAGGGTCTTTTTGTTTGCCGTTTTCAGGTCGCTATGTCATCAGGTCGATCATCGCCACCGGATCGGTCCGAAGCGAACATGCCGGGAAAACGATGCGGAAACCCGCCCGTTCGATTTTTTGATTTACGTACATCAAAATTGGCGCTAATGGTCTCGTCAGGAGGAATGATGAGGCCAACCGTTCACGATATCGCCGCCGCCGCCGGTGTCAGCCTGGCGACCGTTGACCGGGTTCTCAACCAGCGTCCCGGTGTGCGCCACGTCACGCGGGAAAAGGTCGAGACCGCGATCCGCGAACTCGGTTATGTCAGAGACGTCGCCGCCGCCAATCTTGCCAAAGGGCGCACCTATCCGCTGGTCTTCATCCTCCCGGCCAGCGACAACTCCTTCATGCACGGGCTCAATGCCGAGATCCGCCAGGCAGTCCTCCGATCGTCGGCCGAGCGCACCGATATCCGCACCATCGAGGTGCCGGCCTTCGATCCGGCTGCCCTCGTCTCCGTGCTCGAAGAGCTTTCCCGCGAAAAGCCCTGTGGCATTGCGCTGGTTGCTACCGATGCGCCTGACGTGCGCGCCGCCGTCGACAGGCTGGTGCGCGAGCGCTTTCCCATCGTCACTCTGGTTTCCGATCTCACGGGCTCGCTCCGCCATCACTATGCCGGCGTCGACAATATCGCAGCCGGCCGCACAGCCGCCCGGCTGCTCGGACGATTCCTCGGGCCGCGGAAGGGTGAAATCGCCGTGCTCGCCGGCTCCATGCTGGTGCGCGACCATCGCGAGCGGCTGGAGGGCTTTACCGCTGTCATGGCTGAGGAATTTCCCGATCTTGCAATCCTGCCGGTTCTCGAGGGCCGCGACGACCCGGAGGTCGCCCACAGGCTCGTTGCCGACGCGCTCGAGAATGCCGGCATCATCGGCGTCTACAGCCTCGGCGCCGGCAATCGCGGCCTGATCCGGGCGTTGAAGGAGAAGGCCGTCGACCGCGTGCTGACCGTGATCGCCCACGAACTGACCGCCCACACGCGCGCAGCACTCATCGACAACACGATCGATGCGATCCTCAACCAGGATGCCGGCC
Source organism: Rhizobium acaciae (assembly GCF_025941625.1). Lineage (NCBI taxonomy): Bacteria > Pseudomonadati > Pseudomonadota > Alphaproteobacteria > Hyphomicrobiales > Rhizobiaceae > Rhizobium > Rhizobium acaciae. The sequence continues at coordinate 78,814 of NZ_JAPCZO010000003.1, forward strand.
ATGAGGTGCGCAGTGCGATCCGCGTGCTGAAGGCCAAGGCGGACGGGCTTGCCGTCATCGAAGCGCAGGAGCGCATCCGCCTCGACATATTCCTGAAAGACAATCTGCCGTAACGGCAAAGGGAGAAACACCACATGTATCTGGGTCTCGATCTCGGAACCTCCGGCGTCAAGGCGATGCTGATTGACGGTGATCAGAAGATCGTCGGCTCGGCCAACGGTTCGCTCGACGTGTCGCGTCCGCATTCCGGCTGGTCGGAGCAGGAGCCGGCCCACTGGGTGCGCGCCACCGAGGAGGCCGTCGCCGGCCTCAAGGCAAAACATCCGAAGGAGTTGGCGGCGGTCAAGGGCATCGGCCTTTCCGGCCAGATGCATGGCGCAACGCTCATCGATGCGACCGACAAGGTCCTGCGCCCGTGCATCCTCTGGAACGACACCCGCAGCTACGTCGAGGCCGCAGCACTCGATGTCGATCCGCGCTTTCGCGCGCTCACCGGCAACATCGTCTTCCCCGGCTTTACGGCGCCGAAGCTCGCCTGGATCGAGAAGCATGAGCCCGATGTCTTCGGCAAGATTGCCAAGGTGCTCTTGCCGAAGGACTATCTGCGTCTGTGGCTGACCGGCGACTATATCTCGGAAATGTCGGATTCGGCCGGCACCTCCTGGCTCGACACCGGCAAGCGCGCCTGGTCCTCCGAACTGCTCGCCGCCACCAACCTTTCCGAGGGGCAGATGCCGGCGCTCGTCGAGGGCACCGAGCAGGCCGGCAAGCTGCGGTCCGAACTGGCGGCGCAATGGGGTATATCAGGTGATGTCGTCGTTGCCGGCGGTGCCGGCGACAATGCGGCCTCGGCCTGCGGCATGGGCACGGTCAGCGATGGCGCCGCCTTCGTCTCGCTCGGCACATCAGGCGTGCTTTTTGCCGCCAACGGTTCCTATTTGCCGAAGCCGGAAAGCGCCGTGCATGCCTTCTGCCACGCGCTGCCGAACACCTGGCACCAGATGGGCGTCATCCTGTCGGCCACCGATGCGCTCAACTGGCATTCCAGCGTGACCGGCAAGTCGGCCGCCGATCTCACCGGCGAACTCGGCGAGACGCTGAAGGCACCCACCGGCGTCACCTTCCTGCCCTATCTCTCCGGCGAGCGCACGCCGCACAATGATGCCGTCATCCGCGGCGCCTTCATCGGCCTTGAACATGAAAGCAGCCGTGTCGTTCTGACCCAGGCGGTGCTCGAAGGCGTCGCCTTCGCCATCCGCGACAATCTCGAAGCCCTGCGTTCGGCCGGCACCGGCATATCCCGCGTCACGGCAATCGGCGGCGGTTCGCGCTCGCGTTACTGGCTGGCGTCGATCGCGACCGCACTCGGCGTTCCCGTCGACCTGCCGGCCGACGGCGATTTCGGCGCGGCCTTCGGCGCCGCCCGCCTCGGCCTGATCGCTGCAACGGGCGCGGATCCGATTGCCGTCTGCACGCCGCCGGTGACGGCAGGCACGATCGAGCCGGTATCCGCACTGAACGGCGCTTACGAGGATGCCTACAAGCGCTATCGCGCACTCTACCCGGCGATCAAGTCGCTGGCGCATTGAGAACTGGAGCCAGCGGCCCCCTCATCCGACCCTTCGGGCCACCTTCTCCCCGAGGGGAGAAGGGGAAAGAAGCGCCGCAGCGAGTCTCTTCTCCCCATCGGGGAGAAGGTGCCGGCAGGCGGATGAGGGGGCCCCTGGCGTAGACAAGAATTCGGAACTGCAAACAGATACAAACCCAAGGAGAACCAACATGAGCACCGGATTTTTCGGCGATATCCAGAAAGTAAAATACGAAGGCCCGGACAGCACCAATCCGCTGGCCTTCCGCCACTACCAGCCGGACGAGATCGTCATGGGCAAGCGCATGGAAGACCATCTGCGCTTTGCGGTGGCCTACTGGCACACCTTCACTTGGCCGGGCGGCGATCCCTTCGGCGGGCAGACCTTCCTGCGTCCCTGGTTCGAGGACACGATGAAGGCCGCCAAGCTCAAGGCCGACGTCGCCTTCGAATTCTTCTCGCTGCTCGGCTCGCCCTACTACTGCTTCCATGACGCCGACGTGCGTCCGGAAGGCAAGACTTTTGCCGAGAACACTAAAAACCTCAACGAGATCGTCGATTATTTCGCCGAGAAGCAGGCCGCAACCGGCACCAAGCTGCTCTGGGGCACGGCGAACCTCTTCTCCCACCGGCGCTATATGTCGGGCGCTGCGACCAATCCGGATCCTGACGTCTTCGCTTTCGCAGCCGCGACGGTGAAGACCTGCATCGACGCCACGCAGAAGCTCGGCGGCGAAAACTACGTGCTCTGGGGCGGCCGCGAAGGTTACGAGACACTGCTCAACACCGATATCGGCCGCGAGCTCGACCAGCTCGGCCGCTTCCTCAACCTCGTCGTCGAATACAAGCACAAGATCGGCTACAAGGGCACGATCCTGATCGAGCCGAAGCCGCAGGAGCCGACCAAGCACCAGTATGATTACGACGTCGCGACCGTCTATGGCTTCCTCAAGAAGCACGGCCTTGAAAACGAGGTGAAGCTCAATATCGAGCAGGGCCACGCGATCCTTGCCGGCCACTCCTTCGAGCACGAGCTGGCGCTTGCCAATGCGCTCGGTATCTTCGGCTCGATCGACATGAACCGCAACGACTACCAGTCCGGCTGGGATACCGACCAATTCCCGAACAATGTTCCCGAAATGGCGCTCGCTTACTACCATGTTCTGGCTGGCGGCGGCTTCAAGACCGGCGGCACCAACTTCGACTCGAAGCTGCGCCGCCAGTCTCTCGACCCGGCGGACCTGCTGATCGGCCATATCGGCGGCATGGATTGCTGCGCCCGCGGCCTGAAGGCCGCTGCCAGGATGATCGAGGACAAGGCTCTGTCGCAGCCGCTCGCCGATCGTTATGCCGGCTGGGAATCCGCCGAGGCGCAGAAGCTCTTCCGCGGCGAGTATTCGCTGGACGAGATCACCCATTATGTCGAGAGCCACGACGTGAACCCGCAGCCAAGGTCGGGCAAGCAGGAATTGCTTGAGAACGTCGTCAATCGTTACGTTTGATAAAGCGCGCCGGCGGCCATTGGTCGCCGGCGCATTTTGCCGGCTAAATGCGCCTTAAGCGCTTGCTGATACGGGTTCAACGTTTCGACCAGTTGCGCGACGGCGCCGAGACGGAGTTTCGAACCACCAGATCCGGCCGCAGCAAGATTTCCGTTTCGGTCGGCCGGCCATCGGACAGAAGTTCCAGCAGCAGCGCCATCGCCTGCTTGCCGATCGCCGTTCTCGGCTGGCGGATCGTGGTCAGCGGTGGGGATATGAAGACGGCCTGCGGCACGTCGTCGAAACCGGTCACCGAGAAATCCCGCGGAATGTCGTAGCCTCGCGCGCCAAGCCCGACCATGACGCCGATCGCCGTCTGGTCGTTCACGCACATGAAGGCGGTTGGAAGCGTGTCGCGCATGAAAAGCTGTTCGACCGCATGCCGCCCGCTTTCGATCGTGCCGTCGCCTTCCAGCACGATCCTGGTGTCGGGCGGGATGCCTGCGGCGTCGAGACCGGCATCGTAACCCATGCGGCGTCTCGTATAGGCAAGCCGGGTGCGCGAATCACCGATGAAGGCGATCTTGCGATGCCCTTCGGCCAGCAGCAGGTCCACCGCCTTGCGAGCGCCCTCGGTGTCGTCGACGCCGACATAGGGAATGCCGCCGTTGAAGACGGGCTCGAAAACGCCGACGCTCGGCGGCAGCCGCGCGGTCATCGTCTGATGCCCGAAGGGCAGGATGCCGGTGAAGAGGATCAACCCGGCCGCCTGGTTGGAATTGAAGAATTTTAGATATTCCAGGCCGCGCTGGGCATCGTTCTGCGTGTGGCCGATCAGGATGCCGTAGCCGTGCGCGCGCGCTTCGTTCTCCAGCCCGACGAGAATGTTGGAGAAATTGGGATCGCCGATATCGGGCGCCACGACGAGGATCATGTTGGAGCGGCCGAGCCTCAGGCTGCGCGCCATGGCATTGGTCGTATAGCCCGTGATGGCGATCGCCTGGTTGACCTTGAGGCGAGTGGAGTTGGCGACCTTCTCCGGCATGTGGATTGCCCGGGAAACCGTCGCGATAGAGACCTCGGCGATCCGGGCGACGTCTTCGATGGTTGCGGGCGTGGAATTCGACACTGGCTCTGCCTTGGGGCTGTCTTCGCCGCGACACTACACAGACTTGTCGAGAGGTCAAAGGCAGGCTTCAACTGATCTGTGTAAATCAACGATGTAAACCTTTACACGATGAATGTAAAGGTTTACATAAGGCTCCAGAGCGGATGGGATGCCGCTTTGGGAGGACCAGATGACTGTGGAAGCTGCCGACACCGCACCCGTGGTGCTGTCCGCCAGGCGCATATGCAAATCCTTCAGTGGAGTGCAGGTCCTCTTCAGCGTGAACTTCGATCTCCGCGCCGGCGAAATCCATGCCCTCATGGGTGAAAATGGCGCCGGCAAATCCACGCTCGTCAAGGTGTTGTCTGGTTTCGAACAGCCGAGTTCCGGCGAAATCCTGCTCGACGGCAAGCCGGTCGTCCTGCCGCCCAATGGCGCCGCCGAGGCGCTCGGCATCGTCATCATTCACCAGGAATTCAACCTCGCCGAACATCTGACCGTAACGGAGAGCCTTTTTCTCGGGCGCGAAGTCACGCGCTTCGGCGTTCTCGACCGCAAATATATGCGGTCGGAGACACGCAAGGTTCTCGATGTGCTCGGTTCGCATGTCGACGAGAATGCGCTGATCAGCACGCTTTCCATCGCCGACAAGCAGATGGTCGAAATCGCCAAGGCGATCAGCCGCGATGCGCGGGTGGTGTTCATGGACGAACCGACCGCGGTGCTGTCGCGGGAAGAGACCAATATGCTGTTCAAGCAGGTTCGCAAGCTTCGCGACCAGGGTACCAGCTTCGTCTTCGTGTCCCACAAGCTCGACGAGGTGATGGAATTGACCGATCGTGTCACGGTGCTGCGCGACGGCCAATGGATCAAGACGTCGCCGACGTCCGTTCTGGACGGGGAATCGATCGCGCAGCTGATGGTCGGCCGCGAACTCTCCAGCCTCTATCCCGCCAAGGTCGAGCCTGATGTCGACGAGGAGGTCGTCCTCAGAGTCGCTTCGGTGTCGACGGGTTATGTGAAGGATGCGAGCTTCGAGGTGCGCAAGGGCGAGATCATCGGGTTTTCCGGCATGATCGGCTCCGGCCGCACTGAACTGATGGAAGCGATCGCCGGGTTGCGGACCCGTCTCGAGGGCGAGGTGGTCATCAAGGGGGAAACGGTTCCCTCCGGCGACGTGCATGCCGCCAATCGCTGCGGGCTCGCCTACATGACCAAGGACCGCAAGTCGAAAGGCCTCTTGCTGCGCTCCGGCATGGTGACCAATCTGACACTGCAATCGCTCGGAAGGCACGCTCGTCACGGCTATCTCAGCCCGGGCAGCGAGGCGGCCGCGATGGCGAAGGCCAAGCGCCGCTTCGATATCAGGGTTCGCGACGGCAATATCGTCGCCGGCCGGATGTCGGGGGGAAACCAGCAGAAGCTGCTGCTCGCCAAGGTCATGGAGACCGAGCCACAGATCATCATCATCGACGAGCCGACGCGCGGCATCGATGTCGGCACCAAGCAGCAGATCTATCATTTCATCTCGGCACTCGCCCGGGACGGCCGGTCGATCATCGTCGTGTCGTCGGAGATGCCGGAGGTCATCGGCCTCTGCACCAGAGTGGCGGTGATGCGCGAAGGGCGTATCGTCGGCGTGCTCGAGGGCGAGGAGATTTCCGAGCAGGAGATCATGCGTTACGCCGCCGGGCTCAAGAAGAAGGCGGCTGCCTGAAGGCTGAAGCAGGGCTTTACCGATCAGGGCGACAGATAAGATTCCCAGAAAATATGGGACGGGAGGTTGGTTTGGAAATGAGTGTCAACGAGGAGACCAGGGAAATCCGGCGCCGATCCTGGCGGGATGTCGACCTGCGTGCGGTCGCGCCGTTCGTCGCCCTGGCGCTGCTGCTGATCGTCGGAGCCCTGGTTAATCCCAATTTCATCGGCATCACCAACCTTGCCAATGTCGCAACGCGCAGCGCTTTCATCGCCATCATCGCGGTCGGTGCGACCTTCGTGATATCGGCCGGGGATCTCGATCTGTCGGTGGGGTCGATGGTGGCCTTCGTCGCCAGCCTGATGATCCTGCTGATGAATTCGGGCGCCATCGAAAACCCGGCTTTGATGCTGCTGGTCGCGGTCGTCTTCACCATGGTCGCCGGCGCACTCTGCGGCCTGGCGAACGGCCTGATCACGACGGTGGGCAGGATCGAGCCCTTCATCGCGACGCTCGGCACGATGGGCATCTATCGCGGCCTGACGACATGGCTGTCGCAGGGAGGCGCGATCACACTTCGCTCCGCCGATATCCAGACGCTCTATCGCCCTGCTTATTTCGGCAATATCGCCGGCGTGCCTGTGCCGATCGTGGTGATCCTGGCGGTGACGGCGGTTGCTGCCTTCATCCTCTACCGCACCCGCTACGGGCGCCACGTCGTCGCCGTGGGATCAAACAGCGATGTCGCCCGCTATTCGGGCATCGCGGTCAACCGTGTGCGGACGATTGCCTTCGTCATCCAGGGACTGTGCGTCGCCATCGCCGTGCTGCTCTACGTTCCGCGTCTCGGCTCGACATCGGCGACGACGGGTATCCTGTGGGAGTTGCAGGCGATCACGGCCGTCGTCGTCGGCGGCACGGCGCTGAAGGGCGGCGCGGGCAGGGTCTGGGGCACGATCTGCGGCGCCTTCATTCTTGAACTGGTCGGCAACATCATGCTGCTTTCGAATTTCATCAGCGAATATCTGATCGGCGCCATCCAGGGTGCAATCATCATCATCGCCATGTTCGTCCAGCGTTCGCTGGTGCGCAAATCATGAATTGACCGGACTTACAGGGCGTCCGGTCCCGTATGGAAAAGTCCCTGAAATTATTGGGAGGAAATAGCATGCGTAAATTGATGTTGGGCCTGGCGGTTGCGGCGGTGACGTTCGCCGGCGCCGCTCACGCCCAGGACAAGAAATTCACGATCGGCGTATCCATTCCGGCCGCCGACCACGGTTGGACGTCGGGCGTGGTGTTCCATGCCGAACGCGTCGCCAAGCTGCTGATGGCCGAACATCCCGGTCTTAACGTCATCGTGAAGACCTCGCCGGACGCCGCCAGCCAGGCCAACGCCGTGCAGGATCTCGATACGCAGGGCATCGACGCCCTCGTCATCCTGCCGTCGGATCCGGATCCGCTCGTCAACGCCATCAAGGAAGTCAAGGCCAAGGGCAAGTTCGTCGCCCTCGTCGACCGCGCGCCGAGCAACAACGACAATTCCGTGCGCGACCTCTATGTCGCCGGCAACAACCCGGCTCTCGGCGAAGTCGCTGGCAAGTACATCAAGGACACGACGCCGGACGCCGAAGTGGTCATCATCCGCGGTCTGCCGATCCCGATCGACCAGCAGCGCCAGGACGGCTTCGACAAGGGCATTGCCGGCTCGAACGTCAAGGTTCTCGACCGCCAGTACGGCAACTGGAACCGCGACGATGCCTTCAAGGTCATGCAGGACTACCTGACCAAGTACCAGAAGATCGACGTCGTATGGTGCCAGGATGATGACATGGCCGTCGGCGTTCTGCAGGCGATCGAGCAGGCCAAGCGCACCGACATCAAGTATGTCGTCGCCGGCGCCGGCTCCAAGGACATGGTCAAGAAGGTCATGGACGGCGACAAGCTGATCCCGGTCGACGTTCTCTATCCGCCGGCAATGGTCGGCACGGCGATGGAGCTGACGGCTGCGGCCCTCTACGATCAGGTCCCGGTTCATGGCAGCTACATTCTCGATGCGACTCTCGTCACGAAGGAGAATGCCAAGGACTTCTATTTCCCGGATTCGCCGTTCTGATCCATCGTCTTGAGACATGCGCCCATTCGAAAGGATGGGCGCTTTTTTATGCTTCCATACGGCGGCTGGCCGAAAATGCTGCACGTACCTCTTGCCCGCCAAAGCCCATCATGATTAGCTCCCAGCCATATCGCATCTGGCCTCGTGCCAAATCACGAGCCAAGGGCGAGGAGGTGCCTTGCTCCCGCCAAATAGCGTGCTACAACATATCAGAAACGTTTACGGTCAATATTCAGGGAGGAATCTGACATGAAAACGATCAAAGGCCCCGGCCTTTTCCTTGGCCAGTTCGCGGGCGATACTGCTCCTTTCAACTCGTGGGACGCGATCACCAAATGGGCGGCCGACATCGGTTACAAGGGCGTCCAGGTACCGACCTGGGCCAGCCAGCTGATCGATCTGAAGAAGGCTGCCACGTCCAAGGACTATTGCGACGAATTCGCCGGCAAGGCTCGCGAAAACGGCATCGAGATCACCGAACTCTCCACCCATCTGCAAGGCCAGCTCGTCGCCGTGCATCCGGCCTATGACGAAGCCTTCGACGGGTTCGCGGCACCGGAGGTGCGCGGCAATCCGAAGGCGCGTCAGGAATGGGCAGTCGAGCAGGTCAAGATGGCGCTGACGGCATCCAAAAACCTCGGGCTTACGGCGCATGCGACCTTCTCCGGCGCGCTTGCCTGGCCCTTCATCTATCCCTGGCCGCAGCGTCCTGCCGGCTTGGTCGAGACTGCCTTCGACGAACTCGCCCGTCGCTGGACGCCGATCCTCAACCACGCGGACGAGAACGGTATCGACGTCTGCTACGAGATCCACCCGGGCGAAGACCTGCATGACGGCATCACCTTCGAGATGTTCCTGGAGCGGGTGAAGAACCATCCGCGCGCCAACATGCTCTACGATCCCTCGCACTATGTCCTGCAGTGCCTCGATTATCTCGACAATATCGACATCTACAAGGACCGCATCAAGATGTTCCACGTCAAGGATGCGGAGTTCAATCCGACCGGGCGCCAGGGCGTCTACGGCGGCTATCAGGGCTGGGTCGAACGCGCCGGCCGGTTCCGTTCTCTCGGCGACGGCCAGGTCGATTTCGGCGCGGTGTTCTCGAAGATGACGGCGAATAATTTCGACGGCTGGGCCGTGGTCGAATGGGAATGCGCGCTGAAGCATCCGGAAGACGGCGCCCGCGAAGGCGCCGAATTCGTCGCCGCGCATATCATCCGCGTCACCGAGAAAGCCTTCGACGATTTCGCCGGTAGCGGTACCGACCAGGCGGCGAACCGGCGGATGCTGGGGCTTTCCTAAATCAGTGCATATTGGTTGGTTGCCCCTAACCCTCTCCCCGTAAACGGGCGAGGGGACTTGCCCGACCAAACGTCGAGAGCGGAAAAGACGCTGCGGCATACCCCTTCTCCCCGCGAGCGGGGAGAAGCTGGCGGCAGCCGGATGAGGGGCCATATCCGCACCAAATTTAAATTTCAGGAGGACAGAATGGCAATCGAAGCATCATCCGAACAGACACGCGAGCCGCGCATCCGGCTCGGCATGGTGGGCGGCGGGGCGGGCGCGTTCATCGGCGCGGTCCACCGTATCGCGGCCCGCATCGACGATCAGTACGATCTCATCGCCGGCGCGCTGTCGGCTTCGCCCGAAAAGGCGATCGCATCCGGCCGCGACCTCGGCCTCGATCCGTCGCGGACCTATTCCAGCTATCGCGAGATGGCGATCCGCGAGGCGAAGCTGAAAAATGGCATCGAGGCGGTGGCGATCGTCACGCCGAACCATGTTCACTACGATGCAGCCAAGGAATTCCTCAAGCGCGGCATTCATGTCATCTGCGACAAGCCGCTGACGTCAAACCTTGCCGATGCGAAGAAGCTGAAGAAGATTGCCGACGAGAGCGGCGCGCTCTTCGTGCTGACGCATAATTACACCGGTTATCCGATGGTCCGTCAGGCGCGCGAGATGATCGCGAATGGCGAACTCGGCGACATCCGCGTCGTCCAGGCCGAATATCCGCAGGACTGGCTGACGGAAGCGGTCGAGCAAACCGGCCAGAAGCAGGCCGCCTGGCGCACCGATCCGGCGCAGTCCGGCGTCGGCGGCTCGACCGGCGATATCGGCACGCATGCCTATAATCTCGCTGCCTTCATCACTGGTCTCGAGCTCGACAGCCTCGCCGCCGACCTCGACAGTTTCGTTCCGGGTCGCCGGCTGGACGATAATGCGCATGTCATGCTGCGCTTCAAGGCGAAGGGGTCGGAGAAACCGGCCAAGGGCATGCTCTGGTGCAGCCAGGTGGCGCCCGGCCATGAAAATGGCCTGATGGTGCGCGTCTACGGCACCAAGGGCGGGCTGGAATGGACCCAGAAGGACCCGAACTACTTGTGGTACACGCCTTTCGGCGAGCCGAAGCGGCTGATCACCCGGGGCGGTGCCGGTTCAGGCGCGGCTGCCGGCCGTGTCACGCGTGTGCCATCTGGGCATCCGGAAGGTTATCTCGAAGCCTTTGCGACGATCTATACCGAAGCCGCGCATGCGATCAACGCCCGCAAGAAGGGTAAGGCCGTCGACAAGGCGGTGGTCTACCCCACGGTCGATGACGGCGTGAAGGGTGTGGCTTTCGTCGAAGCCTGCGTCGCGTCTTCCAAGAAGAACGGCGCATGGGTCAAGGTCTGAATTTACCGATCCGCGTGGCCCCATGAAAAACGCCGAGGCGGTCTCGAGTCGCCTCGGCGTTTTGTTTTATTTTTGATCAAGCCGCCGCTGTACGGCCACGCCTCAGCAGGTTGTCGACACTCAGCGGTCCGGCACCTGCCGCCACCAGATAAAGAAACACGAAGCAGAACAGGATCGCCGCGACGCCGCCGTTCTGGGCGGGGTAGATGCCCTTTGAAGCATGCCCGATAAAATAGGCGAAGGCCATGAGGCCCGAGAGCACGAATGCTGCGATACGGGTCTGGAATCCCACCAGGACCAGGAAGCCGAAGGTGAGTTCGAGCAGCCCGGCAACCCAGGAGAGCGACCCCGCCGGCGGCACGCTTGCCGCAGCCGGAAAATGCAGGATTTTCTGTGTTCCGAAGCTGAAAAGGACAAGTGACGAGACGATGCGCAACAGGCTCAGCAGATGAGGCTGCAGCGAATGGACCGAAGAGAGCATTGGATTCCTTTCATATTTGTGATGCCATTTCCCGTGTAAGGATCGCGGTCTCAATGGCCAAGTCACGACTGCTGACATTGCCGTTATGAGGGTAGCTGCGCGGTGGGGGAGGGGCGGCTGCAGCGGCGTTGCAGCTGTTCTGTTTTCCTCCTGCAACGTTGCAGTTTTTCTCGCCGTCAGCCTGTACTTTGCCTTCAGGCTTGGCTAAATCCGGCGCAAACGGCCCAACCTGAGAGATAGGATTTCCAGATGATCGATCCGAAGAAACTCGCGGAACGCTTTCCCGGCGACTTCACTTTCGGCGTTGCCACCGCCGCCTTCCAGATCGAAGGCGCCAGCAAAGCCGATGGCCGCAAGCCATCCATCTGGGATGCTTTCTGCAATATGCCCGGCCGCGTCCATAATCGCGATAACGGCGATATCGCCTGCGATCACTACAATCGCCTGGAACAGGACCTCGATCTCATCAAGGAGATGGGTGTCGAAGCCTACCGGTTCTCGATCGCCTGGCCGCGCATTATCCCCGACGGCACGGGTCCGGTGAACGAGGCCGGCCTCGATTTCTACGATCGGCTGGTCGACGGCTGCAAGTCGCGCGGCATCAAGACCTTCGCGACGCTCTACCACTGGGATCTGCCTCTGTTGCTCGCCGGCGAGGGCGGATGGACGGCGCGCTCGACCGCCTATGCGTTTCAGCGCTATGCCAAGACGGTGATGAACCGCCTTGGCGATCGCCTCGACCGGGTCGCGACTTTCAACGAACCCTGGTGCATCGTCTGGCTCAGCCATCTCTACGGCATCCATGCTCCGGGCGAACGCAACATGCAGGCCGCCCTTCACGCCATGCATTACATGAACCTTGCCCACGGTCTCGGCGTCGAGGCGATCCGCTCGGAAGCCCCCAACGTGCCGGTCGGGCTCGTGCTCAATGCCGCCTCGATCATTCCCGGCTCCGACAGCCCGGCCGATCTGGCCGCCGGCGAGCGTGCGCATCAGTTCCACAACGGCGCTTTCTTCGATCCCGTCTTCAAGGGTGAATATCCGAAGGAATTCATCGAGGCGCTGGGCAATCGCATGCCCGTCATCGAGGATGGCGACCTGAAACTCATCAGCCAGAAACTCGACTGGTGGGGGCTGAACTATTATAAGCCCGAGCGGGTCACTGATGATGCCGAACGCAAAGGTGATTTCCCCTGGACGGTGGAAGCGCCGCCGGCAAGCGACGTCAAGACCGATATCGGCTGGGAGATCTATGCGCCTGGCCTGAAGCTCTCGGTCGAGGATCTCTACCGCCGCTACGAGCTGCCGGAGTGCTACATCACCGAGAATGGCGCCTGCGACAACACCGATGTCGTCGACGGCGAGGTCGACGATACGATGCGCCTTGATTATGTCGGCGATCACCTCGAAATCGTCGCCGGCCTCATCAAGGACGGCTACCCCTTGCGGGGCTATTTCGCCTGGAGCCTGATGGACAATTTCGAATGGGCGGAAGGCTACCGCATGCGCTTCGGTCTGGTCCATGTCGATTATGAGACCCAGGTACGCACGGTAAAAAAGAGCGGCAAATGGTATCGCGAACTCGCGGCGCAATTCCCGAAGGGCAATCACAAGCCGGGTTAGGGGCGCGTCCTCAGGCGGCGACACAAAAATAGCTCGCGAGAGGCCTGCAACAGTCGGTTGCTTAAACGTTTTTGAACCCTTGGCTGGCAAAGTCCGACGGTCAGGGAGTCGTAATGCAGACCGCCGGAAAGTCGCAGAGCAAAGGATCGGGAATAGGCCGTCACATCACCGTCACGGGCGTGCTTTTTTCCTTCGCAGTCATTGTTGCAGTCGTCACCATCATGGTGCTGACGGCGCTCGAACGCGTGGCCGAAAATTCCAATATTCTCGATGACGAGCGCTCGCGCGAAACGACGATCGGGGCGTTGAAGACCTTCGAGGAACAGCTCGGCGCGACGCTTGACGATTACGCCGCCTGGGATGACGCCGCCGTCAACGTCTACGCAGCTGACGGTATGGCCTGGACGGTGAGCAACTACGGCGAGATGTCGGTCAACAGTTCGCTTTTCGACATGGCGATCGTCATCGATGCCGAGAAGAAGGCGATTATGGCCTATCGCGATGGCAAGCCGATGGAGGAGCCGGTCACGGATTTCTTCGCGCCTTCGCTCTGGACCTTGTTCGACACGGTGAAGGCGGCCGGCCCGGCCGATCGTCCTCAGGCGATCGGTTTCGTTACCACCAAGCGGGGCATTGCCGCCGTCGGCGTGGCATTGGTGCGGAAAAAGTCCGGTTCGCTGGATGTGCCCGCCGGCCAGCAGCGCTATCTCGTTTTCGCCCGCCATCTCGATGACGACAGGGTGACCGCTCTCGGCCAGACCTATGTCATCGGCGGGCTGCGGCTGGCGCCGCCGAGTCTTGCGGCCGACTACCTCGTCCCGATCGTCGATCCGACGGGGGCAACGCTCGGCAAGCTCGTGTGGATCTCGCGTTCACCCGGCGATATCGGCTATGCACAGGTGCGGCCGATGGTCATCCAGGCGCTCGGCCTCGTCGGATTGTTCTTCGTGGTGCTGCTGGTCATCGGCTGGCTTGCCGGCCGCCGCCTGAAGGCGGAGGAAAACAGCGCCCGCGAGGAGACGCTGCGCGACAGGCTGAGCGGTCTTTCCAATCGCGACGGTCTCGGACTGGCCGTCGATCGTTTTGTCATCGAGGCACGCCAGACCAAGCGCAACGTGCTGCTCCTCTATCTCGACCTCGATGGCTTCAAGGAAGTCAATGACAGTTATGGCCACGGCACCGGCGACCAGTTGATCCGGGCGGTCGCGGCCGGGCTCGATGTACTCATTCCGCAAGGTGCGGTTCTCGCCCGTATTGGCGGCGATGAATTTGCGATCGCCTTTCTCTCCGACAGCGAGAATGCCGCCGCCCTGCAGCTCGCCGAGCAGATCCTCGATTTTCTTGTCGAGCCGCTGGAGATCGGTCGTCGTGTCGTCGTCGTCGGGGCAAGCATTGGTATCGCCATGTCGCCTTCCGGGACGATCGGGCGTGAGGAGCTGGTGCGCCGTTCCGACCTTGCCATGTACAAGGCGAAGGAGGCCGGCCGCGCGCGCATGACGCTCTACGATCCGTCGATGGACGCCGATCGAGAGCAGCGCAATGCGCTGGAGCTCGACCTCCGGATCGCCATTGAAAGCGGCGACCTGACGCTTGCCTACCAGCCGCTGATCGATTCGGCGACGCATGCGATGACCGGCGTCGAGGCGCTGGTGCGCTGGAACCGTCCAGGTCATGGTCCTGTTTCGCCCGAGCTGTTCATCCCGATCGCCGAGACCAGTGGCCTCATCGAATCGCTCGGCCTGTTCGTGCTGCGCAAGGCTTGTGAGACGGCTAAACAATGGCCGGAACTCAATGTCTCGGTCAATGTCTCACCCGGCCAGTTCCGCAATCCCGCCTTTACCGACTATGTGCGCTACGTGCTGAAGCAGACGGAGATCGAAGCCGGCCGCGTCACGCTCGAGATCACCGAAGGCTACATGATCCAGAATCCGCAGCGCACCCGCCAGTCGATCGAACGGCTGAAGGGACTGGGGGTCAAGGTGGCGCTCGACGATTTCGGTTCCGGCTTCTCCTCGATCGGTTATCTCAGGCAGTTCGGCTTCGACCGCATCAAGATCGACCGCTCGCTGGTCATGGGTGTCAACGACAAACGCCAGCGCGAGATGCTGCAGGCGACAGTGGCGCTCGCCCGCTCGCTCGACATTCCGGTGACGGCCGAAGGCATCGAGACCGAGGAGCAGGCGATAGCCATGCGCCTTTTCGGCTGCGACTGCCTGCAAGGCTATTTGTTCGGAAAGCCTGTGATATCAGACCTTATCACCGAGATGCTGAACGAGCGACGTGCAGCGGAGCCGGCGGCCCGACGCCACATCGGCGCAGCCTGATCCAATCAGAATCCTGGCTCAGCTGCCGATATGTCGCTGGCCGCGCTTCTTCGCCAGGGCGATCTGGTGCTGACGCTGACGGTAACGCAGCCGGTCTTCCTCCGTGCGCGTGTGGTAGCAGTGGCTGCAGGAAACGCCTTCCTCGTAAAGCGGCGAAGTAATCTCCTCGGCAGTGATCGGGTTGCGGCAGGCGTGGCAGAGCCGGTGTTCGCCTTCCTTCAAGCCGTGCTCGACGGAGACGCGCTCGTCGAAGACGAAACAGGCGCCATCCCAGAGGCTTTCCTCCGGTGGCACTTCCTCCAGATATTTCAAGATGCCGCCCTTCAGATGATAGACCTCGTCGAAGCCCTCAGCCTTCATGAAAGCGGTGGCCTTCTCGCAGCGTATGCCGCCGGTGCAGTACATGGCGACCTTCGGCTTGTTCTGCAGACCGGGATTCTGACGCACCCATTCCGGAAACTCACGGAAGCTCTTGGTCTTCGGGTCGAGCGCGCCGCGGAAGGTGCCGATCGCCGTCTCGTAGTCGTTGCGGGTGTCGATGACGATGGTGTCGGGATCGGAAATCAGCGTGTTCCAGTCCTTGGCAGCCACATAGGTGCCGACCACCTTGTTGGGGTCGATATCTTCGACGCCCATGGTGACGATTTCCTTCTTCAGCTTCACCTTCATGCGCAGGAAGGGCATTTTCGAGGCGCGGCTTTCCTTGTGCTCCAGGCCCGAAAATTCCGGCTGGGCGCGCAGGAAGGCAAGCACGGCGTGAATGCCGGCATCCGGCCCCGCAATCGTGCCGTTGATGCCTTCATGCGCCAGAAGCAGCGTTCCCTTGACGCCGTTCTCCTCGCAAAGCGTCTGCAACGGCGCCTGCAGGTCGGCAAAGCGCGGCACGGAAACGAAATGGTAAAGTGCGGCCACGAGGAACGGGCTGGTGTGTGTCAGGCTGTCGGTCATAGGCCGGAAATACAGAAAATCGGCGGGCCGCGCAATTGCCTTCGCCAGCGGCGACCTTGACCGGTGACCGATTACGCTCGCGCCTGCCACGCGGAAAACGGCCGCACGCCGAAGCTCCGGTCGGGGATGTCGTCGAGAACGCTGATGAATTCGATCGAGTGCCCGTCCGGATCCTTGAAATAGATCGACAGCGCCGGCATCCAGCCGAGAACCACCGGCTCCGTCACCGGTTCGCCGGTAAAGCCGAGGGGTTCCACACCTTTTGCCCTGAGAATGGCGGGCGCCTGCAACACGTCGCCTGCGGTCATACGGAAGGCGATGTGCAGCCGCATCTTCAGCGGCTCGCTTCCGATTTCCCAAAGGCCGAGCATGCCGGTCTTCCTGTCGTCCACCCAGAGGAAAGCGACTTTACGCTCCTCGAATGAGGCTGCCGGTTCGAGCCCAACGACATCGCGGTAGAAGTCCGTGGAGGTCTTGAGATCGGCAACGGTCAGATGGGTCTCGTAGAGCCCGAGCACTTCCGGCATTGCGGCATTTTCGGCGGTCATATTTTCCTCGCGGGTCAAGTCTCTGCTTGTTCGACCACCGGAGGCTAGGACCTCAAGATTGCTTGAGGTCAATAGGGTTTCTTGTGATATTGCAGATGCGATGGGAAATGCAGAGCTGCGCGCAAGCACTTCCGATTTCGCGGCCTCTCAACTCCCAGCCATCACCCAGAGAAGCTCGATGCGCTGGGCTTCCTCGTCGGCATCATCGGCGAAGACGGCCTCGGCTTTGACCAGCGCTTGCCGCCGGTCTTCCTGCTGGCGGAAGATGATGATGTCGAGCAGATGCGCCAGGTCGTCATTGCGAGTGAAGAGCTGCGGTTCGGCCTCGACCAGTTCGGAGAGCACGGTGAGATCATGGATGTGACCGAGATCCTCGACGAGTTCCTTGGCTGCATCCCGCTTGGCCTTCATCGCGCCCGGCCAGACGTCGCGCAAAAGGGTATGGTAGAGCCGATAGTCGTAGGTGCGTTTGCGCAGATCGTGGAAATCGTCGGCCGATGCCTCGCCGTGGCAAGCCGCAAGCGCGGCCTGGGCCTTGCGCGTGGTGCGGCGCCAGCTCTTCGCCAGCATGCGGGCATTCTTGCGGTGGCCGCCATCAAAGGAGACGGCATCCAGGGCGGCGATCGCTTGCTTCAGAACGTCGGAGGTTTCCGCGAGCCGCTGTTCCAGGCCGCTTTCGGCTTCGGCCATCCATTCACGGCGTCCTTCGAGAATGGTGACGATACGGCCGAGCGCCTCGCTCTCCTCGTTCCCGCGGGCTGCATGCTGCAGATATTCCGCGGTGCCGATGAGGGCGGTAGCGTCGCGGATCGCCGAAAGCGAGCGGGCGGCATCGCGCAGCCGCGCATTTTCTTGGGCCTGAAAATCCGGCGTCTCGCGGGCCACGAGGCGATAGAGCGAGCGTAGCCGTTTCAGGTTTTTGCGGAAAGAATGGATCGCCTCATGCGCGCCGTCCGGGCGTTCCGCGAGGACAGTGACGGCGTGTTCCAGCTGCTTGGTCGCGACGCTGCGGAACGCTTCGGTGAAATCGGCGTCAGGCCGAATGCGATAGGCCATGCCTGTCGTGCCCGTACTCTGTGGCAAGCGCCTGGTTGGAATAACGGAAATCGCCGGTCACTTCGCGGCCGAGCCAGGTGGGCAGGGCCGGATCATCGGTTTCCGCCGTCATTTCCACCTCGGCAATCACCAGTCCGCGATGCTCGCCGGTAAAGACGTCGACTTCCCAGACGAAGTCCTCATGCGGAACGCGGTAGCGCGTCTTCTCGATGACAACGCCGATCGCGTTCTGCAGCAGCTCTTCGGCATCGGCGATCGGGATGTCATATTCGAATTCGTCACGGGTGATGGTGCTGCGGCCGATCTTGATCGTCAGTTTCGCCTTCCTGCCGTCGAGGATGCGCACGCGCACGGAACGATCGTCCATCGAGGCAATGTAACCCTGCCTGAAGACAGATTTCGTCTCGACGGCGGAACGCCATCCATCGCTGCGTACAAGAAACTTCCGCTCGATCTCTTTCGCCATGCCGGTGAACCTTTTGTGACGATTACGGCACGGTAGCCCAATTTCCACGCATTTCATACCCTTCTCGGCATGCGGTCCGGTTTTATCTCGACAAGGTTCCGCGGGGGCGTTATTCGGGGTCCGAATTCAATCGTTTCAAGGAGGTCGCGCGACCATGGGCGAGAAAACAGAGAAGCTCCTTTCCATCCTGAAACTCCAGCCCGTCGTTCCGGTATTGATAGTCGACGATGCGAAGACGGCGGTGCCGCTGGCCCGCGCGCTCGTCGCGGGCGGGCTAAAGGCGATCGAGATCACCATGCGCACGCCGGCGGCACTCGAGGCCGTGCGCGCCGTCGCCGCAGAGGTCGAGGGGGCCGAAGTCGGCGCCGGCACGATCCTCAATGTCGCCCATTGGGAAGCCGCCGTCGAGGCCGGTTCGAAGTTCATCGTCAGCCCGGGCACGACGCAGGAACTGCTCGATGCCGCCGCCGATTCCGACGTGCCGCTGCTTCCGGGGGCTGCGACCGCCAGCGAAGTCATGGCACTGCGCGAAGAAGGCTACCAGGTGCTGAAATTCTTCCCGGCGGAGCAGGCCGGTCGCGCCGCCTATCTCAAGGCACTGTCCTCGCCGCTTGCCGGCACGCTGTTTTGCCCGACCGGCGGCATTTCGCTGAAGAACGCCAATGATTATCTCTCGCTGCCGAACGTCATCTGCGTCGGCGGCTCGTGGGTGGCGCCGAAGGAACTGGTCGTGGCCGGCGACTGGGCTGGCATTACCAAGCTCGCGGCAGAGGCGGCAGCGCTGAAGGCCTGAGTTTCGGCAGGGGCGGGTGAGTCTCATGGCTTAATCCCGCTCCCCTTATTTGTATTTCACCCGTCGCAAACCTATGTACTCCTCCAGTTTCAAACAGGGAGATGACGAGGAATGTTCGACGCAAAGAAGCTTCTCGACCAGTTTTTGGGTTCGCAGGTGCCAGGTCTTGGCGGTTCGGTCCGCGACAGGGCCGGTGACGCCGTGCAGACGGCAAAGAACAATCCGCTGGCGACAGGTGCGATTGCAGCCGCGCTTCTCGGCACCAAGACCGGTCGGGGTATTGCCGGCAATGCACTAGCGATCGGCGGTCTTGCCGCGATTGCCGGCCTCGGCTACCAAGCCTACAAGAATTACCAGGCGGGGCAGGCGCCCGCAGCCCCCTCGGATGCACCGTCGGCAAACAATCCGGTCCTTCTGCCGCCGCCTGCCGAATCCGGTTTCGGGCCGACATCGCCTGCCGGCAGCAATGAATTCGTGCTGGTGCTGATCCGCGCGATGATCGCCGCCGCCAAAGCCGACGGCCATATCGACGATGCCGAACGCGCCCTCATCATGGACAAGGTCAAGGCCGCCGACGTCAGCGGCGAGGCTGCGGCCTTCATCGAGCGTGAACTCGCTTCGCCAACGGATATCGATGCGCTGGTTGCTGCGGCGGTGACTGAAGAACAGCGCGTCGAACTCTACACCGCCTCGCGGCTCACCATCGAGCCGGATTCGCGTGCCGAGCGCGGTTATCTCGATCTGCTTGCCGGCCGCCTCGGCCTTGCCGACCAGCTGGTCGACCATATCGAGGCGACGGTGTCGTCGGCCAAGACGACCTTGTCGCAGTGACATCCAGGCCGGTTGCCTTTGCTGGGCGGCTGGCCTATCCACTCTTCGGAAAAGAGGAGTGAACATGCGCGATCTTGCAAATTTCAAGGGCTGCCCGGCGCCGAAGCCGGTCACGCTGAAGGGCCGCTTCGTCACCGTCGAGCCCTACCAGCGTGAGGAACATCTCCAGGCGTTATGGGATGGCCTCGGTGGCATGGGCATCAACCCGCTGCTTCTCTATTTCGCCCAGGACGATTTCTCCGGTATCAACGATTTCGCCAACTGGCTGGAAACCGTCAATACCAAGTCCGGCTGGCTCACCCATATCTTCCGCGACAACGCCACCGGCAAGATTGTCGGCATGGCGAATTACATGCGCGCCGACCCGGCAAACGGCGTCGTCGAGATCGGCGGGGTCGCGCACGGGGTTGAGATGAAGCGTTCGCCACTGTCGACCGAGGCGCATTACCTGATGGCCAAGCATGTCTTCGAGGATCTCGGCTACCGCCGTTACGAATGGAAATGCGACAATAAGAACGAGGCGAGCAAGACGACGGCGGCGCGTTATGGCTTCAGCTTCGAAGGGGTCTTCCGCCAGCACATGATCTCCAAGCATCGCAACCGCGACACCGCCTGGTTCTCGATGATCGATGCCGAATGGCCGATGATCAACGATGCCTTCGAAGCCTGGCTTTCGCCGGAGAATTTCGACGCCGAGGGCAACCAGATCCGCCGCCTGCAGGATATCCGCGCCGATCTCGAAAAGGAAAGGCTCGTATGAGCCCGGAAAGCCGCTCGCAGGCGACCGCCGCCGCCATCATCCTGCTTGGCGCCGCCCTCGTCATCTATTTCCTGCCGACCATCGTGCTGTGGATCGGCAATTTCTCGCCGACGCTGGCAATCGTCGTCGGCGTCTGCCTGATCCTGGCGTTTTTCGCGGTTTTCTGGCTGCGGGCGCGCTACCAGCGCAGCCGGGGGAAGTAAGTTTACCCTTGTAGCGAGGCCCCGAGCAGCAGGGCACCCATCAGAATAACGAGTACGGCGCCGAGGATTTCGATGGCGTTGCCGATCCAGATCGAGGCGGTGGAGCCGCGTCCGGAGAGGCGGACGGCCGCACTCTTGGCGGTGACGGCAAGTGTGGCAAGCAGGGAAACGGTGATCGCCGTGCCGAGCGACATGGCAGCGACCGACAGCATGCCGCCGAGATAGAGCCCGTTCAGCAGTGAGAAGGTCATGACCAGAAGCGCGCCGGAACAGGGGCGCAGACCGACGGCAACGATCGCCGACCAGGCCTCGCGGACGCTGAACCTGTCGCCGCCGAGCAGGGCCGGGTCGGGCACATGGGCATTGCCGCAGGTCTCGCAGACCATGCCGGGAACGAAGGTGTGGCCGGCTTCGACAGCCTGCGCCTTGCCGTTGAACGCATAGGCCTGGCGTTCGGCGGGATTGTCCTTCCAGTCGAGCATCATGCTGACCGGGCCGGCCGGCGTCGCCATCAGCCGGCGCCGTGGCATATTGCCGGCCATCGAGCGCAGTTTGCGGAACAACAACCAGCCGCCGAACAGGATGACCATGACGAAGCTGGCGATCTCCATCGCGTGGGTCGCCTCCGTCAGCGTGATGCCGGTGCCGCGCAACACCAGCCAGGCGCCGCCGACCAGCGCTACCGCCACCACGCCCTGGATGAAGGCCGAAATGAAGGAAATCATCACGCCGCGCTTCAGCTCGATCTCGTTGGCGATCATATAGGAGGAGATGACCGCCTTGCCGTGGCCCGGGCCGGCTGCATGGAAGACGCCGTAGGCGAAGGAGAGGCCGATCAGCGATGCCAGCTGCCACGGGTCTTGGCGCATCGCCTTCAAGGCGCCGGTCAGCGCCCGGTAGAAGGCCTGCTGTTCATAATTCACATAGAGCAAAAGCGGTGCGAGCGGACCGCCGGTCGGCTGGAAGCTCGGCTCCGCCGTGCCGATGCCGAGCGGAGATTGTGCATGGGCCAGACTTGCCGCCACTAGGAACGCGAGGACGACAGCGGAAAAAATGAGGGGCAGGCGTTTTGTCAGCATGTGACCTCCAGCCTGGTGGCGAAGAGTTTGGACATGTTGGTGCCGGTGGGATCGTTGAAGAAGGCGTCCGTCAGCGACTGCTTGTTTTGCGAGATCACCTCGTCGGCATCCGGCCGCACCACCTGATGTTTGCAGGCCTTGAAGCCGTCTCCGACGATCGCCAGCTCGGTGTCGGTGGGAAAATCGATCGAGGTGTAGAGCGTCGGGTCGTAGACGCCGAAGGTGAGCCGGCCCTTGAGCGGCATCTTCTCCACCGGCTTTACCGCAAAGAACATCAGTAGCTGGCCATCCTTGTAGTCGACATGGATGATGTCGGGCTTCTGGACGGTGATGTTCTTCCCGTTGATCGTCAGGTTCATGTAGTAATCGTAGTCGGCAAGCGATTGCTTCACCGTCTTTCCGACCTCAGCGAGTTCGTTCGGCTCCAGCTTCAGGTCGGTGTTCTTGTCGAAATCCATGACCACGGAGGAGGAAAAGACCTCGTCGAAGCGCCAGACATTGCGCAGCTCCTCGACACTGCCGTCCTTGCCGGCCACGACTTCGAGGCGCGCTTCCACGAAGATGTGCGGATGGGCAAAGGCGGCGGCCGGTGCCAGCGAAAGAAGCGCGGCCATCAGTATTGTTGAATATCTCATCTATCCCGCTGCCTTGTTCGCTGCCCCTGACTTCTTGCCAGAAATTGGGACGGAATTGGGACCGGGCCGGATCGGATTGGCGTGACCAGACGTTGAAGCGGGACGGGAATGTCGCATCGCTCCGCAAAGGGCGTCGGTCTACGGATGCTTCTTGAACCAGTTGTGCAGGTAATCGACGAAGATCCTTACCTTGGCCGGCAGATAGCGCCGGTGCGGATAGACGGCATAGATGCCGCGGTCGGTCGGGGTGTAATCGTTGAACAGGGTCACCAGTTCGCCGCTCTCGATCGGCTTGCGGGCGATGAAATCCGGGATGAAGGCTACGCCGATGCCGGCCAGTGCTGCGCGTAATGTCGCATGCGGGCTGTTGACCTCTATCGGTCCGGAAACGGCGACGGCGAACGAGGTGTTGTCAGGATTGTGGAAGCGGATGCTCGCCTGGGTGCGCGCATTGGTATCGACGATGAAGGGGACGCTCGAAAGGGCCGTTGGGTGATCGAGATCGGGATAACGCTCGAGAAATTCAGGGGTGGCGCAGATATGGATGCGGAAATCCGAGATCTTGCGGGCGATCATGCCG
Organism: Rhizobium acaciae; assembly: GCF_025941625.1. NCBI lineage: Bacteria > Pseudomonadati > Pseudomonadota > Alphaproteobacteria > Hyphomicrobiales > Rhizobiaceae > Rhizobium > Rhizobium acaciae. The sequence goes on from NZ_JAPCZO010000003.1 coordinate 101,812, forward strand.
GAATCTTCGAGCTTGGTGATGCGGATCGCCACGTCGAAGCCCTCCTCGATCAGATCGACGAATCGGTCGTCGGCGGCGATCTCCAGCGAAAGGTCGGGGTTCTCTTTGGCGAAATCGATCAGCGACTGGCCGACATCGGCATCGACGAAGGTGCGCGGCACCGAGATGCGCAGCCGTCCCTTGAGCTGTGCATTGTTTTCGCGCACGAGATCGGCGAGGTTATCGATTTCCTTCAGGATATCGGAGGCGGTACGGTAATAGGTATGGCCGGCCTCGGTCATCGAGAACTGCCGGGTGGTGCGGTTGAGCAGCAGAGCGCCGAGCTCGTCTTCCAATTCGCGCACATATTTGGAGAGCAGCGCCTTGGAGCGACCGGTGCGCCGTGCTGCGGCGGAGAAGCCTTCGGCCTCGACGACATCGATGAAGGCGCGTATGCGGGTCAAGGTATCCATGGCACCCCTCAGGCTGTTTCGGAATGTTGAACAAATTGGCTCGTCTTGTTCAATAATTTTTTTAGTCCGAGATCAAAAAATCGCTTGATTATGAAGGCGAATATTCTTATTTCCCACTCAGCCCAAAGTCGCACGTGCCCATGGGTGTCCGCCGAACCCTCGAATTGGTGAGGAAATCGGTAAGGTACCTGGAATTAACCCCTCCAGTCGCTATTCCGGCCAACCGGAAAATGCGAGGACGCCTGAAGCAACGACGGTGCGGGCCTTTTTGTTCTCTCCCTGCTTTCCATCAGCGGGGGTTACTGAAGAGGCACACCATCATTGCCGGAAGTGCGGTTGGGATTCTCCCTCCAATCCATGGCAGACAAAGCCGAACTTACACCGCATCGCGGCGTTGGTTCACTATCTGCGCATCGAGCGCTTGCTATGGTTCCGGGGTCTCCACCGGCTGGTTCCAATGCGAGCTATCGTATGCCCTTTGTCCTCCGGTTCATGCCGGAGCTCTGGAATTGGAAGAGGGAATCGATATGACCACCCAGCGCATCCGCGACTTTCTCGCAACCCGACGTCCCGACGGTCCCTGCCTCGTGGTTGACCTCGACGTCGTTCGCGACAATTTCCACGCTTTCCGTCACGCCATGCCGGACAGCGCCATCTATTATGCCGTCAAGGCCAACCCGGCCCCGGAAGTGCTGAAGCTGCTCGCAGGCCTCGGCTCCAATTTCGATTGCGCATCCGTTGCCGAAATCGAAATGGCGCTCGACGCCGGTGCGACCGCCGCCCGCATCTCCTACGGCAACACGATCAAGAAGGAACGTGACGTTGCCCGCGCGCATGCGCTCGGCGTCAGCCTCTTTGCCGTCGACAGCCACGAGGAAGTCGAGAAGATCTCGCGCGCCGCTCCCGGCGCCCGTGTCTTCTGCCGCGTGCTCACGGATGGCGAAGGCGCCGAATGGCCGCTGTCGCGCAAGTTCGGCTGCGTTCCGCAGATGGCTGTCGACGTTCTCGTCTACGCCCATCAGCTTGGCCTGCAGTCCTATGGCGTCTCGTTCCATGTCGGTTCGCAGATGATCAAGGTCGATGCCTGGGATTCGGCGCTCGCCGATGCCAAGCGCGTGTTCGTATCGCTTGCCAAGCAGGGCATCCACCTGCAGATGGTCAACATGGGCGGCGGCTTCCCGACCAAGTACCTGCGTGACGTTCCGTCCGCAGAAGCTTACGGCAAGTCGATCTACCAGGCGCTGCGCACGCATTTCGGCAACCAGATCCCGCAGACGATCATCGAGCCGGGCCGCGGCATGGTCGGCAATGCCGGTGTCATCAAGGCGGAAGTCGTTCTGATTTCGAAGAAGTCGGATAATGACGATGCCCGCTGGGTCTTCCTCGACATCGGCAAGTTCGGCGGTCTCGCCGAGACGATGGACGAAGCCATCCGCTATCCGATCCGCACGGAACACGACGGCGACGAGATGGAGCCCTGCGTCATTGCCGGTCCGACCTGCGATTCGGCCGACGTGCTCTACGAGAAGAACCTCTATCCGCTGCCGATCTCCCTTTCGATCGGCGACGAGGTCCTGATCGAAGGCACCGGCGCCTATACGACGACCTATTCGGCGGTCGCTTTCAACGGTTTCGACCCGTTGAAGGCCTACGTCATCTAAGGTCGTTTCCGCCGGCCCCGTAACCAGCCGGGGCGGCAACTTCACAATTTTCCTTCATCGCCGCTGATAACGGTATTGGGTACGGGAGGCCAAGATGGCCGCTGTTCTTGATTCTGTCCGCGCATTCTTTGCGCCTACCACTTTCGCCATCGACGCCGAAAATCCCTCGGATGTCGTCGCGCGTGAAAACCTGCTAGACCGCGTCATGGGTCCGGGTCGCCGCAAGAAGTCGTCGGAGAAGATCCGCCGCAACCGCGTCCCGGCCGAGGGCCTTGCGCTCGTCGCGCGCGATCGCGACGGCCGTCTCATCGGTACGGTGCGGCTTTGGAACATCGAGGCCGGCGTCAATGACGAAGGCACGCCAATCAATGCACTGCTGCTCGGGCCGCTTGCTGTTGCCTCGCAGCATGGCGGCAAGGGCATCGGTGCGGCGCTGATGCGCGCGGTAATCCTCGAAGCGAAGAAGCGCGGGCATGGTGCCGTCCTGCTCGTCGGCGATGCGGCCTATTACGAGCGTTTCGGCTTCTTTGCCGAAAAGGCCCGCCATCTTGTCATGCCGGGTCCGTTCGAACGCTCGCGCTTTCTGGCGCTCGAGCTCACGGAAGGCTGGCTTGACGGCGCGGCCGGTATGATCGTCCCCTCGGGACGCATGCTGGCCAGCGCGCCGGTTCGCCGCGCAGCTTAGCGCATCGGCCGAAAAGACGCGCGGCTCTGTAAGGCTGCGCCGACCGGCCGGCCAGGTTGGGAATTTTTCCCCCGGCTGGTAATATCCGCGCCGTTTGACCATGCAGGCAGGCGGGCCTGGTGTGGTTGCGGCGCGGATTGTCTTTCTGGCGGGTGAAGCGGCGCGGTCGCTAGCTCCCCGACGCACGCGGAAACACAATCGCGTGAAATGGGTCGCCGGCCCGCGAACATATCGCGGCGATATCCTATCTTGCGTCGCATGATCCGCCTTCTTTCCCTTCTGCTTTTCTTCTGCCTGCCGCTTGCCGCAACGGGGCCGGCGGCTGCCCAGAGCACGGCTTCCGGCGTCGGCGGGCTTGGTCCGCGTCTCGATCGCGCGGCGAGCGACCCCGCGATGAGGCCTCTCAAGACGGTGATTGTCGCTCGCGACGGGCGCGTGCTCAGCGAACGTGGGTTCCGGGGTCATTCGCCCTCGGAATCGACCAATATCAAATCCGCTTCGAAGTCGATCATTTCGGCGCTGGTCGGTATCGCCATCGACAAAGGCCTGCTTGAGGGGCCGGACCAGAAGATCGCGCCGATCCTGAGGGCCGATCTTCCGGCATCACCAGACCCGCGCATCAACGACATCACCATCGGCAATCTTCTCTCCATGCAGGCCGGGCTCGATCGCATGTCGGGGACGAACTACGGCCGCTGGGTCTCCTCGCGCAACTGGGTGCGCTTTGCGCTGTCGCAGCCTTTCGTCGATCAGCCCGGCGGCGAGATGCTCTATTCCACCGCATCCACGCATCTGCTGTCGGCCATTCTCACTAAGGTCGGCCGGCGGCCGACTCTGGTGTTGGCGCGCGAATGGCTCGGCCCGGTCGACGGTTTCCGCATCGGTGCATGGGAGCGCGATCCGCAGGGCATCTATCTCGGCGGCAATCAGATGGCGATGAGCGCCCGGTCCCTGCTTGCCTTCGGCGAACTCTACCGTAACGGCGGCAAGGCCGCCGACGGCCGACAGATCGTCCCTGCCGACTGGATCACCCAGTCGTGGCAGCAGCGCACCAACTCGCGCTTCTCCGGCGATGAATATGGCTATGGCTGGTTCACGCGGCAGATCGGCGGCGAGCAGGTGCATTTCGCCTGGGGTTACGGCGGGCAGATGCTCTACATCGTGCCGTCGCTCGATCTCACTGTCGTCATGACCTCGGAAGAGAGCGGTCCGTCTGCCCGAAACGGCTACAGGGACTTGCTGCACGGTCTGTTGGCGGACATTATCGGCGCGGTGCGGGCCGCCTAAAGACGGTGCCGCGCATCTTTGCAGACGCGTAAAGGACGCTGCAACGCCTGAATTGCTGCATTATGCAGCAGGAAAATCCCGCGATCGTTAAATTCTTAGCGAAGCCTCCAATCAAACCGCAAAACGCTTGCTGTAAGTTCCGCGGGAATTTCGGGAAAGCGCCATGCTGCTGGATCTCAGGACAATCTACTTCATTGTTGCCGTGAGCTGTTTCGTACTGGGCATTCTCCAGCTTGCAGCCTATGCGACTGGCCGCTTCGAGAGGTGGCCGCTGTGGTGGGGCCTGAGCAACCTTCTTGTCGGCGTCGGCTCGTTTCTCGTCGCGTTGCGCAATCTCGTTCCCTACTCCGTCTCGGTCGACGGCGGCAATATCGTTACCATCGCCGGCTACATGCTGATGTTCTTTGCCGTGCGGGTGTTTTCGGGACGAGCGCTCGACCAACGCACTTTCTGGCTTGCCATCTTGCTCGTCAGCGTTCCTGTCGTCCTCATCGTCAGCGATCCATCGGCAGTCTCGGCGAGGCTCCTCTACGTCTCCGTCATATGCTGCCTCTGCGATCTTGCCGTCGCAAGGGAGGCGATCAGCATTGTCCGGCGCGAGAGGCTTTATTCGGCAGCCTTGCTTGTCGGCCTCTACGCCTGCACTGCCGCGATCTTTGCGGTTCGCAGCATTCTCGCGGCGACCGGTGAGATCGGTGGGCCGGATCCCTTCGGCGGCAGTGCAATTCACAGCTGGATGGCGGTATCGGCGGTCGCGTTCATCATGCTGCGCAGCATGGCGATGGTGCTGATGGCCGCCGAGCGCAGCCGAAATCAGCTGACTGAGCTCGCTCACCACGACCCGCTGACCGGCGCGCTTAATCGCGGCGGCCTTGCCCAGCATCTGCCGGCTCTCGGTTCCCAGCCGGTATCGCTGCTGATCATCGATATCGATCATTTCAAGCAACTGAACGACAGGCATGGCCATGCAGCCGGCGACGACATCCTGCGGCTTTTCACCAGTGTTTCGAGAGGCATCATGCGCTCCGACGATCTGCTTGCCCGTCAAGGTGGAGATGAGTTCCTGGCGGTGCTGAAAAACGTTTCCCGGGAGGATGCGGTGGCGATTGCCGAGCGCATCCGTCTCGCTTTCGCCGCTGCCGTCATGCAGCGGCCGGATCTGGCCGTCTTTCCGACGCTGAGCGTCGGTGTTGCCGCGCGTGCGGAAAGCGGCGGAGATTTTGAACGGCTGATGCAGAAGGCGGACGAGGCGCTCTATCGTTCGAAGCGCGAAGGCCGTAACCGGGTCGAAGTCTTCTGGGAAAATCAGCAGGCCGCTTAGCGAAAAGGGCCGAACTCTTTATCTCGGAGCGATCCTAGATGTTCTGGTCCATCGTCTCGGCGGGGATTTCATCGGCGCGGTGGATGCGTACGACGGCGGCTGGCACACCGGCGACCGTGCAATGCTCGGGCACCGATTTGAGCACGACGCTACCGGCGGCAACTTTGCTGAAGGCGCCGATTTCGATATTGCCGAGGATCTTGGCGCCGGCGCCGATCATCACGCCGTGGCGGATCTTCGGGTGGCGGTCGCCGGTTTCCTTGCCGGTGCCGCCGAGCGTGACGTTCTGCAGGATAGACACTTCATCCTCGATGACAGCCGTTTCGCCGATGACGATGCCCGAACCGTGGTCGAGCATGATGGATGCGCCGATGCGTGCGGCCGGATGGATATCCGGGCCGAAGACCAGCGAAACGAGATTGGCGAGCCAGCTGGCGATCTCCGGACGGCCGGCGATCCAGAGCGCATGGGCGATGCGATGCGTCTCAAGCGCATGAAAGCCCTTCAGATTGAGAAGCGCGTGCAGAAATGTCGTGCAGGCCGGATCGCGCTCGCGCACGGCGATGAGATCGGCCTCGACCTTCCGCATAATATCGTCATCAAGTGTGGACAGGATAAGATCGAACAGATCACCCGTTGCCACCTGCGCTACGGAGAGCCGCGCGGCCAGCACGCGGGCGATGATCTCATCGTTGCCGGCAGTGTCCGTTACCTGAGCGGCAAGCAGCTGCCTCAATATCGGCTCGCGCGCGGCAAGCTCGGCCGCCTCGGCGCGAATCACGGTCCAGACGGATGCGTCGCCCAAAGGCTGCGGCTGTTGCCCGGCCAAACCGAGGCGGGTCGATTTCGACATTTCCGTTTCCTCTGTCAGCCCGGCAGCGCAAAGCGCCTCCTGCATGCGGTTGATGTCTTGCCCGGGCAGGGCATTTGGCAGGGCCCGAGCATACTCTAGCCCGACGGTTGCAGGCGAGGTGTCAGCTCCGGAAGCTGGCGCCAATGATAGAGCACGTCAGGCTCCCGTTCTTCGTTGTCGGCGCCATCGGTCTCCTTCTCGGCGGTAAAACCGTGCCGTTCGTAGAAGCTGCGAGCGCCTGCATTACACTTAAACGTCCAGAGCCTGATCTCGTTCATCTCGTCCTTGGCGCAGCCGAGGAGTGAAGAGCCGATGCCCATGCCCTGGAAACCGGGGAGAACGTAAAGCTGCTCTATCCAGTTGTCGCCATAGGCGATGACGCCGACGAGCCGGTTGCCCAAGGTGGCGCCGAGGATGGAGCAAGTCGGCAGCAGATGCATGCGCCAGTACTGCTCCTCTTCCTCGGGCGTATGCACGTCCGGCAGCCAGGGCAGCCGTTGCCACAGGGCGACACGTCTGATTCCGGCGGCCGCCTGCATGTGATCGGCGGTGAGCGCCATGATTTCGGGTTCCATCAGGGCGTCGTCCATTGCCGGCAACGGGCCTCAAGCCGAAATATCGACGACGCCGCAATCGCCGGCTTCCGAGCCGAAGGCGAGAAGCTTGCCGTTTTTGCTCCAGCTCATCGCCGTGATCGCGCCCTTGCCAGGTCGGCGCAGCAGCGCTTCCTTGCTGTCGGCGATGCGCACGGCCAGGATCATGCCGTCGATGAAGCCGATGGCGAGGATATCCTCGAGCGGATGGAACTTCACCGCGGTTGCCATGATATTGGCGCGGGTGCCGAGCTCCAGCGGCGCCTTGCCCATCGGCCCGTCCTTGCCCTGGAAGGGCCAGACGATTGCCGCCGGCGCGCCTGAAGACGCGAGCCACTTGCCCTTGACCGACCAGGAGAGCGATTTCACCTTGGAGGGGTAGCCGGTCATGCGCATGTGGCGGGCTTCGGTGCCGGGCTTGATGTCGAGCTTCCAGCCGTGCAGTGCGTTTTCTTGCATCGAGGTGACGAGGAAATTACCATCCGGCGAGAAGGTGACGCCGGTATGCGCACCCTTCCATTCAAGATCGACCGGCTTGGCATTCATGCCGATCCAGTGCAGCGACACACCGTTGTAGCGCGCCGCGGCGATGCGCAGCCCCTTCGGCGCAAAGGCAAGCCCTTCGACGGTGCGCTCTTCGGGGAATTCCTTGGTCGTGCCGTCGGCAAGGCGCACCAGCGAACTCTTGCCGTAGGAATAGGCAACGGCGCCCTGCGGGCCGGCTGCCACCTGCGAAATCCACTTGCGCGGCGCGGTCGCGATCTCGCTGACGCTGCCGTCGGCGGCAATGCGCAGCACCTTGCCGTCCTCGCCGCCCGAAATCAGGCTCTCGCTGTAGGGATCGCGGATCGCGGTGAGCATGCCCTGGTGGGCTTCGGAAACCCTGTCGCCGCCATCCAGCCGGTGGAATGTGCCGTTTGCGCTTGCGAAGAAGGGAACATCACCTAAAAATTCGACGGCCAGAACGTGGCCGTCGAGATCAAGCGGTGCAACTGTCGGCATCAGGCGGCTGCCTCGCAGGCCTTGAAGGAGGTTTCGAGCTTCTCGCGGTCGAGTTCGCGGCCAATGAAGACCAGACGGCTCTCGTGCTTTTCGCCTTCCTTCCACGGCCGCTGATGATCACCCTCGATGATCATGTGCACGCCCTGAACGACGTAACGCTCGGGATCATCCTTGAAGGCGATGATGCCCTTGAGACGCAGAATATTCGGCCCCTGCGTTTGGGTGATCTTCTGGATCCAGGGGAAGAAGCGTTCCGGGTTCATCTGACCGCCGCGCAGCGAGACCGACTGCACTGTCACATCGTGGATCGCCGACATCGCGCCATGGTTATGGGCGCCATGGTGATGATGGTCGTGGCCGTGGTCATCATGCTGATGACCGTGATGATCGTGATCATGGTCATGATGGTGGTGGTCGTGATCGCAATCTGGGCCGCAGACATGGTCGTCATGGCCGTGCTCCAGGAAATGCGGATCGTTTTCGAGCGCGCGCTCCAGGTTGAAGGCGCCCTGATCGAGCACGCGGGCGAGATCGACACCCGAGCGGCTGGTCTTGTAAACGCGGGCGGCCGGGTTGATGGCGCGGACGATATCCTCGATCACATCAAGTTCTTCCGGGGTCACCAGGTCGCTCTTGTTGATGATGACGACGTCGGCGAAGGCGATCTGGTCTTCGGCCTCGCGGCTGTCCTTCAGGCGCAGCGGCAGGTGCTTGGCATCGACGAGGGCGACGACGGCGTCGAGCTCGGTCTTGGCGCGCACATCGTCATCCATGAAGAAGGTCTGGGCGACCGGCACCGGATCGGCAAGGCCGGTCGTTTCGACGATGATGCCGTCGAAGCGGCCGGGGCGGCGCATCAGGCCTTCGACGACGCGGATCAGGTCGCCGCGCACCGTGCAGCAGACGCAGCCGTTGTTCATCTCGTAGATTTCCTCGTCCGACTCGACGATCAGGTCGTTGTCGATGCCGATTTCGCCGAATTCATTGACGATGACCGCATATTTCTTGCCGTGATTTTCGGAGAGGATGCGGTTGAGCAGCGTCGTCTTGCCGGCACCGAGATAACCGGTGAGCACGGTAACGGGAATAGGCTTCTGGGTGGAGATCGCGTCGGTCATGAGAACCTCTAGGATTAGGCGTGCGGCCGAGCGGCTTGGGATCGGCTGCTTGAACGGTTGGTCTCATATAATGGCTTGAGCGTGGCAGTTCAAAGGGTTTTATAATGTTATAAGATCACATCGTCTGGCCGGTGCAGATGACCCATATTCACCTGAGTTGCGCGACATCGAATGCATCGACATCACCAAGCAGTTCCATCAGCCCGTTTACCGCATGGGCAATCAGCGCCTCACCTTTCTCTGCCGTCGCAGCTGCGGCGTTGCCCGCCACGCCTTGCGTGTTGAGATCCGACATCTTCCAGCCGAAGGCGTGCGGCCCGTAGGCGCGCAGATGCTTGAAACTCTCGGCGAATTCCGTCTGTTGCGAGCGGAAGTCAGCCGCCTTCGCCATATCCACCTTGTCGGGATGAAGCGCCAGCATCACCGAGGTCTCGATATCGCCGCCATGGATGCCGATCGCCTTTTCCTCCGGCGTGATCACGCCATCCGGCACGCCGAAACGGGTCCAGCTCGTCGCCACCGCCAGCATGGCAAAGCGGACCCGCGCCTCAGTCGCGACAATGGTCATGACGGGCGAATTGCCGCCATGAGCGTTCAGCATCACGAATTTGCGGATACCCTGTTTTGCCAGCCCCTCGGCGATGCCGAGCCAGCGGTATACCGCTTCGTCGAAGGCAAGCGTCTTCGTTCCTTCGACATCCATATGCTCTACGGAATAGCCGACAGATTCGGCAGGCAGGAAGGTGACCGGCAGGCCGGCGGGCAGGGCTGTCTTCAATCGCTCGGCGATGCCTTCGGCAATCAGGGTGTCGGTTTCGAAGGGCAGGTGAGGGCCGTGCTGTTCATGGGCGCCGAGTGGCAGCACAGCGATCAGATGGCGCCTGTCAGGTGCAAAGGCCGGGTTGCTGTCCTCGAAGCGCGGCGAAGGTGTCATCATCCGGTCGTTGCCTCTTGTTTATGACGAGATCCTGAGCAATGTCATATCGCAGCGGCGTCGGGGCTTAAAGATCAAAGGGATGGCTATGGGAAAGAAGCACAAGGACGGCAAAAAAAACAAGTCCAAGAAAAAGGACCAGACCGAGTATACGCTCGTCGATCTTTCCCCGGCCCTGACCCAGGCGGCGCGTTCCATGCGGACGGTGCTCTCGCGCAACCTGCTTGAAAGCGGGCTCTATGCCGGCCAGGACGGCGTCATTCTCTCGCTTGCCGAGAGCGACGGCATGACGGCGGGCGGTCTTGCCCAGAAGCTCGGGGTCAAGGCGCCGACGATGACGCGCACGATCGGGCGCATGGAGGCGCAGGGCTTCCTCGAGCGCAAGCCCGATGCGGATGATGCGCGCCTCACCAAGGTCTATCTCACCGAACTCGGCCGTGGCAGCGTTCAGGGGATCGAGATGGCGGCTTCGGCCTGCGACATGCTGGCGACGCAGGAGTTCTCCGAGAAGGAAATCCGCAATCTCGTCCGCCTGCTGAAGGCAATCGATGCCAATCTGCAGGCCGAAGCCATTCATATCGAAGAACCGGACGAAGACTGAAATTTCCCCGAAAGACGAATTGCTTCCGCCGATTAAATCTTTTAATTAAACATTTTAAGGGCCGCGCCGGTTTGCTGGCGGGGTCTTGCTGCGTACGTGCTGCCTGGAGGAGGACACGTGGTCCAGAAGATCAAGCTTTCGACAATCGCCGAAACGCTCGGCATTTCAACGGCGACCGTATCGCTTGCCTTACGCGACAGTCCGCTCGTCGCCGGCAATACCCGGGAGAAGATCAAGGAACAGGCGCGCGCGCTCGGCTATATCTACAATCGCCGTGCCGCCAGCCTTCGGACCTCGCGCTCCGGCATCATCGGCGTCGTCGTGCACGACATCATGAACCCCTTCTACGGGGAGATCCTGAAGGCGATCGAAAGCGAACTCGACCGCAGCCGCCACACCTTCATCCTTTCCAACCATTACGACAATGTCGAAAAGCAGCGCACCTTCATCGAGACGCTGCTGCAGCTCGGTGGCGACGGCGTCATCATGTCGCCGGCGATCGGTACGCCGCCGGAAGACGTGCAACTGGCGGAAGACAACGGCATGCCGGCGATTCTGGTCGCTCGCTCGATGGAAGGGCAGGACCTGCCGACCTATCGCGGCGACGACAGCTACGGTATCTCGCTTGCCACCAACCACCTGATCGGCCTCGGTCATCGCTCGATCGCCATGATCGGCGGCACGGACCAGACATCCACCGGCCGCGATCGCTACCAGGGCTATGTCAATTCGCTGCGCAAGGCCGGCATCGAGGTCGATCCGAACCTGCGCATTCCCGGTCCGCGCTCGAAACAGGGCGGTTTCGAGGCTGCAGTGCATTTCCTTTCGCTGCCGCAGAAGCCGACCGCAGCCGTCTGCTGGAACGATCTCGTGGCGATCGGCCTGATGAACGGCATTGCGCGGGCCGGCCTGGTGCCGGGACGCGATATTTCCGTCACCGGCTACGATGATCTCGAGGAGGCCTCGATCGCTACGCCTGCGCTAACGACCGTCTGGAACGGTCAGGCCGAGGTCGGGCGCCTGGCCGCTCGGGCGCTGCTCGATCGCCTTGCCGGTAGCCATGAGCCTGACGGTATGCATCTGATCAAGCCGGAAATGCGCATTCGCCAGTCCACCAGTCCCCATCGGCCGCGCGCCTGAACCAAGACCACCATCCAAGAGGAAAAGCCATGTCCCGCATCGCCATTCTCGTTCCTGGGAAGATACACGAGCGCGTTCTCGACAGGCTGAAGGATCGTTTTGAGATTATCGCCGTCCCGCGCGAGGAGAAGCTTGCGCTCGACGGCGAGATTGCCGGCCGCATCCGCGGCGTCGCCGTGTCCGGTTCCTTCCCGGGCGCCTGGATGGACCAGCTGCCGCGTGTCGAGGTGATCGCCAATTTCGGTGTCGGTTATGACGGCGTCGACGTGAAACATGCCGCCGCAAAAGGCATCGTCGTCACCAATACGCCCGAGGTGCTGAACGACGAGGTCGCCGATACCGCGATCGGCCTGCTGCTGAACACGGTCCGCGAGTTGCCGCGGGCCGAAGCCTGGCTGCGCGCCGGCAACTGGAAGCCGGGCACGGCCTATCCGCTGTCGCGTTTCTCGCTGAAGGGCCGGCATGTCGGGCTTTACGGACTTGGCCGCATCGGCCTCGAAATCGCCAAGCGGCTGGAGCCGTTCAAGGTAAAGATCAGTTATCACACACGTTCGCGCCATGCCGATGTGTCCTACGATTATCACCCGACGCTGAAGGGGCTGGCTAATGCCGTGGATACGCTGATCGCCATCGTTCCGAAGACGCCGCAGACGCACAAGACGATCGATGCCGATATTTTGGCCGCACTCGGCCCTGACGGCATTCTCGTCAATGTCGGCCGCGGTTGGACGGTGGACGAGGAGGCGCTGAGTGCGGCGCTTGCTTCCGGCGCGCTCGGCGCTGCCGGTCTGGACGTCTTCTATGAAGAGCCGACCGTGCCGGCCGACCTGCTGGAGCCGACCAATGCCGTGTTGCTGCCGCATGTCGCCTCCGCGTCCGTGCCGACACGCAATGCAATGGCCGATCTCGTCGCCGACAATCTCATTGGCTGGTTCGAGAAGGGTGCGGCGCTGACGCCGGTGCCCGAGACGCCGCAGAAGGCTGAGGCGTAGCTGGCTCCGGACGATGCTTAGCTGGCGCCGCGCCGTCAGGCGATCGCCTGCGCGGGCATGACCGGCTGCTTGGCCGCGGCATGGCTGCGGACGGCGTCGCCGAAAGCGGCGAATAGCTGGTTCGAAGACTTGTCGGTTTCAGCCCAATATTCCGGATGCCATTGCACGCCGACGGCAAAGGCCTTGGCGTCGATGACGGAAACGGCCTCCACCGTGCCGTCCTCGGCGATGGCTTCCACCTGCAGGCGCGGCGCTGTCCTGGCGATTGCCTGGCGATGCAGGGAATTCACGCGGATCTCGCCCGGGCCGAGAATGCCGGCGATGCAGGAGCCTTCCTTGACGTGGACGGTCTGGCGAATGGCGTACATGCCATCCCGATCGACGCCTTCCGGCCGGCGGTGGTCCCAGATGCCGGGTTGCTCCTGGATCTCGCTTGCCAGCGAGCCGCCGAGGGCGACGTTCAGCTCCTGGATGCCGCGGCAGATGGCAAGCAGCGGGATGGCGCGGTCGATGGCGCGGCGGATGAGCGGCAGGCTGGTGGCGTCGCGGGCGGGGTCGAACGGCCCGTCCTTGTCGTTCGACTCGGCGCCGTAGAGCGAGGGATGAACATTGCTGGCCGAACCGGAGACCAGCAGGCCGTCGACGCGGTCGAGGATCGCATCGGTATCGTAGCCTTCCTCGAAGGCGGGGATGATGAAGGCCATGACACCGGATGCGTTCAATGCGGCGCGCAGATATTGATGCTGCACGGCATGCCAAGTCGCGCCGTCGAAGCTGCGGATATCGGCAGGAATGGCAACGATCGGTTTCGTCATATCAGCCCCGGTGAAATCTTTGTGCTTGCCGTTTCTGCCGCCAGAACGACCGTCAAGTCAACGCTTGGCTGCGTGAGGTGGCCAAATTGCGGCGGAAGCGGTACGGGGATTCTCCGGTTTGAGGCTAAGCCGCTGATTTTGATGGGCGCTTGGGCGCCGCCTTATTGCCGTCTTGATGCCAAAGGCTAATAGACTAAAGCTTGAATCGCGGCCCTCGCCATGCTTAGGTTTGCCCTTGCTGCGGGTAGGGGTGAAGATCGCCCGCGCAGTACCATCTATACGGGAGGTTTTTGATGGATCGTCGTTCGTTTTTCAAGAAGGCGGGAACCGCCGGCGCCGGTGCGGTTGCCGCAACGGCATTGGCAGCGCCTGCGATCGCGCAGGAGAATCCGAAGATCGCGTGGCGCATGACATCGTCGTTTCCGAAGAGCTTGGATACGATTTATGGCGGCGCCGAGGATATCGCCAAGCATGTCGCCGCCGCGACGGATGGCAATTTCACCATCCAGCCTTTTGCGGCCGGTGAAATCGTGCCGGGCCTGCAGGCCGTCGATGCCGTTGCCGCCGGCACGGTCGAGGCAGCCCATACCACCTCCTATTATTTCGTCGGGAAGGACCCGACCTATGCCATCGGAACGGCCATTCCATTCGGGCTGAACAGCCGTCTGACCAATGCCTGGTATTATGAAGGCAACGGCAACAAGCTAATGAACGAGTTTTATGCCACGCAGGGCATGTATGCCCTGCCGGCCGGCAATACCGGTGCGCAGATGGGTGGCTGGTTCCGCAAGGAAATCAACACGCTCGATGACCTCAAGGGTGTCAAGATGCGCATTGCCGGCCTTGCCGGCCGCGTCATGGAGAAGGTCGGCGTCATTCCGCAGCAGATCGCCGGCGGCGACATCTATCCGGCGTTGGAAAAAGGCACGATCGATGCGGCGGAATTCGTCGGCCCCTATGACGACCTGAAGCTCGGCTTCCACAAGGTGGCGAAGTACTACTATTATCCGGGCTGGTGGGAAGGTGGCCCGACGGTGCATGGGTTCTTCAATCTCGAAAAATGGAGCAGCCTGCCCAAGCATTATCAGGCAGCGCTGACCGATGCCTGCGCCTTCGCCAACACCAACATGCTGGCGAAGTACGACATGAAGAACCCGACCGCGTTGAAGCAGCTCGTCGCTGAAGGCGCGACGCTGCGCCCGTTCAGCCAGGAGATCATGGAAGCTTGCTTCCAGGCAGCGATGGGCATCTACAGCGAAATCTCGGGCACGAACCAGTATTTCAAGAAGATCTACGACGACCAGACCGCCTTCAAGCGGGACGCCTATCTCTGGATGCAGCTGTCGGAATACACGTTCGATACGTTCATGATGATCCAGCAGCGGGCCGGGAAGCTTTAAGCTCTCCGCCGTCGACGCTTCAGACGAGCGCAATAACAAAACCCCGGATCTCCATCCGGGGTTTTGTTATTTCTGGACTATTTTGCCGGTGGCGGCGGTGCTCCCGGCAGGCCGTTCAGGGGCGGCAGGGTCAGGCCGGGGATCTGCGGTGAGCCATTGCCGCCGCCGCCCAGCGGCGGCAGGCCGAGCTGGCCGCCGAAGCCCGGGACTTCGATCTTAATCGAGTTCGGATCGACCTTCGGGCCGTGATCCAGCCAATAGGTGACCGATTGCGGCCAGAAGATCACGATTGCCACCAGGATCAGCTGCATACCGACCCAGGGGAGAGCGCCCATGTAAATATCCGAGGTCTTGACGTCCTTGCTGGCGATCGAGCGCAGGTAGAAAAGTGCGAAGCCGAAGGGCGGATGCATGAAGCTCGTCTGCATGTTGACGCAGATCAGCACGCCGAACCAGATCAGATCGATGCCGAGACTGGAGGCGACGGGTGCGAGCATCGGGATGACGATGAAGGCGATCTCGAAGAAATCGAGGAAGAAGGCGAGCACGAAGATGAAGATGTTGACGAAGATCAGGAAACCGACCGGCCCGCCTGGAATGCCCGACAGCATGTGCTCGATCCAGCGCGAGCCGTCCATGCCCTGGAAGACCAGGCTGAAACAGGTGGAGCCGATCAGGATCATCACCACCATGGATGTGATGTGCGTGGTCGATGACATGGCTTCGCGGATCAGCGGCCAGGTGAGGCGGCGATTCATGGCGGCAAGCACAATGGCGCCGACGACGCCGAGCGCGCCTGCTTCGGTTGGCGTCGCAAGGCCCATGAAGATCGTGCCGAGCACCAGGAAGATCAGCACGATCGAGGGGACCATGCCCATCAGCACCTTCATCAGCAGTGCCCAGTTGAAATCGCCGCGCACTTCTTTCGGCAGCGGCGGCATCGATTTCGGCCGGATAATCGACATCACCATGATGAAGAGCACGAAGATCGTCACCTGCAGGATCGAGGGGCCGATCGCGCCGAGATACATGTCACCGACCGACCTGCCGAGCTGATCGGCGAGAACGACGAGCACGAGCGAGGGCGGGATCACCTGGGTGATCGTGCCCGAGGCGGCGATGACGCCGGTGGCAAGGCGCGGGTTGTAGCCGTAGCGCAGCATGATCGGCAGCGAGATGACGCCCATGGTGATGACGGAGGCGGCCACGGTGCCGGTGATCGCGCCGAGCACGGCGCCGACGAGGATGACGGCATAGGCAAGGCCGCCGGGTATGCCACCAAAGAGCTTGCCGGTGCCTTCGAGCAGGTCCTCGGCTAACCCGCAGCGCTCCAGCACCGCGCCCATAAAGGTGAAGAAGGGAATGGCGAGCAGGAGGTCGTTGGAAAGGATGCCGAAGAAGCGCAGCGGCAGAGCCTGCAGGAAGACCTCGCCGAAATGGCCGGTGACGATGCCGATGATGCCGAAAAACAAACCGACGGCGGCGAGCGAAAAGGCGACCGGGAAGCCGTAGAGCATGAAGATGACCATGCCCAGGAACATGGCCGGCGGGATGATGCCGAAATCAAACAAATCCGTTTCTCCCAGCCCGCCCTACTGCAGCGGCTTTTCGTATTTCGTATCGATGCTGATATAGCCGGTGAGCGCTGCGATCCGCTTGACCAGTTCCGAGAGGCCCTGAAGGGAGAGCAATGCGAAGCCGGCGACGAGGATCAGCTTGACGGGCCAGCGGATCAGCCCACCGGCATTGCCCGATATTTCTCCCTGCTGGTAGGACAGTGCGAAGAAGGGCCAGCAGATCCAGGTGAGGAAGACGCATGCGGGAAGGAGGAAGAGGATGAGGCCGACGATGTCGATCCAGATCTTCGCCCTGTCGGAAACCGAACCATAGATCAGATCGACGCGGACATGCTCATTGTTGCGCAGCGCATGCGAGGCGCCGAGCATGACGACGAAGGCGAAGAGATACCACTGGATCTCCAGCCAGCCGTTCGAACTGTAGTTGAAGGCATAACGGACGATGGCGTTACCGGCGCTGATCAGACAGCAGAACAGCACCATATATTCGGAAATTTTGCCCATGAACTGACTGATCGAATCGATCAGCCGGCTTGCTGCCAGAAGTACCGACATTCGCCTCCCCTTATTCTTGTCCCGCCGGTTTTCCGGCAGCTTTTCCCTCTTGCAATCGATGTAGACCACGGCCTTTGAAATTGGAAGGATAAATGCCTGGCGTTGGAGTATAGTCTTAGGTGCGCAGGTCGGACGATATGACCGTCGAATATTTCAGCAACCCAGGCGTGGATAAATTATTTCAGTAATCTCGCCAGTAGGCTGCATTAACTCGCGTAGGCTGTGCCGTTCACCCTATGGTTTTAGAAAATTTGACCAAATGTTTGATTCCATTGAAATCAATTTTTAAAGGGTTGGGCTTAGAATTCCCGCGCACAGGGAAAGTGTGGATGAAGCCAGATAACCCGAACAGGGTCCCTATAGATGTGTATCTGTCGTTTGTGAGTTCCCTTTCCGGGAATCGCATGACGCTTCTTGCTGGCGTGATCGTGCATGTCGCGACCTGCCTTGCCGTTGCTGCCAAGACGCAGTCCTTCGTCTATATCGTGCTGTCGGCCGCCTTCCTTCTGGTCTTCTGCGTTCGCATGGTCATCTTCCGGCACTTCGACCGTGTCGACAAGGAGAGGCTGTCGCACGCCGGAATCGAGCGTTGGGAGCGGATCCTGGTTGCGGGTGCCGCCTGCACCACCGCCCTGCTTGGCATCGCCAGCGGATACGCCATCTTCGTCGTGCATGATTCCTTTGCGGAACTTGCCTGCATTGCCGTGACCATGGCGACCATGGTTTCCGTTGTCGGCCGCAACTACGGTTCGCGCCTGGCGGTCGACCTCCAGACCTTCTCCTGCTGTCTGCCAATGATCATCTGCAGCCTATTGGCGCTTGATTTTTATCGGGGCCTGCTGTCGATCTTCCTCATTCCGTTCTGGCTGACGACGCGGGCCATGGCGAACGGCGTGCGCGAGTTCCTCTATGAGAATGTCATAGCGCGCCGCGAAATCACCATCATCGCCGACCGTTTCGATACGGCGCTCAACAACATGCCGCATGGCCTGGTCATGGTCGATGCCGAAAACCGCATCCAGGTCGTCAATCGCAAGGCCTGCGAGCTTCTGAAGATCGGTGCGCCGGACCGGTTGAAGGACCGCGACCTCGGCGCCGTGCTGCGCTATGGCGCGCGCTACAGCTTCATGGACGCCTCGCAGCCGGAACTCATTCTGCGCCAGCTCACCCAGGTCGCCGAAGGTAACCTGTCGCGCACGCTGATCCATTTCCCCGAGGGCCTGTCGCTCGAATTCTCCGCCAGCCGAAGGGCCGACGGCGGCGCCGTGCTGATCTTCGAGGACGTGTCGAGCCGGGTGAAGGCGGAGCAGAAGATCATGCACATGGTCCGCTTCGATGCGCTGACCGGCCTGCCGAACCGCGAATATTTCGGACAACTGGTGCAGGAGTATCTCGCCAAACATCAAAGGAAGTCCGGGCCGCTCGGCTTCATGGTTCTCGATATCGACGAATTCAAACATGTCAACGACATGCGCGGCCACGTTACGGGCGACCACCTGCTCTGCGCCATCGCCGCCCGCATCAAGCAGGCCTCCGGCAACGCCATCCTCGGCCGGCTGATGGGAGACCAGTTCATCCTGTTCTTCCCGCATGCGAAGGAACAGGCTTCGCTCGACGTTGAGATCCGCCGCGTGCACGCCGCAATCCAGGGCAATTACGCGGTCGACGAGCTGACCTTCCTCGTTTCGCTCAGCGCCGGCTACGCGATCCTCGAAAGTGCCGCGTTTGCGATGGACGAATGGAGCGTCAAGGCGGATCTGGCGCTGTTCGAAAGCAAGTCGCGCTTCAAGGGCGGCATTTCCGGCTTCGAGCGGGAGATGGATGGCCGCTATATCGAGCAGCAGAAGCTGAAGGCAGATCTGCGCGAGGCGGTCTCGGCGCAGGCGCTGCATCTCGCCTTCCAGCCGATGTTCCGAGCAGACGGCTCGCGGATCGAATGCGCCGAGGCGTTGGCGCGCTGGGTGCATCCGGAGAAGGGCTCGATCCCGCCCGACGTCTTCATCCGGCTCGCCGAGGATATGGGCATTATCTCCGACATCACCCGCTTCGTCCTGTTCAAGGCGTGCAGCGAATGCATGAACTGGCCGGAGCATATCGCCGTCTCGGTCAACCTTTCGGCGCGGGATCTGCGCGATGCCGATATTCTCTCGGTGGTCGCCGAAGCGCTTGCCCATTCCGGCCTCGATGCGGCGCGGCTGCATCTCGAAGTCACCGAAAGCTGCCTGATCGACGAGCCGGCGGCCGTGCGCGCCATCCTGGCGGAGCTCAGGGCCCGCGGCATCACCATCGCCATCGACGATTTCGGTACCGGCTTCTCCAGCCTCAGCTATCTCGACACGCTGCCGCTCGATATCGTGAAGATCGATCGCTCCTTCGTGCGCAACATCGTCGAGGA
This sequence comes from Rhizobium acaciae, assembly GCF_025941625.1. Lineage (NCBI taxonomy): Bacteria > Pseudomonadati > Pseudomonadota > Alphaproteobacteria > Hyphomicrobiales > Rhizobiaceae > Rhizobium > Rhizobium acaciae. Next base: position 121,193 of record NZ_JAPCZO010000003.1, read on the forward strand.
TAATCGCCGCCTGAAGCTGCTGCGCGGCACGGTCCATCTCGCCCGCGAACTGGGCCTGAAGATCGTCATCGAAGGCGTCGAAACCGAGGAGCAGCTCGCACTGCTCAACAAGCACCGCAGCGCCGATCTTGTTCAGGGCTATGTTTTCTCGCCGCCGGTGCCTTCCCAGAATATCCCGCTGCTGCAGCAGGGCATCGGCCGCCGCGTCGTGCAACGCCGCCGCAACAAGGTCGCCTGAGCGGTCTCAACGGACAGTTTTCCCCCTGAAAAGCGCGCGCCGCGTTAACCTTAACGATTTAAAAACAAGGGAAGTTATCGGATTTCCTTGCCTAAATTTCGCTGGCGTATGATTAATGATCCGTTAACGAGCGGATCGAGAAATGTCAGAGACACTGTTCAAGCGTAGTGATTTCAGCACAAAAATTTTGGAAGTTTTGGATCATGTCGAGTATCGCCGCGTCGAAAGCAGCGAAGACATGGAGCAGGTGGAACGGTTGCGCTACAAGGCCTACAAGGCCCATGACGTACTGGCGCTCGCTCCGAAAGGGCTGCTTGATGACAGCGATTTCGACAGCCACGCCTATATTTTCGGTCTGTATTATTATGGGGAACTGGTCAGTACGATCCGGGTTCATTATGTGACACCGGAGCATCGCCTCAGTCAGTCCGGTGGCGCCTTTCCCGAGGCGATGGATGAACTTCTGGATGCAGGGCTGACCCTGATCGATCCGGCGCGTTTTGCGGCCGACCCCGAGCTCACCGCCGATCTGCCCTGGGTTCCCTATCTGACGCTGAGGCCGACCATCGTGGCGGCGGCGTATTTCCGTGCCGACCGCGTCCTTCAGTTCGTTCGGCCGCCGCATGCGGCCTTCTACAAGCGGGTCTTCTATGCCGATACGGTCGTGCCGGGCCAGCTGGCGAAGAATTACGGGATCGACATGACGCTGATGGCGACGAATGTGATCGAGGTCGGGCGAAAGCTGTTGACGCGCTATCCCTTCTTCATCTCCAGCGCCAGCGAGCAGCGCATGATGTTTTCGCGCAATCCCAACGACACCTTGCCGCCGCTGACCATCATTCCGACGGCGCGTTTCGTGCCGCAAGGCGAACTCGGCACCGACCTGCCGCTGTAATTTTCCCTTGTCCCGGCGGAGAGACGATGTCCGCCGGGGCAGGTGACGTGGCGACAGACACAGGCGATATCCGCCGTTCTTCAGGTCCCGTTCCGAGCCTCTGAAATGGCGGTTGCCAAGCGCGCCTGCGGCATTCTCATGCATTGCGCTTTCGCCAGTCATTGTGTAATCCCTGCAGGAAGGGACTTCCCTCGCTCAAGCTAGGGAATCAAGCAGCGCAGAGGCATTTCAGGGAGACGATATTTATGGCCGAACATCATACCGGACCGGTCGAGACCGGCGCGCCGATGGATTACAAAGAACATGAAAAGACCTACGACATGTTCATCGCCAGCGCGAAATACGGCTCGATGCTTCTCATCGTCCTCCTGCTTGCTATGACCGCCGGTTTCTTCGGCGGCGCCGGCCTTCTCGGCGGTCTCTTCGTCTTCATCATTCTTCTGGCTGCCGGCATCTTCCTGCTCCGCTGATCGCGTAGATTCAGAGCGTCCTTTGTGCGTCCGAAAGGACGCTCGGTGCTCTGAGGGGAGGAGAGCTTCTCCGAAGCTTTTTGAATGAGGTGCTTGGCCTGCGCAGGGAAACCTGCGGCGGTCTGGCTGACCCGGAGGAGGGGGCAGTTGGGCAATACCATTTTCGTTGCAAGGGAAAACACGGGCGAGGAGACGCGCGTCGCCGCCTCCGCCGAGACCGTGAAGAAGATGAAAAGTTTCGGCTTCGACGTCGTCGTCGAAGCTGGTGCCGGTGCGGCTTCGCGCATTCCGGACGGGGAGTTCGAGGCCGCCGGCGCCAGGATCGGCAGTTTTGCAGATGCAGCCTTGGCCGACGTGGTGCTGAAGGTGCGCCGTCCCAGCGGGTCGGAAATCTCCGGCTATAAAAGCGGCGCCGTGATCATCGCCATCATGGATCCCTACGGCAATGACGAAGCGATCGCGGCACTGGCAAGTGCAGGGCTTTCGGCTTTCGCGATGGAACTGATGCCGCGCATTACCCGCGCCCAGTCCATGGACGTGCTGTCGTCCCAGGCCAATCTCGCCGGTTACCAGGCCGTCATCGAGGCGGCGGCGGTTTATGACCGCGCGATGCCGATGATGATGACCGCCGCCGGCACCGTGCCGGCCGCCAAGGTCTTCGTCATGGGCGCCGGCGTCGCCGGTCTTCAGGCGATTGCGACCGCGCGTCGCCTGGGTGCTGCGGTCTCGGCCACCGACGTTCGCCCTGCCGCCAAGGAGCAGGTCGCCTCGCTCGGCGCCAAGTTCATCGCTGTCGAGGACGAGGAGTTCAAGGCGGCGGAAACGGCCGGCGGCTATGCCAAGGAAATGTCCGCCGACTATCAGGCGAAACAGGCGGCTCTGGTTGCCGAACACATCGCCAAGCAGGATATCGTCATCACCACCGCGCTGATCCCCGGTCGTGCGGCGCCGCGCCTCGTTTCGCGCGCCATGCTCGCTTCAATGAAATCAGGTGCGGTCGCCGTCGACCTCGCGGTCGAGCGCGGCGGCAATATCGAGGGCGTCGTCCCCGGCGAGGTGGCCGATGTCGAAGGCGTCAGGGTGATCGGTTTCGCCAACATGCCGGGCCGGGTTTCGGCCAGTGCCTCGGCGCTCTACGCCAAGAACCTCGTCACCTTCCTCGAGACCATGGTCAACAAGGAAACCCGGAGCGTAGTCGTCAATCTCGACGACGAACTCGTCAAGGCAACGATGCTGACCTATGCCGGCGATGTGGTTCATCCCGCCTTCGGCGGCGCGAAGAAGGGAGACATCTGATGGCCAGTGAAGCAATGGACAGAGCGCTGGAGCAGCTCGACCAGGCGGTGACCGCCGTCATCACGGCGGCGGCCCAGGCGCCGGAAGCGGCAAGCGCTGCGACCGGCGGGGCGATCGATCCCTTCGTCTTCCAGCTTGCCATCTTCGTATTGTCGATCTTTGTCGGCTATTACGTCGTGTGGTCGGTGACGCCGGCACTGCATACGCCGCTGATGGCCGTCACCAATGCGATCTCCTCCGTCATCGTCGTCGGCGCGCTTCTGGCGGTCGGCATCTCGACCAGCGGGCTTGCGACCGGTTTCGGTTTCGTCGCCCTCGTGCTCGTCTCGGTGAACATCTTCGGCGGTTTCCTCGTCACGCAGCGGATGCTTTCGATGTACCGCAAGAAGGACCGGTGAGGGACCGATGACCAATATCGCAGCCTTCCTATACCTCGTCTCCGGCGTGCTCTTCATCCTGGCGCTGCGCGGCCTGTCGCATCCGGCCACCAGCCGCAAGGGCAATCTCTACGGCATGATCGGCATGGGGATCGCGATCCTGACGACGCTGGTGCTGGCGACGCCTGACTTCGGTGGCTTTGTGCTGATCGTCCTTGGCCTTGCCATCGGCGGCAGCGTCGGCGCCTATGTCGCCCGCACCATCCCCATGACCTCGATGCCGCAGCTCGTCGCCGGTTTCCATTCGCTGGTAGGCCTTGCCGCCGTGCTGGTCGCGGCTTCGGCGCTTTACACGCCGGCTTCCTTCGGTATCGGCGAGATCGGTCAGATCCACACCGAGGCACGCGTCGAGATGGCGCTCGGCGTGGCGATCGGGGCGTTGACCTTCACCGGCTCGATCATCGCCTTCCTGAAGCTCGACGGACGCATGTCCGGCAAGCCGATCCTGCTGCCCTACCGGCATGTGATCAATGCGAGCCTGCTGGTGCTGATCGTGCTCTTCATCATCGGGCTTGCCGCCACCGAGAGCCATTTCGACTTCTGGGCCGTCGTCGCGCTGTCGCTGGCGCTCGGCGTCCTGCTGATCGTGCCCATCGGCGGGGCCGATATGCCCGTCGTTGTCTCGATGCTGAACTCCTATTCAGGCTGGGCAGCGGCCGGCATCGGCTTCACGCTCGGCAATCTGGCGCTGATCATCACGGGTGCGCTCGTGGGTTCCTCCGGCGCGATCCTCTCCTACATCATGTGCAAGGGCATGAACCGCTCCTTCGTCTCCGTCATCCTCGGCGGTTTCGGCGGTGAGACGGCGTCCGGCGGACCCGACACCTCAGACAGGACGGTCAAGCTCGGCTCGGCCGAGGATGCGGCCTATCTGATGGCCAATGCATCGAAGGTCATCATCGTGCCGGGGTACGGCATGGCGGTGGCCCAGGCCCAGCATGCGCTGCGCGAACTCGCCGATAATCTCAAGAAGAACGGCGTCGAGGTGAAATATGCGATCCACCCGGTCGCAGGCCGTATGCCCGGCCACATGAACGTGTTGCTCGCCGAAGCGAATGTTCCTTATGACGAGGTTTTCGAGCTCGAGGACATCAACTCGGAATTCGCCCAGGCCGACGTCGCCTATGTCATCGGCGCAAACGACGTCACCAATCCGGCGGCGCGCGACGACAAGACCTCGCCGATCTACGGCATGCCGATCCTCGACGTCGACCGGGCAAAGACCTGCCTCTTCGTCAAGCGATCGCTCGGCTCGGGTTATGCCGGCATCGACAATACGCTGTTCTACAAGGACGGCACGATGATGCTGCTGGGTGACGCGAAGAAGATGACCGAGGATATCAACAAAGCGCTCGCGCATTGATCGACGCCAATGCAGCCGCCCTTCGGGCGGCTGTTTGATTTATGCGGCAAGCCACTGCTGTCCGCCTTCTGGCCGGCCGCTTTTCGTCAGGTCTCTCCCGGCACGAGTGTCATCTTTTCGACGCCGATCGCCAGGTTCAGGCCTTCCTGAGCCTGGACGTTCAATGGCTGCAGCATGAAGGCCTTGTCGGTGCCGCCGGCGATGACCTTGGCGCCGGCGCCTGCACCGATGCTCGCATCGGCACCGATCCCGTAATATTCGCCGGCAAGGGCGAATTGCGGGATATCCGTGCCGGTCTTTGCCAGCACCTGCCAGATCATGACGCTCTTGCCGGTCTGGCCGATATCGAGGCCAAATTTCTCGATTTTGCCGGCATAGACCGCCTTGGCGCCGCCGGCCGATGGCGTATAGGTGCAGATAAGGTTCTTCTGCGAGGTGACGATCAGACCCTGGCCGCCATCCGATCCGCAGACCAGACGGCCAAGCGTGACATAGTTTTCCGCGCCCGCCGGGCTCGCCCAGGCAGCGGCTGTAAGAGCCGCAGCTGCGATCATCGTTTGCTTGAACATGGTCTTTCTCCTTTGGAACGACCTGTCCGAAACGGGTGGAGGTTGCGATTGTTCCGGGACGCAGATTCAAAGTGATAGAGCGTCCTTAGCGCGTCTAAGGAGACGCGCGGCGCTCTATTCCCGCTCCAGCGTGGCGCGCTGCGCCGTCAGCACCCATAACAGGCCTTCGGGCCGGAAATCGATCTCAACCGTGCCGCGAAAGGCGGAGGCGGCATGGGCTTTGATAACGGTCGTGCCGAAGCCCGAGCGCGATGGCTTGGTGACCGGCGGGCCGCCGCGCTCTTCCCAGGTGAAGCGGAGCAGGGCATCCGGCTTGTCCTCCTCGCTGACGTCACGCCATTCGAAGCGGACACGGCCTTGCGGTACGGAGAGCGCACCGTATTTCACCGAATTGGTGGCGAGCTCATGCAAGGCGAGGCCGAGATTCTGCACGGCATCCGGTTTCAGCACGAAGTCTTCGCCGGTGATGTCGATCTGCTCGCGCGATTGCGGGAAGGCGTGCAAATGGATGTCGACGACCCGCCGCAGCGATACCCCTCCCCATTGTTCGCTGGTCAAAAGCTCGATCGAACGCACCAATCCCTCGAGGCGGTCGGCGACGGCGGCGCGGAAGGTCTCGACGCTGTCGGATTGCTTGGCGAGTTGGCGCATCATTGCCTGGGCAAGCGTCAGAAGATTCTTGGTGCGGTGGACGAGCTCGTGCATGACGAAACGCAGCCGGTCTTCGGTCTGGCTACGGTCGAAAGAGGCATTCGAAAGGGCAATCGCCACCTGGTTCGCCTCGATGACGCTGGTCTCGACCGGCGAGACAATATGGCCTTCGCCCATGCGGTTCGCCATGTCGGCAATATCGCGGATGGTGGTGCGCACCTGCCTTGCGACGGCATAGGCGGCCAGCACGGCGACGAGCACCAGTGCCACGCCGCCGATGATCAGGAAACGCCAGGTGCTGAGGATCGAAGCCTGGGCGATCGGTCCCCAGATCACCGTCTTCCACGACCAGCCGGGAATCTGAGCATAACCGAGAAGCATGTGCGGCAGGATCGTTTCGTCCTCGAAGACGCCGCGGGACACGGTGAGCGCCGGCAGAATGCGCGGATCGAAGGGTGTGCCGGGTTCGAGATTGGCGGGGCCAGTGGCCGCGACGACGTGGCCGCTCTCATCGATGACGGCGGCCGACCAGCCGGGGGCGAGGCCCTCGGTGGTCACAAGCTTGCCCAGATCCTGGGCGTTCTGCGTGATGATAAGGGCTGCGACCGGCTCGTTCTTCCGCGGCAGAGTGACGTTATAGACCCATTCGCCGCTGGTCCGGCCGCGAAAGACGTCGGACGCTTCAATGCGACCGGACGCCATGATCGCCTCAAGGGCGGGGATATTCGCCGTCTGGCCGAGCGGCGTGCCGAACGCCCGACGGGTGTTCAGCAGTTGCTGGCCGCTGCGGTCGACGGCGATGACGAAAAGCGTATTGTCTCTGAGGGCCGTTTCCGTGCGCTCATGGAAGGAGGCGAGATTGCCGTTTTCAAGCTCCGGCGAACTCGAAAGCAGCCGCAGCGTCGTCGCCATGTCTTGAAGCTGGCGGTCGATGATGCGTGAAAGGGCAAGTGCATCCTGGGCCGTCTCGCGCTTCAGCGTCGAACGCTGGTTGTCCTCCAGCTGCAGCAAAAGCAGCGCCACGAAGGCGAAGATCGGCAGTGCGATCGCCACCGCCATGGCGACGAGGTAGGTGCCGATCGAAGCCTTGGGAAAGAACAGCGCTACGATTTTCATCTGTTACGCCACATCGCATGCGCACATGCATAATTCCTGAAATCGGAATCGATTTAAGGACCAAATCGTGCAGGAATTCAAAGTGCTAAAGCGTCCTTCGCGCGTTTGAAAAGACGCGCGGCGCTGTAATGCGCTTGGCCCGCAACGGTTTTGGCTTGCGGCCAGGAAAGCCAAGATCCGCATCTCTCGCAAACCGCCCCCAACACGTGTTCGAACATCCGATAGCGGGCTATCGAAGCAGGTCCATGTTAGGGGGAGCAAGAGCAGGTTGCAACACACTATGACAGCCCATCGCCGAGGATGGACGCTTTTTTGGCTTCTCTTTGCAAGGCGGTGCGGCCGGCTTTGCCGCAGCGTCGCTTCCTCCGCCCGGCATGGCAGGATATCACCTCAATGATATCTAACGGCTGGAAGATTCGTTTGAGCCATCAGAGACTTGGCCGCAGTCCCGATGGGCGGCGCCATCGGCAAGAGGCGGTTGCGGCCGTCCGATGCTTCGGGTCGCCAATGATGTCCTCAGCCGGCTGGGGCGACGCCGACGCGAGCAAGGCCGTCACGAGCCGGCTGGTACTTCGGATCGAGACCGATCGCGTGGCGATAGGAGCGAGCAGCCTTCGCCTTGTCGCCGCGGCGTTCGTAGACGAGCGCCTGGTTGGCCCAGGATTCGGCGATGTTGCCGTTAAGCTCGATCGCATGGTTGAAATCGGCAAAGGCGTTGTCGTCGTCGTTCAGCGCGATATAGGAAATGCCGCGGCCATTATAGGGCTCGGCCGAATTCGGCGCGAGCGAGATCGCTTTCGAGAAATCGTCGATCGCCTTATCCTGCTGATTGCGCTTCTGATAGATCAGTCCACGATTGTGATAGGCGCGGCCATCGGTGGTGCCGAGCTGGATCGCCTTGTCGAAATCGTTGAAAGCCTGGTCGTCTTGGCCGGCCATGCGATAGACATTGCCACGGCCGATATAGGCGACGTCGTAGCTCGGATTGATCTGCAGGGCGGCATTGTAATCGGCAATCGCCTGGGCCTGCTGGCCCATGTTGCGATAGACGAGAGCGCGGTTGGCGTAAGCCTGGAAAAACCGCGGATTGATCTGCAATGCCGTGTTGAAATCGTTCAGCGCCGGGCGGAATTGGCCGGCGCGGCCATAGGCGGAACCACGGACGTTGTAACCTTCCGGATCCCTCGGATTGGCGTTGATGACCGCCGTCAGCGACGCGATATTCTCTTCCGAACCCTGCGCCTTGTCGATGCGGATCACGGCATCCGTGGTATTGGTCGTCTCGCAGCCGGCGAGGCCGAACATTGCCGCCAGCGCCAAAGCGGGCAGGAATGCCGTTTTTTGCAAGCGCAAAGCGCGGGACGGATTAAAGGTGTTGACAGCCATTCGGGCTCGCTTTCCCCATGCGGCATATCCGGTGCGCGGATATGCGATCTTCAGCGGCAAACTAAAAAAGGCGGCGGCGAACCCATCGCCCCCGCCACAATGCATCTGAAAACGTCGAAAAAACGACGGCAACGCTCAGCGTGCTGCGACCAGACCTTCGCGCTGGGCCCGCTTGCGGGCCAGCTTGCGAACACGACGAACAGCCTCGGCCTTTTCGCGAGCACGCTTCTGCGACGGCTTCTCGTAGTAGTCGCGCATCTTCATTTCGCGGAAAATGCCTTCGCGCTGCATCTTCTTCTTGAGAGCGCGGAGAGCCTGATCAACATTGTTATCGCGGACAAGTACCTGCACGAGAATCACGTTCCTTTGGTTGGTTGATGCCGGAGGCGGCGCAGCGGCCAGAGGCAAAACAATAACGTTCGCGCGGCAGCAGCCTTGCGATTGGTGATGCGGGATAGCAGATTGGGTACGGGAAGTCCAGATGGATATGGATTGCGGGCGGAAAAATCACGCTTCGCCTGATCTTGTCATGATCCGGCCGGCTCGGGCGCGGCTTCATCCAGCGCGGCGATTGCCTCCTTGAGAGCCGTCCTGACCCTTAGGCGGTCGGCGGGCTCCAGCCGGCTCATATCCAGATGCAGGTCGAGGCCGGAGAGGTGCTCGCTCAGAACGCGGCTCTTGTGGTCCGCACCGAGTGTCAGCCCATCCACCCCGTAGGGCACGATCTCGCGCTGTATGCCCTTCATCGAGATCGGCGGCAAGGGATGAGCGTCGACGATTTCGTTCACCAGCGCATAGGTTTCGTAGCTGATGACGATCTCTCCTCCCTGGGCGATCGATTGCAGCCGGGCTGCGAGATTGGCCTCCGCCCCGATGATCGTATAGTCCATGCGGTCGCTGCTGCCGAAATTGCCGACGTTGCAATAACCGCTGTTAATTCCCATGCGGACGACGAAAGGCTCTTCGGTGCCGTTTCTGCGCCATCTGTCCTTGAGTTCGCCGAGACGGCGCTGCATGTCGACGGCCATGCGCAGACATGCTTTCGCGTCTTCCTCCGGCCCCTTGGTTTCGGGATCGCCGAAGAAGACCAGCATCGCGTCGCCGATGAACTTGTCCACCGTGCCGCCGTGCTCCAGGGCAATGTTCGACATCTCGGTCAGATACTCGTTGAGCATCTCCGTCAGGGCTTCCGGCTGCAGGCGCTCGGTCGTCGCCGTGAAGTCCTTGATGTCGGAGAAGAAGATCGTCAGGCGCTTGCGCTCGGTATGGACGACGACGTCCTTCTGCCCGGAGAAGATGCTTTTGTAGATCTGCGGCGAGAGATAGCGGGAAATCTTCATGGATACGCTGGCGAGGAATTCGTTCGCTGCTTCCAGATCCTGGTTGGCGCTATGGATTGCACGCGCCTGCTGCCGCTGGAGCAGAATGAAGCTGATGCCGATGATGGCGACGAAAAGAAAATAGCAGAGCAGGTATTTGAAGGCGAAGACGTTGCTCGCATAGGGCTGCCTGATGACGACTTCCTGAATGCCGCGCACATCGCCTACTTTCCAATCGGTCTTCGGGCTTTCGGGATGGGTATTGTGACAGGCAACGCAGGCCTGGCCCATGACGACGGGGGTGATGAACCGCAAGGTATCCGTTAATCCGACGCGGGTGAGATCGTTCAGCGTCTGCTGCGGATTGGCGCGCAACGCGGCGAGCGCTTGTCTCTCGAAATCGTCGAGCTCGTGGGATGCGCGGCTCTTGAACGGCAGGTCGGAGACGAAACGGTAGGTGATATTGGCCTGCTGCTCCTTGATGACGTCGCCGAGTTCCAGGGAGAGCGTGGCCGGCAGCGGGATGGCGCCTGGAATATTCGCGTAAGTGTGAGAGACGACCGTGCCTCCGGTCGCGCCGCTGGCATGGGCGGCCAGAACGCGCCCCACGACATTCGCGGAATAATAGGAGCGGATGCTCGATATCAGCGAGCTCATGTCGCGCGCCTGACGGCGCAGGGTATTCCCCGAGAGATCGCTGATATCAAGCCAGACGGCAAGCGGCAGCCCTGCGAGCATTGCCAGCACGACAACAATCAGCCAGTAGCCGCTGCGGCGTGCGGCGGATTCGGAAATCACGGCGACCTTCATCCTTCTCTCGAAAAAGCATCCGATTTTCGATCGTTACAAGAACATTTCGCTGCGCGCCGGGCAAGGTCGAAGCCTTGTCATCCAGCCAAAAGCCCGGCCAAAACTGGAGGCGTGGGCTTATTGAAGACGGTTGCCCGCCCTCCGCCGGAAAGCGATATGCGGGAGGCTGAAAAGACAGCGTCCTTGATGCATCTGCGAATGGCGTTTGGACCGAAAGCGGCGTAGCCTGTCTGCCGGCAGGTGCGGGCCGTTCTGTCGGCCGTCGGAGGGGACAGCCGGTGAGATCATGACGCACGTGCAGCAAATCGGTGTCGTTATCGGCCTGGCGATCGTGGCTATGCTGACGATTCTGCGCGCAGGCGATCCCGGGATTTTCAAGCTGATCCGCGGCGTGACTTTCGACGAGTATCAGCGGCTGGTTCCCAGGATCTTCGAGCCGATGCCCGTCCGCGTGATCGACATCGACGAGACGTCGCTGCGCGAATTCGGCCAGTGGCCGTGGCCGCGGGACCGGATGGCTCTGCTGGTGGACCGGCTTTCGGAGATGGGTGCCTCAGCCATTGCCTTCGATGTTCTCTTCGCCGAGCCAGACCGGCTGTCGCCGCGCAATGTTGTGCGCGACGTTGCTGGTGTGGATCCTTCCTTGGCCGAGAAGCTGCCAGACAATGACGAGATATTCGCCCGTTCGATTGCCGGAAAACCCGTCGTGCTCGGCTTTGGTCTTTCCAACGAGGGCAACTACCGGCCGCCCGTCAAGGCGGGCTTCGCCTACACGGGCGAAAGCCCTGTCTCGGCTCCGCCCTATCTCGGCGCCTCGACGCCGCTCAGACCGCAATTGGAGGCCAATGCTGCGGGGCTCGGCCATATCAGCCTCAACCCCGGCAATCCCTCGCCGGTGGTGCGGGCGGTGCCACTGTTCCTGACCGATGGGGAACAGCTCTATCCGAATCTCGCGGTGGAGGCTCTGCGCGTGGCGCAGGAAGCATCGACCTACGTGGTGTCCGGCGCGCCCGACCACGCGGGTATCATGACATCGGCTAAGATCGGCGATTTCATCGTGCCGCTGACGGCGGCGGGCGAACTCTGGCTCTATGTCACTCCCGACCGGGCCGAGCGGTATATCTCGGTCCGTCAGGTGCTTTCGTCAGGTGGCGCCTCCGCAGAAGTCGAAGCCGCCATTGCCGGAAGCATCGTCTTCGTCGGCACATCGGCGGCCGGCTTGCAGGACATCCGCGTTACCGCGCTTGGCGAGAATGTTCCGGGTGTCTCGCTGCATGCGCAGGCGGTGGAGCAGATCCTCTCCGGCCAGTTCCTATCTCGGCCCGACTGGGCGGATGGCCTTGAAATCCTCGTCATCGCAGTGCTCGGATGCCTGCTCGTTGTGGTGACGACTTTCGTCAGCCCCGCCGTCGCGCTGGTCTGCGGTTTGCTGATTACCGCTATGGCGCTTGTCGCGTCGTGGCTCGCCTTTCTTTATGCGGGGCTTCTCTTCGATCCGCTGGCGCCGATCATCAGCGGATCGATCACCCATTTTGCCGCCACCTCGTTCAAGATCCTGGTGATCGATCGAGAGCGACGCGAGGTGCGGCGCGCCTTCGGACATTATCTTTCCCCGTCGCTGCTCCATCGTATCGAGCATAATCGCGACGCATTGCGTCTCGGCGGAGACGACCGAGAGTTGACGATGATGTTCGTCGACGTCAGGAATTTCACTGAAATGAGCGAGCGGCTGGCGCCGACTGATGTCGTCGCTTTCCTGAACACGCTGCTCGATGCGTTGAGCCGCCATGTCGTGGCGAATGAGGGCACGCTCGACAAGTTCATCGGCGACTCGATCATGGCATTCTGGAATGCGCCCGTCGATGTGGCGGATCACGAAGCCAAGGCTGTTCGCGCAGCACTTGCCATGCGCGAGACACTCGCCGAATTGAACGCCGGCGACGCCTTTGGCTTCGGGCCTGATCAGGAAGTCAGCATCGGCATCGGCATTCATACTGGCCTTGCCTGCGTTGGCAATATGGGCGCCAAGACCCGCTTCAACTATTCAGCTGTCGGAGATGCCGTCAACGTTGCGGCTCGAATCGAGTCCTCCTGCAAGGAGGTCGGCTTCGATATCCTCATTTCCGACAGCACGGCACGGTCAGTGCCGGGAATGGCGCTGATCGAGGCCGGCGCGCTCCCGCTAAAGGGGAAGAGCAGCCGGACACAGATCCTCGCCGTTGTCGGCGATGAGCGGGTCGCAGCATCTCTGGAATTTGCCGCGCTCAAGGTCGTCCACAATCAGTTGATGCAGGCCCTGCAATCACACTCAAGGAATAGCCGAAAGCTTATCGGTACGGCAAAGCTCAGGGCTGTGCAGGTGATCGGCGGTCTGGCTGAATTCTACGAGCGCGTATCCCGCAGGGCCGATCATTTCCGCGAGGTGCCGGAGGCGGTCGAAAAAAGCGCCGCAGATTGACAGGCCTCAGCGACCGTGATTGAAATTATGACCCCTGCGGTTCCGATCGTTGTCGTGATCGCGATCTCGATCATGGTGGCGCTCGTGCCCCCGATGATCCAAACCGTGATTTCCGGGCTTGCCATCATCGTCATGCCGGCCGTGGCCATCATGCTTGTCGGGCCTATCCGGCTTGTCATGATGGGGCTTATCGTGGTGCGGCCTGTCATGATGCGGCTTGTCGGGCTTGTTCGGTCGCTCCTTTTGTGGCTCGGCCTGTCTCTGTGGCGGATCCTGCCTTTGCGGAGCAGGCGCAACTGCCGGCGGAGGCCGCATTCTGTCTTTTCTTTCCGGCGCGGCTGAGGCCATATTGCAGCCGCCGAGCATGCCGATGCCGCCCGCAAGTCGCTGATTGCCGGAGAGGAAGGGCAGGGCGCGCTGATTTCCGAGCGTCGCCAGGATGCTGGGGTCGACCCGGCGTGCCGCGGACATATCGCCATTCGGCTTGGCCACCACGCAATCGCAGCGTTGCTGCAACTGCCGGCAGCCGCCCGGGCCGCAGAAACTGGCAGCACCATTCAGCAGCACGATGGCGGTCGTGCCATCCGGGCCGACGTAGAAATCGAAAGCGGTGCCGCGCACGCCGATCGTGCCGGCCGGCGTCAGGATCTGGTAGGCCGAGGAATTGGAATTGCCGCTGACCCAGCGGAATGTGCCCTTTGCCGCCCTGATCGTCAGTTTTTTGACCGATTGGGAATCATCGAAGACATATTTGTCGATCACGACCGACGAACCCCAGCCGACCGCGAGCTTCGTGCCGTCACGAAACACGAATTGGCCAAGCCCCGATTGCGATGTCTTGATGCGCTCGTTGCGATGAACGCGGGTGTCGACCTCGATCGGCCCGCTCTGTCCCGTCACCTGCGTCTTGATGACGACGGCCTGGCCGACGGGCTCGGCGGCGAGCGCCGGCCATGCGCCGTTTAACGCGACGCAAAGCATCGCGACTGATACTGCGCGCCAACCCCACATGATACACGTACCCCCGGGAACAGGCGATTGTTAACATTTTAGCAATTGCTTGTCTTCTAACCCTGTTGGGTTAGGCCCCAGGGTCGGCGGTTAAGCGCAAATGCCGTCGGCGGCGTCATTCGCCTGAAGCGGCATTCTCTTCAGCGTGTCGAAAGCAAAGCTCTCGTGCGTCGCAAAAGAACCGTTGTGCCGCATTTGGATTTGCGATTTGTATGAGCGCGGAGAACAAGCCCTTTCCCGAAGGAGAAGAAGGCGGATGCGGAAATATTCGGTTTTTGCCGTGGCACGGGAGGCCCTTCGCGGCCACAAGGGCTGGGAGAAGCAGTGGACTTCGCCTGAGCCGCGCGCCGAATACGACGTCGTCATCATCGGCGGCGGCGGCCACGGGCTGGGCGCTGCCTACTATCTCGCCAAGGAGCATGGCATCACCAATGTGGCGGTGATCGAGAAGGGCTGGCTCGGCGGCGGCAATACCGGGCGCAACACCACCATCATCCGCTCGAACTATCTCTATGAAGAGAGCATGCACATCTACGAGCATTCGATGAAGCTCTGGGAAGGGCTTTCCCAGGAGCTCAACTACAATGTGATGTATTCGCCGCGCGGCGTGATGATGCTTTCGCACAATATTCACGACCAGCAGTCCTTCAAGCGGCATATCCATGCCAACCGGCTCTACGGCATCGACAATGAATGGCTGACGCCGGAGCAGGCGAAGGCCTATTGTCCGCCGCTCGACATTTTGGCCGGTGCGCGCTACCCGATCAACGGCGCAGCACTGCAGCGGCGCGGCGGCACGGCGCGGCACGATGCGGTTGCCTGGGGTTATGCGCGGGCGGCGTCAGACCGCGGCGTTCACATCATCCAGAATTGCGAAGTGACCGGTATCCGCCGCGGCCCGGACGGACGGGTGACGGGCGTCGAGACGTCGCGCGGCTTCATCGGCGCCAGGAAGGTCGGCGTGTCGGCGGCCGGCCATACGACGACAGTCATGCAGATGGCCGGCGTGCGCGTGCCGCTGCAATCGAGCCCGCTACAGGCGTTGGTTTCCGAACCGCTGAAGCCGATCTTTCCCTGCGTCGTCATGTCGAACACGGTGCATGCCTATATCTCCCAGTCCGACAAGGGAGAGCTGGTCATCGGCGCCGGCACCGACCAGTATAATTCCTACTCCCAGACCGGCGGACTGCAGATCATCACACATACGCTCGACGCTATCTGCGAGCTCTTCCCGATGTTCCGGCGCGTCAAGATGATGCGGCAATGGGGCGGCATCGTCGACAATACGCCGGATCGTTCGGCGATCCAGTCGAAGACGCCGGTTCCCGGGCTTTACGTCAATTGCGGCTGGGGCACCGGCGGCTTCAAGGCGACGCCGGGCTCGGCCAATCTCTTCGCGCATCTGATTGCTCGCGACGAGCCACACAAATTCAATGCCGGGCTGACGCTGGAGCGCTTCCGCAGCGGCCGACTGATCGACGAGGCGGCGGCGGCGGCGGTGGCGCACTGATGTGGATGGCGGCTCTCCTGACGATCGGGATCAGCGGCGCGGCAATGCCGGCCGGTGACGTCTTTCCCGGCGTCGGAGATTTCCGCCTGCAGAAGATCCACAGGGCCGTCGGCGAAAGCGAATGGCCCTTCGTTGCCGAGAGCGGCACGCTGCTTTGCGCGATGGTCCTGCGCCAGCCAGCCGTCTATTTCGTGCCCGAGGTCGGCGGAACGCCGGGACGTGCCTTTGTGATCGACAACGATATCGCAATGATGGCTTTTGCGAATATCGGCATGACCGATGTGCTGGAGCCCTACGACAATTTCGAACAGCTTCTCAAGCGCCTCATTCCCTATGTGACGATGGGAAAGCGTCTCTGCAATCAACCTCCCGGAACCAATGTTTCCGGATCGGAACTCTAAGACGGGTAACACATGCTGCTGATCTATTGCCCCTACTGTCAGGAAGAGCGCTCCGAGCTCGAATTTCGTGGCGCGGGTGACGCGCATATCGCGCGGCCCGCCGATATCGCCTCGATTTCGGACGAGGAGTTCGAGTCCTATTTCTTTATCCGCGACAATCCGAAGGGGCTAATCTTCGAACGCTGGCGGCACATTCACGGCTGTGGGCGCTTCTTCAATGCGGCGCGCGATACGGTGACCGACAAGTTCATCGTGACTTACAAGGCGGGTGAACCAAAGCCTGAGATCGGTGCGGCGGCCGCGCAGCATGGGCCTGTCGAGACATATGAAGCCGTGGAAGGAGAGGCGCAATGAGCGGCGTGAACCGTATCGCCGGCAAGGGGCGCCTGACACCGGCCAGGACCGCGCGCTTCAGCTTCGACGGCAAGAGCTATACGGCGCTCGAAGGTGATACCGTCGCCTCGGCGCTGATCGCCAACGGCGTGCATCTTCTGGGACGTTCGTTCAAATATCACCGGGCCCGCGGTATTCTGTCGGCAGGGGCCGAGGAGCCGAACGCGCTGATCGACGTTTCCCGCGATACGGCGCGCAAGCAGCCGAACGTGCGCGCTACCGTGCAGGAAGTCTTCGACGGCATGATCGTCAGCTCGCAGAACCGCTGGCCCTCGCTTGCCTTCGATGTCGGCGCGGTCAACAATCTCATGTCGCCGTTCTTCGCCGCCGGTTTCTACTACAAGACCTTCATGTGGCCGCGCGCCGCCTGGAAACACGTCTACGAACCGCTCATCCGTCGTGCCGCCGGCCTCGGCGTCGCCCCGACGGAGGAGGATCCGGACCATTATGCCAGCCGCTATGCTCATTGCGATGTGCTGGTGGTCGGCGCCGGTGTTGCCGGGCTTTCGGCGGCGCTGGCCGCGGCCGAGACCGGGGCGCGGGTGATCCTTTGCGACGAGCAGGCGGAAGCCGGCGGCGCGTTGCGCTACGATGTCGGGGTAAGGATCGACGGACAGGACGGCAATAGCTGGGCACAGAAGACCGTGGCGCGGCTGAAGGCGATGGACAATGTCGAGGTGCTGGTCCGCACGACCGCCTTCGGCTACTACAACCACAATTTCGTCGGTCTTGCCGAGCGCGTCACCGATCATATCGCCAAGCCTTCCCGTGATCTGCCGCGCGAGCGGTTGTGGCAGGTCCGGGCGAAGCGGGTGATCCTCGCCACCGGCGCGATCGAGCGGCACATGGTATTTCCGAACAACGACCGGCCGGGCATCATGCTCGCCTCGGCGGGGCGGATGTATCTCAATCACTACGGCGTTGCGGTCGGGGCCAAGGTCGGCGTCTACACGGCGCATGATTCGGCCTATGAGGCGGCCTTCGATCTGAAACGATCCGGTGTTTCGATCGCCGCCATCGTCGATCGCAGGCAGGCGCCGGGAGCGGCAGTGCTGGAGGAGGCGCGGGCGCTCGGCATCGACGTTCTGGCCGGCCAATCGGTCGTCAACACGTCAGGGCGGCTGCGTATCTCGTCGATGACGGTGACGCGCAACGGCGGCGGTTCGCCGCGCAAGATCGCGGTCGATGCGCTGCTGGTTTCGGCCGGCTGGACGCCGTCCGTGCATCTGTTCTCGCAGTCGCGCGGCAAAGTAGCCTTCGATGCAGAAAGCCAGCGTTTCCTGCCCGGCTCCTATGCGCAGGACTGCCTCTCGGTCGGCGCCTGCAACGGCACCGACGATCTGCAGCGGACGATCGAGGAATCGCTTGCCGCCGGCGAGCTGATGGCGCAGGCCACCGGCAGAAGCAGCGGCGAGAAGATCGCAATTTCGGCCGAGCAGGCCTATGACTGGACGGGTGGCATGATCGGCGCTGCCGAAGGCGCCGGGCCGAAGACCAACGCCAAGGCCTTCATCGATTTCCAGCATGACGTCTGCGCCAAGGATATCCGCCTCGCCGTGCGCGAAGGCATGCATTCGATCGAGCATATCAAGCGCTTCACGACCAACGGCATGGCCTCGGACCAAGGCAAGCTCTCCAACATGCATGGCCTGGCGATTGCCGCCGAAATGCTCGGCAAGGAAATCCCGCAGGTCGGGCTCACCACCTTCCGTGCGCCCTATACGCCGGTCACCTATGGTACGCTGGTCGGCCATTCGCGCGGAGAGCTGTTCGATCCGACACGCAAGACGCCGCTGCACGGCTGGGAAGAAGCCCATGGCGCGGTCTTCGAGGATGTCGGCAACTGGAAGCGCGCCTGGTTCTATCCGCAGGCCGGCGAGACCATGCACCAGGCGGTCGCTCGCGAATGCCGGACGGCACGCGAGGCGGCCGGTATCTTCGACGCCTCGACGCTCGGCAAGATCGAGGTGGTGGGGCCGGATGCGGCGGAATTCCTAAACCTCATCTACACCAATGCCTGGGATACGCTGAAGCCCGGCAAGGCCCGCTACGGCATCATGACCCGCGAGGACGGCTTCGTTTATGACGACGGCGTTGTCGGACGCCTGGCGGACGACCGTTTCCATGTGACGACGACGACCGGCGGCGCGCCGCGCGTTCTCCATCACATGGAAGATTACCTGCAGACGGAATTCCAGCATCTGAAGGTATGGCTGACCTCGGTGACCGAACAATGGGCTGTCATCGCCGTGCAGGGACCGAAGGCGCGCGAGATCGTCGCGCCGCTGGTCGAAGGGCTCGATCTTTCGAACGAAGCCTTCCCGCATATGAGCGTTGCCGAGTGCACGGTCTGCGGCGTGCCGGCGCGGCTGTTCCGCGTCTCCTTCACCGGCGAAACCGGCTTCGAAATCAATGTGCCGGCCGATTACGGCCAGTCGGTGCTCGAAGCGGTCTGGTCCAATGCCGAGCCGCTCGGCGCCTGCGTCTACGGCACGGAGACGATGCACGTTCTTCGCGCCGAGAAGGGTTATATCATCGTCGGGCAGGATACGGATGGGACGGTGACCCCCGATGACGCCGGGCTTTCCTGGGCGGTTTCGAAGAAAAAGACGGATTTTGTCGGCATTCGCGGGCTGAAGCGGCCGGATCTCGTCAAGGACGGGCGCAAACAGCTCGTCGGCATCGTCACCAAGGACCCGAAGCTGGTGCTCGAAGAAGGCGCGCAGATCGTCGCGAGCCCGAACGAGCCGAAGCCGATGACCATGCTTGGCCACGTCACATCTGCCTACTGGTCGGAAAATTGCGGCCGGTCGATCGCCTTCGCGCTGGTCGCCGGCGGCCGGGCGCGGATGGGTGAGACGCTCTATGTGCCGATGCCGGACCGGACGATCGCCGTCGAAGTGACGGATCTGGTATTCTTTGACAAGGAAGGGGGCCGCATCCATGGCTGATGTCGCAATTCGCAAACCGGCGCTTGCCGGACGTCTCGGCGGCTCCGCAGCGGTACGGCTGACAACCGCTCCCACTGCCAGCCGGGTGGCGCTGCGCGCGCCGGCGGAATCGCTTGCAGCACTCTCCTCTGCTCTCGGCCTGGCGCTGCCGGATGCCCCGAAGACATCCGGCCGGGCCGGCGCCCGATCGGCGCTCTGGATTGGCCCGGACGAGTGGCTGGTGATCGACGAGGCCGGCGCCGATCTGATGGCAGCACTTTCCAGCGCCGGCGCGCTGCATTCGGCGACCGACGTTTCCCACCGCAATGTCGCGATCATCGTCTCGGGACCAGGTGCGGAGGCGACGCTTTCGGCCGGCTGCCCGCAGGATCTGTCGCTTTCCTCCTTTCCGGTCGGCGCCGCATCACGCACGATTTTCGGCAAGGCGGAAATCGTGCTTTTCCGTAAGGAAGAAGACACGTTCCGGGTGGAGTGCTGGCGGTCGTTTTCGGATTATGTCTTCGGGCTGCTGAACGAGGCGGCTCATGACGCCGGGCATTGAGTCTCAGCAAATCGCGGGCGAGCGCTCATTCAAGAGGTAAGCGAATGCTGCACCATGCCTCCCTCGGCGTTTACGACATCGAGCGGTCGGCGGCATTTTACGATGCCACCCTTGCGGCGCTCGGTTATATCAGGGTCTGGGACGATATCAGGCCGGGGCAAACAGGGCAGGCAGTCGGCTACGGCCCTCCTGGCGGCGGGGACAAACTGGCGATCAAGCATCGCCCGGACGGCCAGCGTGCGCCCGGCCCGGGTTTTCATCTGGCGTTTGCCGCGCCGAACCGCCAAGCGGTCGATCGGTTCTATGCGGCGGCAATCACGCATGGCGGAAGCGACAATGGCGGTCCAGGCCTGCGGTCCCATTACGGCGAACACTATTACGCGGCATTCGTCATAGATCCCGACGGACACGCGCTCGAAGCCGTGTTCAATTCGGCCGAATAACAAAGCAACTTTGCTCAGATGTCCTCGGGACGGTCCTTCGGGTCGAATTGGATGATGGTGATCCATTTTGCCGTCAGCGCCGGCTTCTTCTCGTTTTCGATCTCGATCGTAACGTCATAGGTGGTCATCAGCATGCCGGCGCCGCGGAAGCGGGCTTCGGAAAGCAGGAAGCGGCCGCGGACGCGGGCGCCGCTTTTCACCGGCGTCATGAAGCGGACGCGATCGAAGCCGTAGTTGATGCCGAGGGTCTGCTCGCGCACTTTCGGCAAGCAGTTGTAGTTCATCGTCGACAGCAGAGACAGGGTCAGGAAGCCGTGGGCGATGGTGCCGCCGAAGGGGCTCTCGGCCGCCGCGCGCTCAGGATCGACGTGGATGAACTGATGGTCGTCGGTCGCCGACGCGAAGGCGTCGATCATCGTCTGGTCGACGGTGACCCAATCCGAAAGGCCCGTTTCCATGCCGATCAATCCCCGCACGTCGGAGAGTGAAATTTCCGTGACCATGAATTCCTCGTGAAATAAGCCGCCGCGGCAAAGCCTTATCGTGCATTTGTGACGATTGCGACAAGGATTTGCGTGAGGGGCGGGAGGCGGTCAATTTTCTACGAAAAAGGCGATAGAGCGCGGCTCGACGATTGCGCGGCCACCGGCTTTCTTCGCTCCATCCGGCGTCAGCTGGCGCCAGCCCGGTTCGCCCTGAGAAGGCAGCGTGAAAAATTGGCGGCTTCCCGAGCGGTTGAAAAGCACGCCAAGCCGGGTTTGCCTGCCGCGCTCGGAGCGGTCGCCGGTCGAAAGCAGCATGCCGAGGGTGGACAGCGACGGCGTCTCCCATTCGGCAACGGTCATCGGCTCGCCGGAAAGCGAAATCCATTCGACATCGCCATTTCCCGCCAGGAAGCCCATTTCGGAAAAGACGGTGAAGCGGCGACGCAACCCTGCAACGAAGGCGGTGTGGGCGATGAGACCCTCGTCCAACGCCTTCCAGTCCAGCCAGGTGATCTCGTTGTCCTGGCAATAGGCGTTGTTATTGCCGTGCTGGCTGCGGCCGCCCTCGTCGCCCGCCGTCAGCATGATGCTGCCGCGGGTGGCAAAAAGCGTTGATATCAGCGCCATCACATCGTCCCTGCGACGCTTGCGGATCGTCGGATAGACGGTTTCCCCCTCGACGCCGTTGTTCCAGGAGTGGTTCTCGTTATGGCCGTCGCGATTGTGTTCGCCATTGGCGTCGTTGTGCTTTCCGGCATAGGAGACGAGATCGATCAGTGTGAAGCCGTCATGGGCGGCGAGGAAATTGACGCTGCGCGTCTCCTTGCGGTCATTGCGGGCGAAGATGTCGGAGGAGCCGGCGAGTGCTGTTGCCAGCGCTCCGGTCTTCCAATCGTCGCCGCGCCAGTAGCAGCGCAGGTCGTCGCGAACACGATCGTTCCATTCAAGGAAGGGCGGCGGGAAATTGCCGAGCTGGTACCCGCCCGGGCCGATATCCCAGGGCTCGGCGATCATGATCCGGTCGGCAAGCACATCGTCGGAGAGGATCGCGGCCAGTGTTCCGTCGCGTTCGAAGCCCGTCGCGGTGCGGCCGAGCACCGGGGCGAGATCGAAGCGAAAACCGTCGACGCCGGCGTTGAGCACGAAATGGCGCAGGCTGTCGATGACGAGGCGGCGGACCTCGGGATGATCACAGGCGAGCGTGTTGCCGGTGCCTGTGTCGTTGACGAGTTCGCCTGGGCAATTCTGGGCGTGGCGATAATAATGCAGGTTGTCGAGGCCACGCAGCGACAGCGTCGCGCCGTAACGGTCGCTCTCGCCGGTGTGGTTGAAGACGAGGTCGAGGATGACGGCGATGCCTTCGGCATGGAGGGCCGCGACCGTCTCGCGCAGCTCCGTCATGCCGCCGGGGACGAGCCGCGGATCGAGCGCCATGAAGGCGACGGGATTGTAGCCCCAGCCGTTGGTGAGGCCGAGCGGCGGCAAATGGCGTTCGTCGATCCAGGCGGTGATCGGCATCAGTTCGACGGCATCGACGCCGATGCGCTTCAGATGCGCGACGACGGAGGGATGCGCAAGCGCTGCGACCGTGCCGCGCGCAGCCTCCGGCACATCTGGATGGAGAATAGTGAAGGGCCGGACCGCCACCTCATAGATAAAGCCGCCCGGCTTGAACAGTGGCTTGCGGATCGCGGCTCGGCTATCGGTGGTGACGATTGCCTTCGGCATCAGATCCTGGCTGTCCTCGCCATAGATGCCGAGGCGGGGATCGTAGCGGAACGGCCTGTCGATCTCCTTGGCGTAGGGATCGATCAGCAGTTTGGAAGGATCGTACCAGAGGCCGTTATCGGGCGCATAGATACCGTCGGCGCGATAGCCGTAGCGAGCCCCCGCCTTCAGTCCGTCGACAAAGAGACGATGGAAGTAGTTGCTGTCGCGCGCCATCGGCAGGCGCGCGAATTCCCTGTTGCCGTCATCCTCGAAGAGGCAGAGTTCGATTTGTGCGGCATGATGCGACCATACGGCAAATTCGACGCCGGTCTCGAAGACGATCGCGCCGGCTTGCGCCGAACTGTTCCCCCGCATGTTCCCCCCGGATCAGGTGATCACGGTTGGCGCATCGCGTCCCGTGCGTTCACGAATGCTGGCAATGCTTTCGGCGGCGGCGATCAGATCGGCGAGCGCTTCCTGCGTTTCAATGTTGTGGCGAGTCGAATCCGGCTCGTAACGCTCGATATAGACACGCAAGGTTGCGCCAGACGTGCCGGTACCGGACAGGCGGAAGACGACGCGGGAGCCGCCCTCGAAGAGCACACGAACCCCTTGATGCTCGCTCACCGATTTGTCGATCGGATCGTGGTAGGCGAAGTCGTCGGCCTTCTCGACCTTCAGGCTGCCGAAGCTCTTGCCGGGCAGAGCGGGAAGCTGGCTGCGGAGATTGTCCACCAAGCCGTTCGCCGCATCGGTGTCGAGGCCTTCATAATCATGGCGCGAATAATAATTGCGGCCGTAGGTCTGCCAGTGCTGGGTGACGATATCGGCGACGCTCTCGCCGCGCACGGCAAGAATGTTCAGCCATAGCAGCACGGCCCAGAGGCCATCCTTTTCGCGGACATGACTGGAGCCCGTGCCGGAGCTTTCCTCGCCGCAGATCGTCGCCATGCCGGCGTCGAGCAGGTTGCCGAAGAATTTCCAGCCGGTCGGCGTCTCGTACATGCCGATGCCGCGCTTTTCGGCAACGCGGTCGGCAGCACCCGATGTCGGCATCGAACGGGCGATGCCGGCAAGGCCGCCGGAATAGCCCGGCGCGAGATTGGCGTTGGCGGCAAGGATCGCCAGGCTGTCGGAAGGCGTGACGAAGATGCCGCGGCCGATGATCAGGTTGCGGTCGCCGTCGCCGTCGGAAGCGGCGCCGAAATCGGGCGCGTCATCGCCCATCATCTCATCGAAGAGTTCCTTGCAGTGCACCGGGTTCGGGTCCGGGTGATGGCCGCCGAAATCCGGCAGCGGCATGAAATTGCGCACCGATCCCGAGGGAGCGCCGAGACGGTTTTCGAAGATTTCCTTGGCATAGGGGCCGGTGACGGCGCTCATCCCATCAAAGGCAATGCGGAAGCCGAGGCTGATCAGATTGCGGATGGCGCCGAAATCGAACAGCTCTTCCATCAGCGCGGCATAGTCCTCGACCGGGTCGATAACCGAGAGGATCGTGCCGCCGGGAAGCTCGTCCTTGCCGATGCGGTCGAGATTGACGTCGGCGAAATCGGCGATCTTGTAGCTGTCGATCGTCTTGGAGCGCGCATAGATCGCGTCGGTGATCTTTTCCGGCGCCGGGCCGCCATTGTTGATGTTGTATTTGATGCCGAAATCTTCGGTCGGGCCGCCGGGATTGTGGCTGGCGGAGAGGATGATGCCGCCGAAAGCCTTGTACTTGCGGATGATGTGGGAAGCGGCCGGCGTCGACAGGATACCGCCCTTGCCGACCATGACCTTGCCGAAGCCATTGGCCGCGGCCATCTTGACCGCCTTCTGGATGACCTCGCGATTGTAGTAGCGTCCGTCGCCGCCGATGACGAGGCACTTGCCCTGATAGCCTTCCAGCGAATCGAAGATCGACTGGATGAAGTTCTCCGCGTAGTTCGGCTGCTGGAAGACCGGAACCTTCTTGCGCAGGCCCGACGTGCCGGGTTTCTGGTCCAGATAGGGCGTGGTGGGAACGGACTTGATCATTTTAGGTCACATGCCTTTCGAGACGAGGCTTGAATAGAGGGCAGCGTAGCGTTCGGCGCTCTTCTCCCAGGAGACATCCGATTTCATGCCCTGCTTTTGCAATTGGGTCCAGAGTTTTCGGTCCTGATAAAAATGCATCGAACGGCGGATTGCCTGTAGCATGCCTGTTTCGGTCACGGGGGCAAATTGTATGCCGGTTGCGACTTTCGCCGCAAGTGCGGCGTGATTGGCGTCGATCACGGTGTCGTTCAACCCGCCGGTGCGGGCGACGATCGGCACGCATCCGTAACGCAGGCCGTAAAGCTGAGTCAGGCCGCAGGGTTCGAAGCGCGAGGGGATGATGATCGCATCGCAGCCGGCCTGCATCAGGTGCGACATTGGCTCGTTATAACCGATCGAAACGCCGATGCGGCCGGGGTGGCGGCTGGCGGAGGCGAGCAGCGCGCCTTCAAGGGCGGCTTCGCCGGAGCCGAGCACGACGAGCTTGCCGCCCATGGTGACGATCTCATCGGCGATGTTGGCGACGATATCCATGCCCTTCTGCCAGGTGAGACGGCTGATGACGCAGAAGATCGGGGCGTCGTCATTGTCGAGACCGAAGAATTCGGCGATCGAGCGCCGGTTCTCCTCGCGATTCTTCAGCGTTGTCTGGCCATAATGGGTGTGGACGACAGGATCGGTCGCCGGGTTCCAGATATCGGTGTCGATGCCGTTGACGATGCCGTGCAGATCGTCGATGCGGCTGGCGATGACGCCCTCGAGCCCCATGCCGAATTCCGACGTGAGGATCTCATCGGCATAGGTCGGGCTGACCGTCGTGATCGCATGGGCAGTTTTCAGGCCGCCCTTGAGGAAGCCGACAGTGCCGTAATACTCGATGCTTTCGGTGGTGAAGGCGTGGGCAGGCAGGCGCAGGCCGGCAAAGATCTCGGAACCGAACTGGCCCTGAAAGGCGATGTTGTGGATGGTCAGTACGCTCGGCAGTTCCGGCGTCGGGTAGTAGCGCATATAGACCGATGTCAGCGCCGCCTGCCAGTCGTGGGTGTGGACGAGATCCGGCCGCCAGCCGGGCAGCAGGCCGGCGGCGATCTCGGAGGCGGCAAGCGACAGGGCGGCGAAACGACGCCAGTTGTCGGGATAGTCCTTGCCGAGCGGATCGAGGTAGGGCCCGCCCGGCCTGTCATAATAGGCCGGCGCATCGAGGATGAGCAGATCGAGGCCCTCGTGCTGGACCTCCAGCACGGTCGCCCGCTCACCGAGCAGGTCGGGGAATTCGAGCCTGACGACGGCGTCGCGAATGACCTTCATGACGGCCGGATAGCCGGGCAGAAGGGTCTTGGTTTCGACCCCGAAGGCTTTCAGAGCAATCGGCAGGGCGCCGGACACATCGGCCAGACCCCCTGTCTTGATCAAAGGGAAGACTTCGGACGAAACCGAAAGAACTTTCATAAGTCAGATATCCAGCTTGTCGATCATCGGTTGCGTGATCAGGCAGATGCCGCTTTCCGTCCGCCGGAAGCGCTTGGCATCGAGTTCGGGATCCTCGCCGACGACCAGGCCTTCCGGAATGACGACACCATGGTCGATCACCACATTCTTGAGCTGCGCGCGCCGTCCGACCTTCACGTTCGGCAGGACGACCGCTCCTTCCAACTTGGAGAAGGAGTTGGCCCTGACGCCCGTGAAGAGCAGGCTGTTGTTGAGCATGGCGCCCGAGATGATGCAGTCGCCCGACACAACGGAGGAGGTGGCCGAGCCGCGGCGATCCTCGTCGTCATGGACGAATTTCGCCGGCGGGGTGATCTCGGCATAGGTCCAGATCGGCCAGGACTTGTCGTAGATGTCGAGCTCCGGAACGATCGCCGTCAGGTCGATATTGGCCTGCCAATAGGCGTCGATCGTGCCGACGTCGCGCCAGTAGGGCTCGTGCTCGAAATCGGAACGGACGCAAGACTTGGCGAACCGATGGGCGACCGCCTTACCGTTCTTGACGATATAGGGGATGATGTCCTTGCCGAAGTCGCGGCTCGAGGTCGGGTCGGCGGCGTCGCGGCGCAGCGCATCGAGCAGGAACTTGGTGTGGAAGACGTAGATGCCCATCGAGGCGAGGGCGAAATCCGGCTTGTCGGGAATGGGCGGCGGATCGGCCGGTTTCTCGACGAAGGCGATGATCTCGTCCTTCTCGTTGACATGCATGACGCCGAAGCCGACCGCTTCCATGCGCGGCACTTCCAGGCAGCCGATGGTGACGTCGGCGCCGGAATCGACGTGCTGCTGCAGCATCCATTCATAGTCCATCTTATAGACGTGGTCGCCCGCAAGAATGACCATGTATTCGACGCCGTAATCCTGGATGATGTCGATGTTCTGATAGACGGCGTCGGCCGTGCCTTCATACCATTGCGTCTCGGAGACGCGCTGGCTGGCGGGCAGAATATCGAAGCTCTCGTTGCGCTCGGGGCGGAAGAAGTTCCAGCCGCGCTGCATGTGGCGGATCAGCGAATGCGCCTTGTATTGCGTGGCGACGCCGATGCGGCGGATGCCGGAATTCAGGGCGTTCGACAGGGCGAAATCGATGATGCGGGCCTTGCCGCCGAAATAGACGGCCGGCTTGGCACGCCGGTCGGTGAGTTCCTTGAGACGGCTTCCCCTACCGCCCGCCAGAACATAAGCCATTGCATCGCGGGCAAGTGGCTGAACGCGCTTTTCTACCATTTTCTCCTCCCACCAGTCACTAATTTTCAGGTTCAAGCATGATTGTCGCCAAGGGCGGCAAGGTGATCGAGCAGGTGATTTCGCCGCCGGCATCGACGGCCTGCACGCGCCCGCCATTGCCCTTGCCGCTGCCGCCGTAGATGTCGGCATCGGTGTTCAGGATTTCCCGCCAGCGCCCTGCGGACGGCAGGCGGATCGAGTAATTCTCGCGATAGACAGGGGTGAAATTGGTGATGACGGCAACCGGCTTCTGGCCAGGCGCCTTGCGCAGCCAGGCAAAGACGGAATTCTGGTGGTCGTCGGCGACCAGCCATTCGAAACCTTCGCCCTCGCAGTCACGCTCATGCAGCGCCGGCTTGCTGCGATAGGTGAAATTGAGGTCGCGCACCAGGCGCCGCATGCCCTCGTGCATCCGATACTGAAGCAGGTTCCAGTCGAGTGCCTTCTCTTCGCTCCACTCGCTCCACTGGGCGAATTCCTGTCCCATGAACAGCAGCTTCTTGCCGGGATAGCCCCACATGTAGGCGTAGTAGGCGCGCAGATTGGCGAACTTCTGCCAGTCGTCGCCCGGCATCTTGGCGATCAGCGAGCCTTTTCCGTGCACAACCTCGTCATGCGAGAGCGGCAGGACGAAATTTTCCGAATAGGCATAGAGCAGGCCGAAGGTGAGCTCGTTGTGATGGTGCCCGCGATAGATGGGATCGCGGCTCATGTAGCTCAGCGTGTCGTGCATGAAGCCCATGTTCCACTTGAAGCCGAAGCCGAGGCCGCCTTCATGGACGGGTTGCGAGACCTTCGGCCAGGAGGTCGATTCCTCGGCGATGGTCATGACGTTGGAATTTTTGCCGTAGATGCGGATGTTGAGATCCTGCAGAAAACGGACCGCTTCGAGGTTCTCGTTACCGCCATATTCGTTCGGGATCCACTCGCCGTGCTTGCGCGAATAATCGAGGTAGAGCATCGAAGCGACGGCATCGACACGCAGACCGTCGAGGTGGAATTTTTCGGCCCAGTAGAGCGCGTTGTTGACGAGATAGGAAACGACCTCGGTGCGGCCGAAATTGTAGATCGCCGTGCTCCAGTCCGGGTGGAAGCCCTTGCGCGGATCTTCGTGCTCGTAGAGTGCCGTGCCGTCGAACCAGCCGAGACCGTGTTCGTCGGTCGGAAAATGCGCCGGCACCCAGTCGAGGATGACGCCGATGCCGACCTTGTGGCAGCCGTTGACGAATCGGGCAAAACCCTCCGGCTCGCCGAAACGAGCGGTCGGCGCGTAGAGGCCGGTCGTCTGGTAACCCCAGGAGGGGTCGTAGGGGTACTCGGTGATCGGCAGGAATTCGATATGGGTGAAGCCCATGTCGGCGCAATAGGGGATGAGGCTGGAGGCGAGCTCGTCCCAGGACAGCATCGTGCCGTCCTGCCGGCGTTGCCAGGAGGCGGCATGCACCTCGTAGATCGAGATCGGCTGGCGGCGCTTGTCGGTCTCGCGCCAGTGCTTCAGATGGGCCTCGTCTTCCCACTCCTGCTCCAGCTCGGCGGCGGTGACCGAGGCGGTCTTCGGCCGCAGCTCGCTGCGGCGCGCGAAGGGATCGGCCTTCAGCGGCAGCAATACGCCGTCCTGGCCGCGGATCTCGAACTTGTAGGCAACGCCGATCGGTACGTCAGGGGCAAAGATTTCCCAGATGCCGCTATCCGAGCGGAAGCGCATGACGTGGCGGCGGCCGTCCCAATTGTTGAAATCACCGACGACCGAGACGCGCTGCGCGTTCGGCGCCCAGACGGCGAAATGGATGCCCTGCGCGCCGTCATGCTTGATGAGGTGGGCGCCCATCTTGTCGAACAGGCGCAGGTGCGAGCCCTCGCGGGCGAAATAATCGTCCATCGGTCCGAGCACCGGACCGAAGCTATAGGGATCGGTGACAGCCCATTCGGCATCGCCGCGCCGGGCGCGGTAACGCACCGGCTGGAGCTTTGTGAGGGAAACCGGGCCGGCAAAGACGCCGTCGGCATGGAGCTGCTTCAGTTCGCCGATGACGCCGCCGTCGAGCGTCATGGCGGTCACCTCCTCGGCGCCCGGGATGAAGCACCGGGCGACGAAAGCGTCGCCGGCCTGGTGCACACCTAGGACGGCAAAGGGATTGGAATGCGAACCGGCAAGGATTGCCGTGATTTCATCTGCCGAAATTTCCCAGGAAAGCTTTACTTCAGGGACGGTTTTCGGCGTTTTCATCCGGCTCTCCAGATTTCGTCTGCATATTGCCTGATCGTACGGTCGGAAGAGAACCAGCCCATCCGCGCCGTATTGTTGATCGTCTTGGTGTACCAGGCGGACTGGTTGGTCCAGATCTGGTCGACCTCGCGCTGGGCTTGGGCATAGGCGTCGAAATCGGCCGCGACCATGAACCAGTCGTGCGAATAGATGCCGTCGATCAGCGACGTATAGCGGTTGCGGTCATCGGGCGAAAAGACGCCGGAGCCGATGGCGGCAAGCGCCTGGGCGAGTTCGCGCGATCCCTCGATGATGGCGCGCGGATTGTGGCCATCACTGCGGACTTTCGACACCTCGTCGGCCTTGAGGCCGAAGATGACGATGTTGTCCTCGCCGACATTGTCGCGCATCTCGACATTGGCGCCATCGAGCGTGCCGATCGTCAGCGCGCCATTGAGACCGAACTTCATGTTGCCGGTGCCCGATGCTTCCATGCCGGCGGTCGAGATCTGCTCCGAAAGGTCGGCGGCCGGAACCATGACTTCGGCGAGCGAGACATTGTAGTTCGGCACGAAGACGATCTTCAGCAGGCCGCGCACCGACGGGTCGTTGTTGATCGTGCGGGAGACGTCGTTGATCAGCTTGATGATGAGCTTGGCATTATAGTAACTCGGCGCCGCCTTGCCGGCGAAGAGTTTCACGCGCGGCACCCAGTCGAGCTCGGGATGCGAGCGGATCTGGTCGTAGAGCGCGACGGCCTCGATGATATTCAGCAGCTGGCGCTTGTATTCGTGGATGCGCTTGATCTGGATGTCGAACATCGCCGACGGATCGAGCTTCACGCCCATGCGGCTGGCGACGAGGTTGGAGAGTGCCACCTTGTTGGCGCGCTTTATCGCCGCGAATTTCTGCTGGAAAGCCGGATCGGAAGAATGCACGTCGAGCGCACGCAGCTTCTCGGCATCATCGAGGAATTCGTCGCCGATCGCCTCGCGGATCAGGCCGGTGAGGCCGGGATTGCACTGCTGCAGCCAGCGGCGCGGCGTGATGCCGTTGGTCTTGTTGTTGATGCGGTCGGGATAGAGCTTGTGCAGGTCGGCGAAGACCGTGACCTTCATCAGGTCGGTGTGCAGGGCCGAGACGCCGTTGATCGAATGCGAGCCGACAAAAGCGAGGTTGCCCATGCGCACCCGGCGGTCGCCGCTTTCATCGATCAGCGAGATCGAGCGGATTTCCCCATCGGAGAAGTTCTTGCCCTTGCGGGCGTCGATCAGGATCTTGGCATTGATCGCATAGATGATCTGCATGTGGCGCGGCAGCAGACGCTCGAACAGCGGCACCGCCCAGCTTTCCAGCGCTTCGGGCAGAAGCGTGTGGTTGGTGTAGGAGAAGGTGCGGCGGGTGATGTCCCAGGCCTGGTCGAAATCCATCCCGTGTACGTCACAGAGCAGGCGCACGAGTTCGGCGACAGAGACGGCGGGGTGAGTGTCGTTCAGCTGGATCGCCACCTTGTCCGGCAGCGAGGTGAAATCGTCATATTGCTGCAGATGGCGGCGCAGGATGTCTTGCAGCGAGGCCGACGAGAAGAAGAATTCCTGGCGCAGGCGCAGTTCTTGGCCGGCCGGGGTGGCGTCGGCAGGGTAGAGAACCCGGGTCAGGCTTTCGGCCTTGTTGCTTTCGCGCAACGCCCCGATGTGGTCGCCGGCATTGAAGGCATCGAGCAGGATCGGATCGATTGGTTGCGCCGACCAGAGGCGCAGCGTGTTGACGCGCTTGCCGCGCCAGCCGACGGCCGGCGTGTCGAAGGCGGCGGCGATGACGCGCTCGGCCGGTTTCCAGACGTAGCGCGGCTGGTCGTCATGGGTGGTGATGAATTCGACGGCGCCGCCGAAGCCGATTTCATAGGCGCTTTCGCGGCGCTCGAATTCCCAGGGATTGCCATGGGCGAGCCAGTTTTCCGGCAGTTCCACCTGCCAGCCGTCGGCTAGCTGCTGGCGGAAGAGGCCGTGGACATAGCGGATGCCGTAGCCATAGGCCGGAACCTCGACCGTCGCCATGCTCTCCATGAAACAGGCAGCCAGTCGGCCGAGGCCGCCGTTGCCGAGTGCGGCATCCGGCTCCAGGCCGGCAATGACGTTGACGTCGACGCCGAGCGAGGCGAGCGCATCGCGCACCTCCTCCATCAGGCCGAGGTTCGAGATGGCGTCGCGCATCAGGCGGCCGATCAGGAATTCGAGAGAAAGATAATAGACGCGCTTGGCGCCGGTCGCATAAACCTCGCGGGTGGAAGCCATCCACTTGTCGATGATGCGGTCGCGCACCACCAGGATGGTCGCCGTCAGCCAGTCATGCGGCTTTGCCACCTTGGCATCCTTGCCGATGCGGTAGGTCAGACGTTCGATAATTTCTTCAGCGAGAATTTCCGGCCTTGAACTGCGAGGGGCGGGGGAGGGGATGATCGGCTTGGAAACAGTGTTCATCGTCAGGTCTCGCCAATTTTAATTTGGTTTCAGGATGTTATGCCTGATTCAATCAATTTGTCGCTTGCGCCGCCGACAGTTTATGCATCGTTACTAAGCACTTGCAACAAAGGATTTGGACAAACAAAAAATTTGCGAAACCTTCATATCCACGCGGGGCGAGGGGGTTGATTTCAATCGCTTTTCCCGATCTGATGCGTCGAACGAGCACAACGAAGAGCCGCTCCGGTTTGTTCCGGAGCGGCTTTTTCTACGTTGAACTTTGGGCTGAGCAATCAGTTGGTCAGCAGTGTGATAGCCTTCGTCGCCTCTTTTGCAATGCTGGTAAAGGACGCCACCAGCTTCTCCATCGTTTCGGCTTCATAATAGTTTCCGCCCGGCGAAGCGCAGTACTCAAGCAACTGCTTGCCCCTGTCCGGTGCCATGAAGGCGACGGTAAAGATCTTGATGCCGGCTGTTTTGGTTGCGTCGCATTGGTTGCGCACGTTCTGGTCGAACGAACTTTGCCATTCGCCTGTGTTGCCGGTCATTTCGCCGTCGGTCATCAGGATGATGTACCGAGATACAATTGTGTTGCCTTTGGCAGCATGCGCTTGAGTCTCAACATCCGAGCCGTCCGAGGCTTTGGCAATAGAAAGAGTTGCCTGTCTCATCGGTTCGGTGGCGTCGGTGCCCCCGCTTGCTGTAATTCCGCTCACATAAGTTGCAGTCGTCGCCGTACCCCAGGCCATACCGCTCATGCTTTTGATCTGGGTCTTTTGCCAATCCTTATAAATGAGACCGTTATTGTAAGAATAGGCACCCGTGCGTACGAGGCTGTGATCCGGATCGGCGGTGTCCAATGCATCAAAGAGGGCATCGGCAGCCTTTTTGAGCGCGTCAATCTTCGTGACGTAGGTTTTGCACTTCTTACCACTATAAGTCGCGCAGGTGGTCGTCTTTTCGCCCATCGAACCAGATTGGTCGAGCACCAGTTCCATCGAGAGAGCGGTCTTGGTATCGCTCGTGCCGCTCGAAGTCGAAGTCGAGGCGCCGATATTCAGCGTCTTGTAGCCAAGAACGCTCATGAATGGCGTGGCGGCGATCCCATAAGAGGTGGCGACGGTAACCTTATAGCTCTTGCTTGTTGCCGTCGTGCTGACGTCGATGTCGACGCTTGTTCCAGCCTTAATGCTGCTTATGGCGTCGGTGTCGACATAGTTGGCCATCTGTCCGCTTACGAAATCTTTGGCTATGGTCTCGGCGTCAGCATTGGTCGAAGCCGCCCCACTGGCGAGTGCGGTCGCTGCCGCGAGAGCCGCCGAGTCGGTGGCTTCCTGCAGTTCGCGCTTCGACAGCGCCATGTTCGAATAGTCGATCGCCAAGCCGGCGGCGCCGAGCAGGACGGGCAGCAGGATAGCTGTCATTATGCCGAAATTGCCGCCACGGTCGCTGAACATGCGACGCAGGCAGGGGTGCAAAAAGGAGGTGCTCATCATGTTCACCCGTGTAGGAGGCCCTGTGAGGTGATATACGCACGCTCCTCCTTTCCGCCGTCCTTACGGCGTCAATAGAATTTTAACGAATCGTCGGATTTTTCCAGTTTTGGGATTATTTCAGCGGGATCACGTCGACCGCCTGGACGGCGCGTTGGCCGCCATAGCTTTTCAATACGCCGATGACGGGAACGACGTCGGAATAGTCCCGGCCATAGGCGACGACGATGTGGTCCGTGCCGGCGGGGATGTCGTTGGTCGGGTCGAGCTCGATCCAGCCATTCGTCTCACCGCACCAGACCCTGACCCAGGCATGCATGGCGTCCGCGCCTTCCAACCGTTCCTTGCCGGGCGGCGGGATGGTGCGCAGGAAACCGGAGACGTAGCCGGCCGGAATGCCGAGGCTTCTAAGCGCCAGGATCATCACATGGGTGAA
The DNA here is from genome assembly GCF_025941625.1 of Rhizobium acaciae. Lineage (NCBI taxonomy): Bacteria > Pseudomonadati > Pseudomonadota > Alphaproteobacteria > Hyphomicrobiales > Rhizobiaceae > Rhizobium > Rhizobium acaciae. The sequence continues at coordinate 154,977 of NZ_JAPCZO010000003.1, forward strand.
ATCCTGGCAGACGCCGCGCTTCAATCTGAACGCCTCGATCGGTGTCGTGTCCACCGTCGTCGCGTCGGGGTCGTAGGTGAAATCCTTGTTGATGCGGGTACAGAGCGCATGGGCGATCTGCAGCGCCGTCAGATCAGGCATGGCGCAGTTTCGCGCATAGTCGGCGATCTCGCGGGCTTGGGTCAGACGCGGGCTTTCACCAAGGAAATGGTGCGGCGAATCCGGCGCTAGCGACCAGATGCCGGCGACCTCCTCCGGTAGGTCGGCAAGCAGCGGCGAGAAATCGGCGGCGATCGGCTGGCTTTCCACCTGCACGCGGGCTTGCATGCGAATGTCGAGCGTCTCGTGCGGCGCGCGCAGCATGAAGGAGGTGGTGGGATGATGAAAGAAATCGACGAAATGCGACTGCTCGTCCGGCGTCGGCGAGATGGTGATCGAGCCGGCGATCAGGCGCTGTCGATGCGTCAGCGACAGCGGCATCAGGCGCATGACGTGGCGGGCGCCGGAGGCCGGCACGTCGTAGATGTAACCCATATGGAGGGAGAGATCGTAGAGCATCGCCGTCACCCGAGATAAGTCTGGGCGAGCAGATCGGAAAGCTGCTCCAATTCGCGTTCGAGCCGTTGATAGACCTCGACCCCCATGCCCTCCGGCGTCATCACCGCCAGGCCGGAATGGAGCCGCATCGCCTCGCGGTAGAAGGGCGACATCTGGCCGTTGATCAGGGCGTTCGGCAGTTGCTCGACCTCGTGGTGGATCTCGTTCACCTGGAAGAGGACCGAGCGGGGGTTCAGGGGGTCGAGCGCCAAGAGGTCGGTGACGGTCAGCCGTGCCGTGTTGACGTTGTAGCGGCGGCGGTGGGTCATGACGCTGTCGCCGATCTCGAGCAGCATGTCGAGCGCGCCGTCGGGCGCGTCCGGGCCGGACATATGGCCGAGGAGGCGCGTCATGTGCAGGCCGCGCTCGATATAGCGGCCGAGCGAGAGGAAGCGCCAGCCGGTGAAGCGATACATGTTCTCGTGCACGAGGCCGGCGAAGCCCGCAAGCTTGCGCAGAAGGATGGTCATCGCATGGCTGGCGTCGTCGCCGGCAGCGACGGTGACGTGGAAGCGGCGGGCAGTCTTGGCGAGATCGTTGAGTGCCAGCCAGCCGTCCGGCGAGAAACGGTCGCGGATGTTGCTCGCCGAATAAACGGCGCTGTCGATGTTGCGCAGCAGTGTTTCCGGCACGGGTTCGGCGGTATCGATATCGACGGCGGTAAGGTACTCGGAGACATCGGCGAGCAGCGGCTGGCTCGGATCGGCAGCTTCGGCGTAACGCGCATGCCAGGCGCGCAGGATGCGCAGCGCCCCTTCGGCACGTTCGATGTAACGGCCGAGCCAGAACAGATTGTCGGCTGCCCGGCTCGGCAGGCTGCCCGGCATGTTGCGGGTAAAGCTGCCCTCGGCCGGCAGCAGCGTGTGGCGCTCGACCGGCTTGTCGCTGACGATCCAGACGTCGGCGGCCGCTCCGCCCGACTGCATGGCGATCGCCGCGACATCGGCGCCGGAGCCGATGCGGGCAAAACCGCCGGGCATGATCTGCCAGCCGTCTGCCGTGCGGGCAGCGAAAACGCGCAGTGACATCGGCCTCGGCACGAGCTTGCCGTCCACCCAGGCGGGCGTCGTCGACAGCGTGACGACCTCCTGGCCGACCAGTTTCGGGCCGTCCGAACTCAGCCAGTCGGTGATGGAATCCTTGGCGGCCGCACGCAGCGACGAGCCGAGCACGGACTCGCCGTTGTCGTCGAAGAAAGGTGCCCGGGAATAGGCCGGGCCGATCACCATCTTCTCGATGTTCTTTGCGACGTGCTCGCGCTCTTCCTTCTGACCGCACCACCAGGTGGCGATCGAGGGCAGTTGCAGATCCTCCCCCAGCAGACGGTGGCAGATAGTCGGCATGAAGGCCAGAAGCGCCCGGGTTTCGAGAACGCCGGTGCCGAGCGCATTGACGATGGTGACGCTTTCGGCGCGCAGTGCTTCCACCAGGCCGGGCGTGCCGATATGCGAATTCTGGTTCAGCTCCAGCGGGTCGGCAAAGGCCGAATCGAGACGGCGCCAAAGCACGCCGATCGGCTTCAGGCCGGCGACGGTGCGCACCATGACGCGGCCCTTGACGACGGTCAGGTCCTCGCCCTCGAGCAGCATGAGACCGAGATAGCGGGCGATATAGGCGTGCTCGTAGTAGGTCTCGTTGGCGGGGCCGGGCGTCAGCACGGCGATGCGGTCGTCGCCCGAATGTTTCATGCCCTGAAGTGCGTCACGGAAGGCGCCGAAGAAGGAGGCGAGGCGGTGGACCGGGGTTTCGGCGTAGATATCCGAGAAGGCCCGGGTCGTCGCGACGCGGCTTTCCAGCGCGAAACCGGCGCCTGACGGCGCCTGCGTCCTGTCGGCCAGCACCCACCAGTTGCCGTCAGGTCCGCGGCCGATCTCGAAGGCGCAGAAATGCAGATAATGCCCGGAGCCCGGCCGGATGCCGGCGAGCGGGCGTTGGAATTCGGGATTGGCGGCCATCAGCGCCGGCGGCAGAACCCCTTCCTCCACCAGCCGGTTGTCGCCGTAGATATCGGCAACGATCGCCTCCAGCAGATCGGCGCGCTGGACGAGGCCCGCCGACAGCGTCTTCCATTCGCGCTCGTCGATCAGCACCGGGATATGCGAAATCGGCCAGGCGCGTTCGCCGGTGCCCTTGCTGCCATAGGCGCGGTAGAAGACGCCGGCATCGCGCAGGTAGCGGTCGGCGCGGGCAAAACGCTCAGTGAGATCCTTTTCCGGCATTGCGCTAAGATGCGAGAGAAAACGCTGCCAGACCGGGCGGACCGCGCCTTTGTTGTCGACCATCTCGTCAGCGGTGCCAGGAAGCGGCGCATAGTCGAAGGCCACACCCTTGCCGATGCGGTCCTCTGCCTCTCCCCTGCGCTCCGCTGCCGGCCTCTTACCCATCAAAACTGAAACCCTAACCCCCCGGCCCTAACCTTCGGCCTTAAATTCCGGCGGGCCGCCGCAGATCCAGCGTCAGCGGGAATTCCGGCGAACCCGTCTCGACGCGCGGAATGTATCCGCCCGCCGTATGCCCCCACGGCTCGAAGCGGGTGAGTCGTCTTGCTTCCGCCTCGTTACCGTTGACCGGGAAAGTGTCATAGGTCCGGCCACCCGGATGGGCAACATGATAGATGCAGCCGCCGATCGAACGCTTCGACCATGTATCATAAATGTCGAAAGTCAAAGGTGTGTTGATCGGCAGAACGGGATGCAGACCGGAGGACGGCTGCCACGCCTTGTAACGGACGCCGGCGACCGACACGCCGGCGGTGCCGGTCGGCGTTAGCGGCAGGGTGCGGCCATTGCAGGTGACGGTGTAACGCGCGGTATTGCTGGTTTCGAGCCGCACCTGAAGGCGCTCGACGGAGCTGTCGACGTAGCGGGCGGTGCCGCCCGGCGCGCCTTCCTCGCCCATGACGTGCCATGGCTCCAGCGCCTGGCGCAGTTCCAGCTTCGAGCCCTCGTATTCGACTTCGCCGCAGAAGGGGAAGCGGAATTCGAGCTGGGCCTTGAACCATTCCGGGCTAACGTCGAAGCCGTTTTGGCGAAGGTCGGCAAGCACGTCGAGGAAGTCGGCCCAGACGAAATGCGGCAGCATGAAACGGTCGTGCAGGGTCGTGCCCCAGCGGACGAACTTGCCGTCGACCGGGTTGACCCAGAAGCGGGCGATCAGCGCGCGCACCAGCAATTGCTGGGCAAGCGACATGCGCGCATTCGGCGGCATCTCGAAGCCGCGGAACTCGATGAGGCCGAGCCGTCCGGTCGGGCCGTCCGGCGAGAACAGCTTGTCGATGCAGATCTCGGCGCGGTGGGTGTTGCCGGTGACGTCGGTCAGAAGATTGCGGAACAGGCGGTCGACGAGCCAGGGCAGCGGCTGCTGGCCACGGCCGGGCGCGCCGACCTGCGCCATGGCGATCTCCAGCTCGTAGAGGCTGTCGTGACGAGCCTCGTCGATGCGCGGCGCCTGGCTGGTGGGGCCGATGAACATGCCGGAGAAGAGGTAGGAGAGCGAGGGATGGCGCTGCCAGTGGAGGATCATGCTCTTCAAGAGATCGGGACGGCGCAGGAAGGGGCTGTTGTTCGGATTGGCCGCGCCTACGACGACATGGTTGCCGCCGCCGGTGCCGGTATGGCGACCGTCGATCATGAACTTGTCGGCACCGAGCCGGGTGGCGCGCGCCTCCTCGTAGATCGCCGTTGTGATGTCGACGCAGTCCTTCCAGTTCGCGGCCGGATGAATGTTGACCTCGATGACACCGGGATCCGGGGCGACACGGATGACGTTGATGCGCTCGTCCTGCGGCGGCGGGTAACCCTCGATATGGACGGGAAGCTTAAGCTCGGCTGCGGCGTTTTCGGCAGCGGCGATCAGCTCGAGATAATCCTCGATGCGCTCGACCGGCGGCATGAAGACGCAGAGCCTGCCGTCGCGCGGCTCGACCGACATGGCGGTGCGCACAGCGCCGCGGAGCTCGCCGAGCGTCTGTTCGACCCGGCCGCGATTGCTCTCGTCGGCATGGAAAGAGGCTTCAGGCATGGCCCGGCCAGCCGGTACGAAGACATCAGGTAGCGGTTCGCGTGGAATCGTCGGATCGGCCGGGTGGATATAGGGGTAACGCGCCGGGGGAACATAGGGCAGTGTGCCGAGCGGCAGACGGTAACCGATCGGACTGTCGCCCGGGACGAGGAAGATCTTGCCGCGGCGGGTGCGCCATTTCTCGCTGACCCAGACTCGGCTTTGCGCTGCTTTGGCATTCCATGCCTGAACCGGAAGGATATAACCGGTCGGGGTCGTGAGGCCGCGGGCGAAGACGCGGGCGATGCGATTGCGTTCCTCGGGATCCTTCAGCTTCGAATTCGCCGGGTCGACGTTTTCGGGAAGGCTGCCTTCCTTGATGATCCAGTCAGCGGGATCCTCATAGGCCGGCTGCACCATATCGGGCTTGATCGCCAGCTCCTTTGCAATTGCCGTCAGGAGCTTTTCGGCATCCTCGGCTTTGACGCCGGTATCCTTGCCTTCGGCGGCGACCAGATCGAGGTTCTGCCAGACCGGCTTGCCGTCACGGCGCCAGTAGAGCGAGAAGGTCCAGCGCGGCAGGCTTTCGCCCGGATACCATTTGCCCTGGCCGTAATGCAGGAAACCGCCGGGGGCGAAGCGTTCGTGCAGCTTGCGGATCAGGAGGTCGGCCTTTTCGCGCTTGGTCGGGCCGACCGCGGCGGTGTTCCACTCCTCGGACTGGAAATCGTCGATCGAAACGAAGGTCGGTTCGCCGCCCATCGTCAGATGCACGTCCTCGGCTTCGAGGATACGATCGACTTTCTCGCCGAGTTCGTTGAGTTCCTCCCAGCTTTCATCGGAGAAGGGCTTGGTGATGCGCGGGTGCTCGGCGACGCGCGAGACCTTCATATCGAAGGCGAATTCGGTTTCGGCCTCGCCGAAATAGCCGCCGGAAATCGGAGCGGCGTTGCGATAATGCGGCGTGGCGGCAAGCGGGATGTGGCTTTCGCCGGTCAGCAGGCCAGAAGTCGGATCGAGGCCGACCCAGCCGGCGCCGGGCAGGTAGACCTCAGCCCAGGCATGCAGGTCGGTGAAATCGACTTCGGTGCCGGAGGGACCGTCAAGCGCCTTCAGGTCCGGCGTCAGTTGGATGAGGTAGCCGGAGACGAAGCGGGCGGCGAGGCCGAGATGGCGAAGGATCTGGACGAGCAGCCAGCTGGTGTCGCGGCAGGAGCCCTTGGCGGTTTCCAGCGTCTCCTCCGGCGTCTGCACGCCGGTTTCCATGCGGATGACATAGCCGATCTGCCGCTGCAAGCGGGCATTCAGGCCGACGATCATATCGACTGTCGGCTGGTCGGGCGACCAGTCGAGCGTCGGCAGCAGCGCCTTGAGGCGCGGACCGGCCGGCTCCGGCGTCATGTAGATCGACAGATCTTCCTGGATCGTTTCAGGGTATCCGAAGGGCCACTTGGTCGCCTCTTCCTCGACGAAGAAGTCGAAGGGATTGTAGACCGTCATGTCGGCGACGAGATCGACCTCGATCTTGAACTCGGTCACCGGATCCGGAAAGACATAGCGGGCAAGGTAATTGCCATAAGGGTCTTGCTGCAGGTTGACGAAATGGTTGGAGGGCGTGACCTTCAGCGAGTGGCTGAGCACCCGTGTCTTCGAATGCGAGGCAGGTTTCAGCCGGATGATCTGTGGGCCGAGGCGGACCGGCTTGTCATAGGTGTAATGCGTCAGATGATAGATGCTGGCTTTGATCGACATATTTCTCTTTTTATCCGGCTCGCATCATCGTGCGGCTTGCTGTTCCCGGAAATCAGTGTGTGCAATGCAGCGAAAGAAAGCAAGGCGGAAAGGTCGACGGCTGTTACGCCGCCTTGGCAAAGGTGACGGCCGCCTTCAGGCCTTTGCCATCCGCGCCCGGCTCCAGCGTCAGGTCGGCGTTGAAAAGATTGGCGATTTCTTCGACGATCGGCAGGCCGAGGCCGGCGCCGGGCGCACCGGACTCATTGCCGCGCGAAAAACGCCGGCGTACTGCTTCCAGCTTCTCGGGCGGAATACCGGGACCGTTGTCCTCGACTTCGAGGCGGATCGTCTCTGACGCGGCAATGATACGGACGGTGACCTCGGCCCCCTTGCCGGCATAGGCGATGGCATTGCCGGCAAGGTTGCGCAGCATTTCGCCGATCAGCAGCGGCTCGGCGCGAACCATCGCCGGGCTCTCGCCCTCGAAGCCGAGATCGATGCCGGCGACGGCGGCCGTCGGGATCTGCTCGCCGGTGATTTCCTGGGCGATGGCGGCGAGATCGATGGCGGAAGCGGTCAGCGCCTCCTTGGCGGTGGCGGCATCGATCTTGGCCATCAGGAGAAGCTGGGCGAGGATGCGTTCGGCATGCGCTACCGCCTGGTCGCCCTTCAGTGCTGCCGCCTGCGCCTCATCAAGCGAGCCGGCACGGGCGGAAAGGGCAAGCTGGGTGCGGATGATCGCCAGCGGGGTGCGCAACTGATGGCTGGCATTGCCGGTGAAATGGCGGAGCGCATCGAGCGCCGATTGCAGGCGGACCATGAAGGAATTGACCGTATCGACCAGCGGCTCGACCTCGCTCGGTACGGTCTGCTTGATCGGATGCAGGTCATCGGGACTGCGTTCGCCGATGGCGTCGCCGAGCTTGTAGAGCGGGCGGAGCGCCACCGTGACCGAGATCCAGACGATGACGGCCGCGCCGGCGATCATGAAGGCGAGACGGAGTGCGGAGCGGACGAGGATCGCCTGCGCCAATTGCCGGCGGGCGATGGTGGTTTCGGCGACCGTCACCACGAAGGGCACGGAGCGGATGCCCGTCGAGGCGGAGCGTTCGAGTGTGGCGATGCGGATCGGTTCGCCGCGGAAGCTATCGTCGGCGAAGGCGGCGGCATCGCCCGGCGTCTTCTTGAGGACCGGCAGGGCCTGGTAGCCGGTGATGAATTGGCCCGGCGGGCCGTCGACTCGGTAGAAGACGCGATCCTGCGCGGCCGAGGTCAGCATCTCAAGTGCGACATAGGGGATATCGACCTGCAGGGTGCCGTCCTCGGCGACGACGACGCGCTCGGCGATCGCCAGCGCGGAGCCGGCGAGCACGCGGTCGGAGACGATGTTCGATGTCTGGACCGCCTCGCGATAGGTATCGGCGAGGGCCAGCGTGCCGATGACGGCGGTGGAGACGAGCAACCAGAAGAGCAGCCGGCGCCTGAGGGAATAGGCGGCTTTCATGAGGCCTCGGGCAGCTTGTCGAGATAATAGCCGATGCCGCGGGCGGTCTTGACGGTCAGGCCGTGCGGCGACAGGCGCTTACGCAGGCGGCTGACATATTGCTCGATGGCGTTTGCGGAAATGTCGTCGTCGAAGGCCGTGAGCGATTGAATGATCGCCTCCTTTGCGACGACCTTGCCGGCCCGCATGAAGAGGATTTCGAGCAGGCCGAGCTCGCGGGCGGGAATATCGAGCGGCGTGGCGCCTGATGAAAAGGTGCGGGAATTGAGATCGAAGGAGATGCCGCCGAAGCCGACCGTCGCCGAGCGCAGCCCGGCCTGGCGGCGCAGCAGCACGCGCACGCGGGCCTCGAATTCGGCGATATCGAAGGGCTTGATCAGATAATCGTCGGCGCCGAGATCGAGCCCCTTCACCCGCTCTTCCGGTGTGCCGCGCGCGGTCAGGATGAGGACGGCCGCCTGGTTCTGCCGGGCGCGCATGGCGCGCAGGACGTCGAGCCCGTCCATCTCCGGCAGGTTGAGGTCGAGGATCACCAGATCGAAATTTTCCGCTGCGATGACCGCATTGGCAGACGCCCCGTCATGGACGACATCGACGGCATGGCCCGTGCCGCGCAAGATCGCCGACAGGCCGTCGGCCAGCGCGATATTGTCTTCGGTGAGCAGGATGCGCACGGATGTTTCCCCTGTTTTTCAAGGGAGATTACAGAGATGAAGCAGGGATGTCACAGCGATTTTCAAGCTTACAGCGCCGCGCGTCCTTCAGACGCGCAAAGGACGCTGTAATACTTTGAATCTACGCATCGTGCTTTCCGAAAATCGATTCCGATTTTCGGGCCGATGCGCCAGTCGGGGAAAGGTTCGACCTCAGCTCCCGGTCCTTTCGATCCGTTCGCGCTGCATCATTGCGGCGGTGAGCAGCTTCCGGAAGCGGAGATCGTCGCGGATGTTGTCGAGATCGGAATCATTGTCGAACCATTTGATATGGTAGACGGAACTGTTCGGCAGCAGCTTCTCCAGCAGATCGATCGCCTGGTCGACGTCGCCGAGGACGGAGTAGACGCAGGCGAGATTATACTGCGCGACGATGTCGTCGGGATCGATGGCGATCGCGCGGGCCGCCCAGTCGCGTGCCCTTGCCGCGTCGCCGAGATGGGCAAGCGCCAGCGCGCCGCGATGGGCGGGGCCCGAATTTTCCGGATTGACGTTCAGGGCGCGTTCGGCGCGCAGCAGGCCGAGGCGCGCCCAGTTTTCCGTATCCAGCGCCCGGCCGAGCGAGCGGTAGGCCGACATCAGATGGATCGGCGAGACGTAATCATCAGGGCGGATTGCGGCGGCGCGGGTGAAATATTGCACGGATTCGGCGAAGTTGCCGTGCATGAAGAAGAACCGGGCATAGTGGAAATTCGCCTCGAAGAGGTTCGGGTCGAGCGCCAGGGCACGTTCGAAGGCTGCCGCCGCCCTGTCGTCATAGCCGCTCTGATGCAAAGCGAGACCATGGGAGGCGTGGGCCTCGGGAAGGTCAGGATCAAGCGCCAGGGCGCGGGCGCTCATCTCGAGGATGCGCCTCAGTGGCACGTCATCAGGCGCCCAGTCACGGATCGCCGCGTCGCAATCGGCGATGCCGGCATAGGCGCGGGCATAATCCGGATCGAGCTCCACCGCCTTGCAGAACATACGCCTTGCGAGCTGGAGATAAGATTTGGTCCAGGTATGGGAGAGCTGGCGGCCTCTGAGATAATAGGTATAGGCCTCGACATTGGCGGTCGGCTCAGTCGCGATCGCCTTCTTCTCTTCCGGCAGCAGGCGCACCTTCAACTGGCCGACGATCGCATGGGTGATCTCGTCCTGGATGGCGAAGATGTCGGTCATGTCGCGGTCGTAACGCTCGGCCCAGAGATGGTCGCCATTGGCGGTGTCGATCAACTGGCCGGAAATGCGCACGCGATTGCCGACGATGCGCACACTTCCCTCGAGCACGTAGCGCACGCCAAGCTCCTGAGCGAGCCGCTTCACCTTCACCGATATGCCCTTGTAGGTGAAAATGGTGTTGCGCGGCACGACGTGCAGGCTGGAGATCTTGGAGAGATCGGTGATGATGTCTTCGGTGATGCCGTCGGAGAAATAATCCTGATCAGCATCGCCGCTCATATTGGTGAAGGGCAGCACGGCGATGAAGCAGGTATTGCGGTTCTGCGCCACCAATCTGGCGGAGGAGGGCGGCGCCAAGCTGACGGTATAAACCTGAACGGGCTGCTTGATGTTCTTCAGCATATGTTCGCCGATGAATTCGAAGCCCAGATTGAGCCGCGAACCGACCTGGTCGCGCACCGAGGCCGACACGGCGATGCCGCCCGGCGCTGCGATCCGCTCGAGCCTGGCGGCGAGATTGACCCCATCTCCGAATATGTCGCCGTTCTCGACCACGACGTCGCCGAGATTGATGCCGATGCGGAATTCGACGCGCTCGTCCTTGGGCACGTTCTCGTTACGGGCCGCCATGCTGCGCTGGATTTCGGCGGCGCAGGCGACCGCATTCACCACGCTCTGGAATTCGGCAAGGATGCCGTCGCCGGTGAGTTTGACGATCCGGCCCTTGTAGTCTGAAATACGAATGTCGACCAGCTCGCAGCGATGGCGGTTCAGCGCCTGCAACGTGCCGGATTCATCAATGCCCATCAGTCGGCTGTAGCCGACGACGTCTGCAGCAAGAATAGCGCTCAGTCGTCGTTCCATGACCCCTCCCATGGATCTTCCCAGTTTAGTCTAGCTTTTTATAGAGTTTTTGTCGCGTAGAGTCGTCCCCCGAATAATAAATTCGGGCGGTCTCGACGTTTTTAACGCGGCAGCGCGACCATATAACGTCGTCGATCTTCATCAATACTCTAAACGGGTGAAGGACGGAGCCAATCCCTAATCCTTTGTGATGAAAAGACAATTCACATAGGAGAAAAATGGAATGTTCTGCTTTGGTCGACACTTTCTGAATCGACAATCATAAAACCGATCGCCCACCGATTTAAGGCTTGAGCCGGACCCAGGGCATAGCTTGGAAGACGAATCGCGAGGCTATCCAACGCGGTATGGAATGTGATTCGCGGTTGCTTGGGAGATTGCCGTGAGGCCAGCGAAGGGTATTGTGGCGACGGTTTCAAGCGCAACGAGGGTTGGAATGACAGGTTCGGCCCGGAGTTTTCTGGAGTTTCATGACATTCAGGAGGCCGGGCTTCGATCGATTGTCGCTCGCGCCGGAGAGCTCGCCGAAGCCTGGGATGAGCGTGCGATGCCGCAGAGCCTTGCGGGCAAACGCGTCGCGCTGATTGTCGATGATGGCGGCTGGCGCAATACTACCGCCTTCGATCTCGGCATCCAGGCGATGGGCGGTATCTGCGTGCATGTGCCGATCGGCTTCAATGCCAGGGAGGAAACCGGCGATCTCTCGGGTTATCTCGGCAACTGGTTCGACATGCTGGTGATCCGCACCAGGGAGTTTGCGACATTGAAGTCGGTGGCGGCAGCCTCGCCGGTGCCTGTCATCAATGCGCGGACACGCTCCAACCATCCCTGCGAGACACTCGGCGACCTTGCCTATATCAACAGCCGGCGCGGTTCGATCGACGGGTTGAAGGTCGTTGGTGTGGCGGCGGACGCAAATATCCTCCGCTCCTGGGCCGAAGCGTCGATCGCATTGCCGATCGAGGTGGTTCAGGTCTATCCCGAACGCTGGCAAATCAGCGACGCCGCGTTGCTCAATGGACGCTTCCGCGTGAGCACCGATATGGGCGAGCTATCGAATGCCGACGTCGTCATCACCGATTCATGGCCGGGCGATGCCGCCTCGGACGCGCTCGCCGGCTACCGGATCGGGGCCGATGTGCTCGATCGTTTGCGGGAGGATGCGATCTTTCTGCCGTGCCCGCCGGTTCGGCGCGGCCAGGAGGTGACGGCAGAGGCGATGGCGCATCCGCTCTGCCAAAGCCGCGTCGCCAAGGCCTTTCTGTTGCATGCGCAAAATGCGCTGGTGGAGTGGGTCGCTGCCTAGTCCGGCGCCCTTGCTCCTCTGGGCGCGCTCAGGCATTGTTGCGGCATGAGGAGAGTTTTCATCTTGCTGCTGGCGTTCTTGCCGGGCTTTGCGCTAGCCGATCAAGCCTTCTATCCGGCGAAGTCGGGCAATGCCGATGCGCCAGTGCTGACGGTCTATTCCTCGCTCGACGAGCCGCTGGCGCAGCCGATGATCCGGGGTTTCCAGGACGCCAATCCCGATGTCGCGGTCAAATATGAGGATATGCTGACCGGCGACATTTACGACCGGATCGTCCGGGAGACCGATGCCGGCAAGAAGACGGCGGATTTCGCCTTCTCCTCGGCGATGGACCTGCAGGTGAAACTTTCCAACGACGGATATGCACAGGTCAGCAACCTGCCGATGAGTACTGCATGGCCGAAATGGGCGAACTGGCGCAACACCGCCTATGCGCTCACCTTCGAGCCGGCGGTGTTCGTCTATCACAAGCCGAGCTTTGCGCATGAGCCGGTGCCGAGTTCGCGGGCCGAATTCGTCGACTATCTGAAGCGCAAGGGCAACGAGGTCTATGGGCGGATCGGCACCTACGACATCGAGCGTTCCGGCGTCGGTTTTCTTTTCATGGCGCGCGACCAGGAGCAGTTCGGCGACATCTGGTCGGTGATCGGGGCGATGGGGGCTGCCGGCGTCAAGCTCTATTCGACGAGTTCGGCGATCCTCGAACGCGTTGCCGACGGGCGCTTCGTGCTCGGCTACAATATTCTCGGTTCCTATGCGGCCGACTGGGCCTCGCGCTATCCCGATGTCGGCATCGTGCTGCCGAAGGATTATACCGTGGTGATGTCGCGGATCGGGCTGGTGCCGCAGGCCGCCGCCGAGCCGGAGCTCGGTCGGCGTTACCTCACCTTCTTCATGTCGAGGGAAGGGCAGACGATCATGGCGCGCGAGCTGCAGATCCCGGCCGTCAGCCCCGAGGTCGCGGGGGAGAATACCGCCAATACGCTGCAGGAACTGCTCGGCGCCCAATTGCGGCCGGTGCCGGTCAGCCCCGGGCTCATGGTCTATCTCGACCAGGTGAAACGGGCGCGGCTGATCGCGCACTGGAACGAAGTTCTGCGGACGCAGTGAAGGCGGAGGCCGGGCCGATGATCCCGCCAGATCGAGCCCGGCAGCCGTGTTAATGCTTCGTCACTACCACTTCGAGATATTCGGCGGGCACCACCATCGTGCCGTCCTCGGCCTGGTTGAAGCGCTCGATCAGCGTTAGGAAATCACGTTCCAGCGCCGCCTTGCCCGGCTGGGGCAAGGCCTCGAACGCCTTGTGCACAGGGCCGTACCAAGTGCGGAAAATTTCCAGCCAATGGGCGGGGGAGCGGTAGCGGAAATTGAAGATTTTCGGCGTGACGGCGATCCGTCCGCTGCTTGCGAACATCTCTTCGAGCCTGGCGGTCGTGCCCCAAAGTGCAGGAGATTTCACGCCGGGCATGGGTGGAATGTGCTGGCCAATCGTCTTGAACACCTGGCCGATGAAGCCGTTCGGCGTCCAGTTCGCCATGCCGATCCTCCCGCCTGATCTGCAGACCCGCAGCATCTCCTTCGCCGCAGTGTCCTGATCGGGGGTAAACATCACGCCGAATGTAGAAATGACGGCATCGAAAACTCCGTTTTCGAACGGTAGCGCCTCTGCATCGGCCATCTGGAAGTTTACCGGCATGCCTTCGGCGATCGCCCGTTCGCGGCCGCGCTCCAGAAGCTCGGGGACGTAATCCGTCGATGTCACCTCGGCCCAGCGCCGCGCAGCGGCAAGCGTGGCGTTGCCGTTCCCGGCCGCCACATCCAGGACTTTCTCGCCGCCGCGCAGGTCCAGCGCCTCGCAGAGGCTTTCGCCGACGATCTGCAGTCGCACGCCGATAACGGCATAATCGCCCGAGGCCCATGCGGTCTGCTGGCGCGACTTCAGGGCGGCAAGGTCGGTATTTTGGGATAGCGCGGGTTCTCGCGACATGCTGAGGGTGGTCTGCATGGTTTCTCTCCTGGGCTTGTCGGCAAACGCAGGCAATCCGCCGTAACGTCCGCCGGGTTTTGTTGCTCTCGTTCGGTTCTGCAAAGCGGCCAGCCCGCCAATCAGCGTTGCCGCTGGTTCGCTCATGGTTCGATGGTGCCGCGACCTGGCAATTCGGGCTAGTGTAGGAAGTGTAGCAATCCCGATACAGAATATAGACTGGCAGGCGCAACCATGGCGCCTCAGGCGATCGCGTAGGAACTCCTGACCATCCAGTTTTCCATGCTGGCGGCGAGGGTCGTGTCGCCGATCAGGGAAATCTTGTCATGGGCGATTTCCGTTTCCAGGCTCGACAGGCCAATCCATGCCGATGTCATGGCCTTGAGCTCCGCCGTCACGAAAAGGTCTACGTCATAGCCGGGGTCACTGAGACACAGGTCGACCGGCATACCGGGTTTTGCCAGCAGCCAGTAATTTCTCTCGTCTCTCGGCAGTTCGGGGTAGCTGAACCTGATGACGCTGCGCCTGCGGGAAGGAAGGGCGCTCGCATCGATCTTGCGGCGCATGTTCCACATCAATATGCGGGCATCGAGCTTTTCCAGCGTGACGTCGGCGTCGACGTTCCTGTGCGCCCATTTTCCAAGCGCGTGGACGATCGGCTCCAGCTCCTTGGCCATGTCGGTCGGCCTATAGGCTATATCGCCCGTCGCATCGTTTTGCGACCGGACGATCAATCCGTTCGCTTCCATTTCCCTCAGGCGCTTAACCATCAGGGTCGGCGACATTCCCGGCACGCCTCGCCGGATCTCATTGAAGCGGGTTGAACCGGACCACATCTCGCAGAGAATGAGCAGCGTCCATCGCGGCTCAAGCAGCTCGCACGCTTTGGAAACCGGACAAAAATGGTTGTAACCGCCATTCGCCATTGGATTGCCTCCAGCCTAAAATATCCGGCAAATATAAACGGACGTCCAGTGTAGATAATGTACTTGCCTGACGGCAGGCGAAAGCTGGTCCCAGCCGGCACCTGCCAATTACGGCAAAAAAGTGTCCCGTCCTCCTGGATATCTCGCCGATGTCAGCTAAATGACAGGTTGTTGTGGTCGCTTTGGCTACTTCTTCTCCGTGGAGGCGGAGAGTTGAAGCCTTGGGAGGTATTCCGCTCGTCATTCAGGACGCTTGCGTCCGCTGGCCGGCCATTCCTCCCGATTCCCAGAGAACAACAGGCGGTTTGCTCAGCCGCCGACGGAGGACACATCGTGAAGCATACGTTCATCGCAACCCTTCTTGCAGCGACCATCGCGCTGCCGGCCTATGCGGCCGATTACACCATCATCGCGCCCGCCGCTCCCGGCGGCGGCTGGGACCAGACCGCCCGTTCGCTGCAGACCGCGCTGCAGCAGGAGAAGATCTCCGGCAACGTCCAGGTCCAGAATGTTCCGGGCGCCGGCGGCACCATCGGCCTTGCGCAATTCAGCAGCCAGGCTGCCGGCAACCCGAATTCGCTGATCGTTGGCGGCTATGTCATGGTCGGCGCGATCCTCACCAACAAGTCGCCGGTCACGCTCAAGGACGTCACGCCGATCGCCCGTCTGACCGGCGAATATGAAGCCGTCGTCGTTCCTGCCGCGTCGGAGATCAAGACCATGGCCGATCTGGTCGCGGCGCTGAAGAAGGATCCGGGCGCGGTTTCCTGGGGCGGCGGCTCTGCCGGCGGCACCGACCATATCGCCGTCGGCCTGATCGCCAAGGCTTCCGGCGTCGATCCGACCAAGATCAACTATGTCGCCTTCTCCGGCGGCGGTGAAGCGCTCGCCGCTATTCTCGGCGGCCAGGTCACGGCCGGCGTCTCGAGCTATAGCGAGTTCGAATCGCAGGTAAAGTCCGGCACACTCCGTCTTCTCGCCGTCTCCAGCGACAAGCGTATCGATGGTGTCGATGCCCCGACACTGAAGGAAGCCGGCACCGACGTCACCATCCAGAACTGGCGCATGGTCGCCGCTGCCCCCGGCCTGTCGGCAGAGCAGGTGGCAAGCGTCACCGCCGATTTCGAGAAGCTGCACAGCTCCGCCACCTGGCAGGAAACGCTGAAGACCAAGGGCTGGGCCGACACCTATCTGTCCGGCGATGCCTTCAAGGCGCAGCTCGAAAAGGATATCTCGGCCACTGAGAGCATTCTCAAAGACATCGGACTTGTTCAATGAGCGAGGATAACACCTCCTCGGCAACCGAGCGCCGCCCTGATTGGGCGGCGTTCATTATTGCCGTTTTCCTCTTCGCTGTCGCCGGCGTGATGGCCTGGGATGCCTTGCATCTGAAAGCGATTGCGCAGTACGACCGCATCGGTCCGGCGACAGTGCCTCAAGTGGTGGCGTTCGGCCTCTTCTGTCTCGGGATCTGGACCGCCTTCGAAGCCTGGCGCGGCGATTTTCCCGAACGTGACCGGCAGGAAGTCGCACCCGTCATCTGGATCGTCGCCGGTCTTGCCGGCCAGATGCTGCTCCTGCGCGTCGCCGGCTTCTCGATCGCGACCGGCATCCTCTTCGCGCTGACGGCACGCGGCTTCGGCAAACGCAAGCTCTGGATCTCGCTGCCGCTGGGCATCGTCCTCAGCTTCGTCGTCTGGGCGATCTTCTCGCAGCTGCTGCAGCTGACACTGCCGGCCGGCCCGCTCGAACATCTGTTCTTCTGACCGCGCGGGACGCGCTGTCAGCTCTTTTGATTTTGCGCGGCGCCCGGTTGCGAAACGCACGGCCGGGAATGCCGCTTGGGACACCAAGATGAGCACATTCGAATTCCTATGGCAGGGTATCCTGGTTGCGATGCAGCCGATGAACCTGGTTTATGCGATGGTCGGCGTCACGCTCGGCACCGCCGTCGGCGTGCTTCCCGGCATCGGCCCGGCTCTCACCGTGGCGCTGCTGTTGCCCGTCACCTACAAGCTCGATCCGGGCGGCTCGCTGATCATGTTCGCCGGCATCTATTACGGCGGCATGTATGGCGGTTCGACGACCTCGATCCTGCTCAACACGCCGGGTGAAAGCGCCTCGATCGTCACCGCACTCGAGGGCAACAAGATGGCGCGCGCCGGGCGCGGTGGACCGGCGCTGGCGACAGCGGCGATCGGCTCCTTCGTCGCCGGGCTGATCGCCACGCTCGGGCTTGCCTTCATCGCGCCTTACATCGTCAAGCTGGCGCTGGTCTTCGGGCCGCGCGAGTATTTCGCGCTGATGGTGCTTGCCTTCGTCACCGTTTCATCGGCCTTCGGCGACTCCGCCTTGCGGGGCCTGACCTCGCTGTTCATCGGTTTCGCGCTTGCCATGGTCGGCATCGACCAGCAGACAGGGCAGGCCAGGCTTTCCTTCGGCATTCCCGATCTGCTCGACGGTATCGAGGTAACGACCTTGGCGGTGGCGATGTTTGCGATCGGCGAGACGCTCTACATCGCGGCGCAAGGCAACCGGATCGCGGAGAAGGTCGAGGCGGTCAAGGGTTCGCTCTGGATGAACGCGCAGGACTGGTCACGCTCGTGGAAGCCGTGGCTGCGCGGCACGCTGATCGGTTTCCCGATCGGCGCGATGCCGGCTGGCGGCGCCGAAATCGGCACCTTCCTCTCCTATGCCACCGAAAAGCGGCTGGCGAAAAACCCGGAAGAGTTCGGCCATGGTGCGATCGAAGGCGTGGCCGGTCCCGAGGCGGCGAACAACGCATCGGCCGCCGGTACGCTGGTGCCGCTTCTGACGCTCGGCCTGCCGACGACGGCGACGGCGGCGATCATGCTTGCCGGCTTCCAGCAATACGGGCTGCAGCCGGGGCCGCTGCTGTTTGCCACCAATCCGCAGCTCGTCTGGGGCCTGATCGCCAGCCTGCTCATTGCCAATGCGATGCTCCTGGTGCTGAACCTGCCGATGATCGGGCTCTGGGTGCGGCTGCTGACCGTTCCGAAGCCGTGGCTCTATGCCGGCATCCTGCTGTTTGCGACGCTCGGGACGATCGGCGCCAATCCGTCGGTGTTCGAGCTCGGCATGCTGCTCGCCTTCGGTCTGCTCGGCTATGTGATGCGGCTCTTCGGCTATCCGATCGCGCCTACCGTGGTCGGGCTGATCCTCGGGCCGCTTGCCGAACAGCAGCTGCGCCGGGCGCTGGCAATCAGCCAGGGCGACGTCACGACGCTGGTGATGTCGCCGATCGCGGCAGGCCTGCTGATCGTTGCAGCCGCCGCCTTCCTCATCCCGCTGATCCTGCGGCTGCGTGGCAAGGGACAGGTGCTCTCGCAACTGGCGGCAAACGAAGACTAGCGCATCGGCCCGAAAATCGGAATCGCTTTTCGGAAAGCACGATGCGTAGATTTCAAAGTGTTAGAGCGCCCTTTGCGCGTCCGTAAGGACGCATGGCGCTCTAAGAATAAAAAGACCACCCACCCCCTCCCTCGAGGTCGGCCATGGAGACATGCGCCGGCCTCCTGTTTTTGCATGGCTGAGGTGATTTTCTGAGCATTGTGGTGGTCTATGCGCGATGCCATCTATGAGTGGTCAATCATAGAGCAAGAGGAAAAGGACAATGTCCGCACTTCGCAATTCAGTCCGTACTGGCTTCTTCGGCCGCGCATTCGCCGTCCTTGGTGCTGCAAACGCCGTCAGCGCTGCTGTCGAAGCCGGTCGCCGCCCACGCGCCAACGACCTCACCACACTCGGTATCGACCCGGCCTCCTTCGGTCAGGTCTCCCGCTAAGACCTCCAAGTCATGCATGAATGAATTAGCCCGCAACCGGATGGTCGCGGGCTTTATTTTTAGCTGCAAGGGCGTCGTCCACTGCGGCTTCTTGCATCGTCAGGCGTGAAGTTCCTCCTGCCGGGCGCCATGATCCTCCACCCTTTCGCGCCTGTTGTGGCGGATGGACGACCAGAGGGACAGGCCGATCAAGGCCGCGCCGCCGAGCCCGGTGATAACCTCGGGGATATGCACCAGGGTCTGCGCATACATGATCACCGAGAGGATCAGGATGGCGTAGAAGGCGCCATGCTCGAGATAGCGGTATTCGGCAAGCGTTCCCTTCTCTACCAGCATGATCGTCATCGAGCGCACGTACATGGCGCCGATGCCAAGGCCGATCGCGATGACGAAGAGGTTCTGCGTCAGCGCGAAGGCGCCGATGACGCCGTCGAACGAAAAGCTTGCATCCAGCACCTCCAGATAGATGAAGGCGCCAAGACCGCCCTTGGCGGCCGCACTCATCGTCTTTTGCGATGCATCGAGCAGCCCGCCGACCACCTCGACCGCGAGGAAGGTGAGCAGGCCGTAGATGGCGCAATTGACGAAGACGGTGGATTCCTCGCCGCCGATCAGCCAGGAGAAAACCAGCATCAGCGCCAGCACGACGGCGATTTCGATACCCTTGATGGCGGCCGAACGCGCCATCACCCTTTCCAGGCCGGGAAGCCAGTGGACTTCCTTCTTGTAGTCAAAGAAGTAGTTGAGGCCGACCATCATCAGGAAGGTGCCGCCGAAGGCTGCGATCGGCAGATGCGCGTCGTTCATGATGCGGGCATATTCGGCCGGCTCGCGTGCGGCAAGCACCAGAGCATCCCAGGGGCCGATCTGTGCCGCGATCGCGACGATTGCCAGCGGGAAGACGATGCGCATGCCGAAGACGGCAATGATGATGCCCCAGGTGAGGAAGCGCTGCTGCCAGACCGGCGTCATCTCCTTCAGCTTGTTGGCGTTGACGATGGCATTATCGAAGGAGAGCGAGATCTCCAGCACCGCAAGCACCGTGCAGATGAAGAAGACGGTCGCCATGCCGCCGACCGTACCGGTCGTCTGCCAGCCGAGCACCGCGCCGAGAACGAGGCCGAGGGCAGTGACGATGAAAGCCCAGCGGAAATAGCTGAGCGAGGATTGGGTCACGGGTTGATTCATGGCCGCACCTCGCGGCCGCAAATCGTGTTGAAGAGGGTGGATATCGTGGAAAAACGCGGCACGCCACAACGGGCACGCGGGTCAGGCATGGTGAGCTTGTTCATCGATGAAAAATCCGCCGGCTAAGCTGCAGGCGGTACCGACATCACGAGAGCGCCGTAAAAACTCTCGCCAGAGGGGCCCGGCACCAAAGTTCCCCGTCAGCCGATGTCTGGAAGGCTGCGGGATAGGCACTAGGTAATGAACTTCGCGGGCCAGTCAAGGTCGGTCGTCACACTGCGATTGGGTGATTTTTTTGGAACCATCCTGAAGCCCGCCCGTTAGGCCTTGGTTGAGCTTAAAAAAGGAGGCCGATGATGCACACTTCGACCCATCTCCCCGATAAACGCACGGAGGCGTCCGACCGCATGAAGCGGGCGAAGCCGAACCGCATGCAGAAGGCGCAGGTGCTGCCGCCGCATCATGTCGACCTGACACTGACGCCCGGCGTCTACCACGACATTCACGTGCCGGCCCATGTTACCGGCGCCGATCTTTCCAAGGGTGGCCCCGACATCAAGGGCCCCGACGTTAAAACGTCAGGGAATGCAGAGACCAAGAAATAACGGGTATTCCGGAAGCCTCCGGCGCTGACGGTAGGTTTGAAACAGGGTGAGAAACATATGACGATCAACTTTGTGCCCCGCGAGATCTTCATCCGGCACGAAAATGAATGGCAGGCCATACGCGAGGCGGCGGACGAGCGTATCGATATCGGCAAACGCCAGAAGCCGCTCTCCTCCGTCGGCGGCACGGCATCGGTTGGGAAAAGCGAGCCTTCGGCAACACGCTCCGAATGACCAACAGACAATCACGCTGACACAAGCGCCCGGCATGATGCCGGGCGCTCTATTTTTCTATTTGTGTTCATCGCGATCGACACGCTGTCCGGAATTAAAGCCAAACCGTTGTTCGAGTTTACCGAAGGCGAAGAGTACGCAGATGGCGACGATCGTCGTGAAGAAAGCGATCGGCCAATAGCCGAAGCCCATGGCGAGCCCGATCGCGCCGGAGAGCCACATGCCGGCGCCCGTCGTCAGCCCGTGCACCCGACCTCTTGCAAAGACGATCATGCCGGCGGCAAGAAAGGCGACGCCGGCGGTGACGGCTTCTATGACGCGCAGCGGATCGATGCGCACCTGCTCGTCGGTGAAACCCGGCATGTGCACTGCCTCGATCGAGATGATGGCGAAGAGGGCAGCGGCAAGACTGATCAGAATATGGGTGCGGAAGCCTGCCGGGCGGTCGCGGGCCTCACGCTCGAAACCGATCAACCCGCCGAAGACGATGGCGCCGAAAAGGCGGGCGAAAATGACGGGATAGTGGATACGCGACTCCGGTATTAGGTCGGCGATAATAAGATCCATGGATTTTTCCCCCAGAAAGATGGAGTTTTTCGCTGGCTAACGTCTGAGCGCGGAATTTGTTCAGCTTTTTCCCCGCTTGCGTTTCGGCGGTGTCGTTGGCCTTCCCGGTGCGCGCCGGCGTGTTCATGTCATTGGGGGGAAAGTTTGGCGAACCAGGCATCATCCTGTCGCCGCGCCAACCTTTCGGAAAGGATTGGGCAGCGATAATCCCGGCCTCACGGGAATCGGACAGATGGCCAAGACAGCGACACGCGGCCGCCGCAAGGCGCCGGCGAGAGGAAAGACCAAGGCGCGCAGCAGCGGTGGCGGATTGCTGCCCTGGGCGGTGATCGGCATTGCTGCGATCGGCGGCATCGTCGCCCACGACCATTGGAAGAGCATCCAGCCGATGCTTGCAAGGCAATCGACGCCGATCACACGGGACACGGCGGAGCCGAGGCCTGCAGTCAGGAAGGACGCGCCGCCGAAGCAGGTGGCGCTTGCCGCACCCACGCCGAAAGTCCCAGTGCCGCAGCCGCAGCCGCTGCCGCCGGCCGCGATCCCGACGCCGATGATCCAGCCGATAAAGGCAGTGCAGCCGCCGGCTTCCGCTGCCGTTTCGCAAACCGGGACAGTCGCCTTCGGCTATTGCGGGCAGGGCGCCCATATCAATTGCGTCGGTGACGGTGGCGTCTTCTGGTACAAGGGCGAGAAGATCGTGATTGCCGACATGGCAAGCCCGGTGGTCGACCAAGCGCGCTGTGACGGCGAGCGCCGGGTGGCCTTTGCCGCCAAGTCACGGCTGCTGGCGCTTCTGAACGCCGGACCCTTCACCATGAATGCGGCGGGTAAGGCCGAGCCCTCCGGCGCGCCGCGCGTCGTCTCGCGCGACGGCCGCTCTTTCGGCGCGCAGCTGATCAATGAGGGCCTGGCACGCAAGCCAGGGGCCGCCGGCAGCGCCTGGTGCGCCTGAGAGCGGCTACTTACCCTTCTTCACCAGCTTGCCGCCGGTGCGGAAGCTGCCGGTGAAGGAGGAGTCCTTGCTTTCGGCGGTGCATTCGATCGCGATCGGCTTGCCGGCATAGGGATTGCCGAAGGTGCAGAAGCCGGCGACCTTGACCTCTCCGGTCATCTTGTTGCCGACGCCCGTGGTGACGAGGCTGAGCGGCAGGCGGGCATTGCCGTTGGAGGCAGGCTTGATGCCGCTGCCGTCGCCCTGGAAGCCGAGCGCCTTGCCATCCGAGGTGAAGATGAAGGTCACCACGCCATTGGCCAGCGTGACGCTGGCAAGCTCGTTCTTGCAGCCCTTGGTGGCGTCGAATTTGGCGACAACAAGCTTGGCGCATTTGCCGGAAAGCGTGATGACGCCAGGCGCACCGGGAAATGTCTCAGCGGGTGCGGCCGGCGCGGCAGAGGCCGGCACAGCGAAGGCGGCGGAAAAAAGGGCGGCGGCTGCCGGTACGAAAAGTCTCATTCTCTATCTCAACCCCATCTGTCTGCGACGGCGAATCGGCCATGCGCTGGATAGTTAGGCAATGGCGCGATTCTGTGACTTATTTTGGTCTTACCCGGCGTCGAACGGGTGTCGAATAGGACGTTAGGAACTTTTGGAGTCGTCCCAGAGGATTGCTGCCCCGGCCGCGAATACGGTGATCGGAATCAGCCAAAACTTGATGCTAATGGGTTGGACGACATGAAACTGCATATAACCGAAACCGAGGAGGCCAGCCCCAACCAGGGCGCCGAGGATTATGGATATCGCTTTCCGTGTCCGCGTCCTTTGCGTCATGCGCCCCTATTTCCCACGTGTGGGGCTATCCCACCGCCATCAAAATCCTGCCCGGATCATGGTCGCGGACCAATCACGTGCTAGCCCTCGCTCCGCAAGGTGCCGGATCTGGAGCGCGTGCCAGGCTCTGGGAACAGATATTCCCCAAGGCGGGGTTTACCAACGATGTCAGGGAGATCGGATGGTGGGCGTGACAGGGATTGAACCTGTGACCCCTACGATGTCAACGTAGTGCTCTCCCGCTGAGCTACACGCCCATCCGATGGCGGCGCATAGATCACAAAACCTTCGGAGCCGTCAATAGGCTTTTTCAGTTTTGTGACGCGCCGCCCGGCAAGCCTTACGCGGCAAGCATCTTGTTAACCTCGTCGACGAGATCGCGCAGGTGAAAAGGCTTGGAAAGGACCTTGGCATCCTTCGGCGCCTTCGAATCAGGGTTCAGCGCCACCGCGGCAAAACCGGTGATGAACATTACCTTCAGGTCGGGGTCGAGCTCGGTGGCGCGGCGCGCCAGCTCGATGCCGTCCATCTCCGGCATGACGATATCGGTCAGCAGCAGGGAAAACGGTTCCTCGCGCAGCCGGTCATAGGCGCTGGCGCCATTGTCATAGGAAAGGACCTTATAGCCGGCCTTTTCGAGCGCCTTCACCAGGAAGCGGCGCATGTCGTTGTCGTCTTCGGCGAGAAGTATCTTCTGAGTCATCAATCCAGACCGCGATCCATAGGTTTTTGGTGGGCTGCCAGCCGTTTACACTAGTCTTTACCCGGTAAACAACCGGTGAATTGCCTGTGCGTGACCGCCGTCCCTTCTACATAGTATGGACTTGCGGCCGGGCAACTGGCAACATGGGCCAAGCAGTCAGTTCATGACATGGTAAAGAGGGCCGAAAGTGCCGGAAATACGCGAATACGAGCTTTTTGAGGTCCATGAGCCCGTGTCGCAGACCATTCCCTTCGTCTACAACTCCCCCCATAGCGGCCGCATTTATCCACCGGAATTTATCGCCCAGTCCAGGCTCGAGGGCATCGCCATCCGCCGTTCCGAGGATCACTATGTCGACGAGCTCTTCGGCTCGGCCGTCGCACTCGGCGCGCCGCTGCTGGCAGCCAACTTCCCGCGCGCTTATCTCGACGTCAATCGCGAGCCTTACGAGCTCGATCCGCGGATGTTCGACGGGTTGCTGCCGCCCTATGCCAATGTCAATTCGCTCAGGGTCGCCGGCGGGCTCGGCACCATTCCGCGCATCGTCGCCGAGAATATGGAGATCTATGCGCGGCGCCTGCCGGTGCAGGAGGGGCTCGACCGTGTCGAAGCGGTCTATAAGCCTTATCATGCGGCGCTGCGCCGGCTGATTGCGCGAACACATGTGCAGTTCGGCTTCGGCGTGCTGATCGACTGCCACTCGATGCCCGGCAATGTACGCGTTGCCGGCAGCACTGCGCGACCTGATTTCATCATCGGTGATCGCTACGGAACCAGCGCTTCGGCCGAGCTTTCGCGCGCGGCCATCGCCATTCTCGAGGAAATGGGTTTTGCTGCGATCCGCAACAAACCCTATGCCGGCGGCTTCATCACCGAACATTACGGCCGCCCTTCGCGCGGCCTGCATGCGCTGCAGATCGAGGTTAACCGGGCGATCTACGTCGATGAGCTGACGCTGGAGAAACGCGAGGATTTCGCTGCAGTGGCTGATGCCGTCACGGACTTCATGCAGCAGATGGCGGAATATGTCGAGAAATTTGCCGGAGATCGGGCGCTGGCCGCCGAATAGATCTCTTTTCGATCTCGCTGACGTCCGGCCTTCGTCTTCCCGGCCAAAAAAAACCGCGCTTGTGAGCGCGGCTAAGTCTAGGGAGGAAACACCCAAGGAGGGTATTTACAGTCAGAAGACTGTATGAAGACGCTACTATTGCATTGCACAAATGTCAAGCAATATATTGCGCTGCGATATCTTTGGGCAATTGGCGTTTACGCATGTCGTTATCGCAAAACCGCAGCACACTTTTGCGCGACATGCGTTAGAGCCAAATTGCCTGCTGCGTTTGCATTTCCGTTGCTTTTCGCTATGAAAGCGCCATTCCCGCCAGCCAAACGGATCCATCATGTTTCCTGACCGTTCGTTCTTCAACCGCCTGGCGGAGGCCGCCCGAGCCGAGACGCTGCCGCGCTTCCGCTCCGGCCTCGATGTCACGAACAAGCTTTCCTCCGGTTTCGATCCGGTGACGGAGGGCGACCGGGCCGCCGAACTCGCCATCCGGGCGCTGATCGAGGAGAATTTCCCCGGCCACGGCATTCTCGGCGAGGAACATGGCGATGTCGGGCTCGACCGCGAATATGTCTGGGTGATCGATCCGATCGACGGCACGCGCGCTTTCATATCGGGTGTGCCGGTGTGGGGAACGCTGATCGGCCTGCAGAAAGACGGCAGGGCGATCATGGGCATGATCGAGCAACCCTTTACCGGCGAGCGTTATTTTGCCGACCAGAACGGCTCGATCTATACCGGGCCGGAGGGCGAGCGGCGTCTGGCAACGCGCCAGTGCGATGCGTTTTCGAACGCCATCCTGTTCACCACGTCGCCGCATCTCTTTGCTGGCGAGGAGATGGAGAAATACCGCGAGATCGAGAGTCAGGTGCGGCTCTTCCGCTACGGCTGCGACTGCTATGCCTATGCGCTGCTTGCCGCCGGCCATATCGATCTCGTCGTCGAAAACAGCCTGAAGCCCTATGACGTCGGCGGCATCATTCCCGTCATCGAGGGGGCGGGCGGCATCATCACCACCTGGGACGGCGGACGGCCGGAAAACGGCGGCTCGATCATCGCTGCCGGCAGCCGGGCAGTCTACGAACAGGCAATCGCCATCCTGCAGCGCTGATCCCAGGGTCAGCAGCGCTGATCCCCCGGTCGGCAAAGCCGATCCGGCTCACGTGCCGAGGGCGGCGACGTCCTGGTTTTCTTCGGCATCGCTGCCGGGAATGAAGGCATGGAAGGCGGCGAGGGCGGCGGCGCGGTAGATATCCCGTTCCTGGAAGATCTCGTGGCGGGCGCCGTTGATCGGCACCAGCTGACCGGCGCGGAAATAACGCGAGAGCCGCTCCTGCGCCGTGTAGGGCACGACACCGTCACGCGTCGGGGCAATGATGACGGTCGGGATGGTGATCGAGAAGAGATGGTAGGGCGAGGTAACCCGGTCCATCGTGCGAAAGGCCTCGGTCAGCCAGCGGGCTGTGGGTGGCCCGAGTGTCAATTCCGGATAGGCCTTCATCATCGCGACATTGCGCTCGAAGCGGTGTTCGTCCGAGGTCAGCGGATTGTCGCGGAAATCCGGCTCCTTCAGTTTCGAGGTCAGCGGCAGGAAGCCGAGGCCGACGGCGTTCAGCGTGCCGGCGAGAGCGCGGATGACGCGGGGCGAGGCCGACTGGCCGGTCAGGCCGATGAAGGGCGCCGACAGCACCATGCGATCGATACGGGTGGTGAGATAGGGGGCGGCCGACAGTGCGATCAGGCCGCCGGTGGAATGCGCCAGCAGATAGAAGGGCAGGCGGGTATCCGGCAGCACTACCTTTTCCAGGAAGGTATCGAGATCACGCTCGTAATCGACGAAGCGGCGGATGTGGCCGTGGTTGCGGCTCTTCAGGAGCCGCGGCGAACCGCCCTGGCCACGCATATCGAAGGTCGCGACCCAGAGGCCTTTGGCCGTGAGGTCGCGGATGGTTTCGAAATATTTCTCGATATATTCGTTTCGGCCGTGCAGGATGACGACGGTGCCCTTGGCAATCTGGCCACTCGAGCGGAAGACGGCGTAACGCAGCTGGTGGCCGTCATGGGTTTCGAAGAACCCCTCCGTGCGGTTTTCCGGGGCGGGATTATCGGGCGTCGAATAGAGAACCTGATCCATGACTTTGCCAATGCGCCGCTGCTGACTGCTTCGCATCAGGGATAGCGCATGGCATCCGGCTTGGAAAGCGGTGGGGGAAAAGGGCCGGCGGGAGCATGAGGGTGCTCGCGGCCGGCCGAAGTTGAGACTGAAGAAGAAGGGACGATGCACTTCAGCCATCGGGACCAGATTCACCCGACGCCGAAATTTCTAGGCGAATGCGCCTGAACGCGTTCCGAACCGACCGTTCATGCGGGGTTCACGGGCCGATCAAGGCGATTCCAGAAAGGTCTTGAACTCCTCGAATCCCATCACCATCTCCTTTCTGCGGGTGCCGAACAGGGCCTGCGCAACCGTCCCAAGGCCGCCAAATATGGGGTCTCAGGGGCATTTCATCGCAACACGTCGCTTCCACAGGAGGACATCATGCGTCACGTAGACTTCTCTCCCCTCTATCGTTCGACCGTCGGTTTCGACCGGCTCTTCACCATGCTCGACAGCCTTGCTCAGCCGGAGCAGGCGCAGACCTATCCGCCCTATAATATCGAGCGTACCGGTGAAAACACCTATCGCATCACCATGGCGGTTGCTGGTTTCGACGAGACTGAACTTTCGATCGAAGCCCATGCTCATGTGCTGTCCGTGAAGGGTGAAAAGAGCGAGGAACCTGCCGAAAGCGGCGAATTCCTCTACCGCGGCATTGCCAAGCGCGCCTTCGAGCGCCGCTTCCAGCTTGCCGACCATGTCGAGGTGACCGCCGCTTCGCTGAAGAACGGCCTGCTGCACATCGACCTTCTGCGCAATATTCCCGAGGCCATGAAGCCCCGCAAGATTACGATTGCCGCAGAACCGGTCGAGGCTCCGAAGGCCATCGAAGCGCAGATCATCAACGGCTAATTACATCCTTAGCGGATAAAACGAACGGCGCTCCATCGGGGCGCCGTTTTTATTGTTGCTCAGGCCGGGCTGCCGGCCTCTCTCATGTCTTTTTCCGTTGCGCGTCGGGCCGCGGCGGCGGCGTATTTCTGGGCAATGACGGCGCAGACCATCAGCTGGATCTGGTGGAACAGCATCAGCGGCAGCACGATCGCGCCGATCGACTGGCCGGCGAAGATGACGTTCGCCATCGGCACGCCGCTTGCGAGGCTCTTCTTCGAGCCGCAGAAGGTGATGGTGATCTCGTCGGCCTTGTTGAAGCCCAGCCACCGGCTGCCGAACATCGTCAGCACCAGGACAATTGCCAGCAGAACCATATCGGCGACGATGACGACGGCGATATCGGCGATCGAGAAGGTGTGCCACAGGCCCTCGACCACCGCCGTGCTGAAAGCGAGATAGACGACCATCAGGATCGAGCCGCGGTCGACAGGCATCAGGATTTTCTTCTTGGCGCGGATCCAGTCGCCGATCCAGGGCTGCAGAACCTGGCCGATGATGAAGGGGGCAAGCAGCTGCAGCAGGATCTGCTCTAGTGCGTCGAAAGAGAAGCCGCCATGGCCGCCGACGGAAAACAGCAGGCCGACGAGCAGTGGCGTCAGGAACATGCCGAAGATGTTGGACGCCGAGGCTGAGCAGATGGCGGCCGGTACGTTGCCGCCGGCCATCGAGGTGAAGGCGATCGACGACTGCACCGTCGACGGCAGCACGCAGAGGAAGAGGATGCCGAGATAAAGCGGCTGCGGCAGGATCGTGTCGGGGATCAGCCCGAGTGCCATGCCGAGCAGCGGGAAGATGCCGAAGGTCGTCAGGAGGATGACGATATGCAGGCGCCAGTGCAGCAGGCCTGATATGACGACGTCGCGCGACAGGCGGGCGCCATGCAGGAAAAACAGCAGCGCGATGGCGAGATCGGTGGCGATGCCGAAATAATCCGCAAATGTGCCGCGCGCCGGCAGCAATGAGGCAAGGATGACGGTGCAGACGAGCAGGATGGTGAATGTATCGGGCAGAAAGCGGCGCATGGCGGTCTCGCGGCTTGATAAAACAGTCATTGTTCTGTCGTGCATTATGATCCAGGATGCAAGGAATAACAGTTATCGAAAAGCTGGATCATGCTGGACCTTTCGCAATTGCGCAGTTTCGTCGCTGTCGAACAGATGGGCAGTTTCACGCTCGCTGCAGAAAGGCTGGGCCTCGGGCAGTCGACAGTCAGCCAGCACATTCAGCGGCTGGAGACAGCGCTCGGGCGCAGGCTGCTGGCGCGCGACACGCATAAGGTGATGCTGACCGGCGATGGCGAGGCGCTGTTGTCACATGCGCGCGCCATGCTTTCGATCGAGGGGCAGGTACAGTCGTTGTTTAAGAACAACAGCCTGCGCGGCAGTCTGCGGCTCGGTGTGTCGGAGGATTTCGTCACCAGCCAGCTGCCGGCGGTGCTCGAGGATTTCGTTCGTTCGCACCCTTCGGTCGACCTCGAACTGACAGTGGCGCTGTCCGGCGTCCTTTACGAGATGCAGGACAATGGTGAGATCGATCTGGTGCTCGCCAAGCGCCGGCTCGGCGATGCGCGCGGAAAACTCGTCTATCGCGAGCCGCTCGTCTGGCTGGCGCGCGATCCCGAGCGTGTGCTTGCTTCCGGCCCTTTGCCGCTGATCGCCTTTCCGCCGCCGAGCGTCACACGGGTGATCGCGCTCGAAGCACTCGGACGAAACGGGGTGCCGTGGCGGATCGTCTGCACCTGCGGCAGCCTGAGCGGGCTGACGGCGGCGGCGCGGGCCGGGATGGGCGTGCTGGTGCAGCCGCGCAGCATGGCGCCGTCCGGCCTGAAGGAGATTGCGGTCGGAAAACTTCCGGTGCTGGAGGACGTGGAATTCGTGCTGGTGCCGCGTAAGGGAGCGGATCAGGCGCTGGTCTCGGCGCTGTCGGAGGATATTCTGCAAAAGGTGAGGGGACTGAGGTCGGCGTGAGTCCTTGCCCGTCACCGAAAGGCCTGCCGGGTCGGCAAGCCTTTCCAGCAGGCGATCAGGCGGCCAGGCACTTCAAGAAGCCATCGACATCCGCTTCGGTGGTCGCGAAGCTGGTGACGAGGCGGATCAGGGTTTCGCTTTCGGAAACGAGTTCGGGCGTTGCCGCCGGGACCGGCCATGCGTAAAATTTCGCGCCCTTTTCCTCCGCAATTTTTGCGGCGCTTTTGCCGACGACGGCAAAGACTTCATTGGACGCCGTCGGCCAGGCCAGGCGAGCCGAGTTGCTGGTGCCGATACCGGCGCGCAGCAGGTCGGCCATGCCGTTCGAATGGCGGGCGAGATCGAGCCAGAGGCCGTCTTCGAAATAGGCATCGAACTGGGCGGCGATGAAACGCGACTTGGAGAAGAGCTGGGCGGCGCGCTTGCGGATGAAGGGCATTTCCCGGGCCTGATCCGGATTGAAGAAGACGATCGCTTCGGCGCACCAGCAGCCGTTCTTGGTGCCGCCGAAGGACAGCATGTCGACGCCGCGCTTCCAGGTCATTTCGGCCGGGGTGGCGCCGAGTGCGACGAGCGCGTTGGCGAAGCGGGCGCCGTCCATGTGGAGCGGCAGATTGCGCTTCCTTGATATGGCGGCGATCTCGCCGATCTCCGGCAAGGAATAGACGGTGCCGATCTCTGTCGCCTGGGTGATGGTCACCGCTCTGGCGCGGCCGTGATGGACGGCGTCCTCGGGAAAGCTTGCGATCTTCGCCGAAAGCTTCGCCGGGTCGATCTTGCCGGCTTCGCCGTCAATGGCAACGAGACGGGCGGCGCCGGAAAAAAATTCAGGCGCGCCGCATTCATCCTCGATCACATGGGCCTCCGAATGGCAGAAGGTGATGCCGCCGGGCCGCTGGACGCTTGCCAGCGACAGCGAGTTGGCGGCCGTGCCGGTGGCGACGAAGAAGATCGAAACCTCACGCTCGAAGATCTCGGAAAAACGGGCCTCGACCTTCCTGTCGAGATCGCCGGCGCCATAGGCGGCGGCAAAGCCGGTCGATTCCGTCAGCAGGCGTTCGGCAATGGATTTGTGGGCGCCGGCCCAGTTATCGGAAGCAAAGAACATGGGGGAAACCGTGAGAAAGGAAGGGGTTGGCAAAGTCCGCAGCGGACATTACGCCAAAGCTTCGCAGGATCAAGGTTGTCGCCCGCGACACATCACGGAAATTGAACTACGCAATCAATAAACAAAATAATACGGCTCAACGTAATTTTCTTTCGTCAGCACAGCTGCCCAGGCAATCTTCCGTCGCAAATTGACGTTTTTTGACGCAGCGCTCTTGCAGAGCCGAGTGCTTTCTGGCATAGAACTGATGAATTAGGACAGTGTTGCTGTCCTATTTTGGCCTTTATAACCGAAGAGGCGCCGAAAGCCCTGGAACAGACCGGCTTTCACGCTATAGTTCTTCCGAGCGTCAAGCCTCAAGGGGCGGCGCGCGGAGGCGAATGGCAGGCGCGGAACGCGACGGTTTGCTTTCCTTCAAAAGCAGATGTCTGCGGCCGATCTTCACAATGCAACAGCGCTGTCATGCGCCGAACCTATCTTCGGGTTGCGGCGCGGGACGAAAAGCCGCCCGCGGCCCCGCGGGCTTCGACAGGAGGAAAGATGATGACGAAGACGCCATCCATGGAAGTTGACCGGTTTGCTGCTGCAGAGCTGCGCGCGACGGCCAATATGTCCAAATTCGCCTCCGGCCTGCCGAAGAAACAGGGCCTCTACGATCCGCGCAACGAACATGATGCCTGCGGCGTCGGCTTTGTCGCGCATATGAAGGGCCAGAAGTCGCACCAGATCGTCAAGGATGGCCTGTTCATCCTCGAAAACCTGACGCATCGCGGCGCCGTCGGCGCCGATCCGCTGATGGGTGACGGCGCCGGCATCCTGGTGCAGATCCCTGACCGTTTCTTCCGCGAGGAGATGGCCGAGCAGGGCATCACCCTGCCGCCGGTCGGCGAATATGGTGTTGGCCATATCTTCATGCCGCGTGATGAAAAGCAGATCGAGCACTTCAAGAAGGTGATCAAGGACGTCATCACCGAGGAAGGTCAGGTCTTCATCGGCTTCCGCGACGTGCCGGTCGACAATTCCTCGCTCTCCAAGGCGCCGGCCATTGCCGCAACCGAGCCGCATCATGTGCAGGTCTTCATCGGCGCCGGCGAGGATGCCGAAAACAACGACGAGTTCGAGCGCCGGCTGTTCACGCTGCGCAAGGTAATCTCCAACCGCATCTATGACGAGTTCGACGGCGAGGAGAGCAATTTCTATCCGGTGTCGCTGTCGTCGGCGACGGTGGTCTACAAGGGTATGTTCCTGGCCTATCAGGTCGGTGTCTATTACAAGGATCTGTCGGATCCGCGTTTCGAAAGCGCGGTCGCCCTGGTGCACCAGCGCTTCTCGACCAACACCTTCCCGTCATGGAAGCTCGCGCATCCCTACCGTATGGTCGCTCATAACGGCGAGATCAACACGCTGCGCGGCAACGTCAACTGGATGGCGGCCCGCCAGGCGTCGGTCTCCTCGCCGCTATTCGGCGAGGACATCTCCAAGCTCTGGCCGATCTCTTACGAGGGGCAGTCGGACACGGCCTGCTTCGACAATGCGCTCGAATTCCTGGTGCGCGGCGGTTATTCGCTGGCGCATGCCGTGATGATGCTGATCCCGGAAGCCTGGGCCGGCAACCAGTCGATGGCCGCCGAACGCAAGGCGTTCTACGAATATCATGCGGCGCTGATGGAGCCCTGGGACGGGCCGGCTGCCGTCGCCTTCACCGACGGCAAGCAGATTGGCGCGACGCTCGACCGCAACGGCCTGCGGCCGGCGCGCTACCTGGTTACCGATGACGACCGCGTCATCATGGCGTCCGAAGCCGGTGTGCTGCCGGTTCCGGAGGAGAAGATCATCCAGAAGTGGCGCCTGCAGCCGGGCAAGATGCTGCTGATCGATATGGAAGAAGGCCGCATCATCTCCGACGATGAGGTGAAGTCGCAGCTGGCGACGGCGCATCCCTATCGCAGCTGGCTCAACCGCACCCAGCTCATCCTCGAGGACCTGAAACCGGTGGAGCCGCGGGCTCTGCGCCGCGACGTGTCGCTGCTCGACCGCCAGCAGGCCTTCGGCTACACGCTCGAGGATACACGCATCCTGATGTCGCCGATGGCGACGACCGGCCAGGAGGCGATCGGCTCGATGGGCACGGATACGCCGATCTCGGCGATGTCGGAAAAGCCGAAGCTGCTCTACACCTATTTCAAGCAGAACTTCGCGCAAGTGACCAACCCGCCGATCGACCCGATCCGAGAGGAACTGGTCATGAGCCTGGTTTCCTTCATCGGGCCGCGGCCGAACATTCTCGACCATGAGGGGGCGGCGAACGCCAAGCGGCTCGAGGTGCGTCAGCCGATCCTGACCAATGGCGATCTCGAAAAGATCCGCTCGATCGGTCATACGGAGGACCGTTTCGACACCAAGACGCTCGATTTCACCTATGATATCGAGCGTGGTGCCGAAGGCATGCCCGAAATGCTCGACCGGCTCTGCGAGCGCGCGGAAGCGGCCGTCAAGGGCGGCTACAACATCATCGTGCTCTCCGACCGCCAGATCGGGCCGGACCGGATCGCGATTCCTGCTTTGCTTGCCACAGCTGCCGTGCATCACCATCTGATCCGCAAGGGGCTGCGCACCTCGGTCGGTCTCGTCGTCGAGACCGGAGAACCGCGCGAAGTCCATCATTTCTGCCTGCTCGCCGGCTACGGCGCCGAGGCGATCAACCCCTATCTCGCCTTCGACACGCTGCTCGACATGCATGCCAAGGGCGAATTCCCGAAGGAAGTGGATGCTTCCGAAATCGTCTACCGCTACATCAAGGCGGTCGGCAAAGGCATCCTCAAGGTCATGTCGAAGATGGGCATTTCGACCTACCAGTCCTATTGCGGCGCGCAGATCTTCGATGCGATCGGCCTGCAGTCGGAACTGATCGACAAGTATTTCTTCGGCACCGCGACGATGATCGAAGGCGTCGGCTTAGAGGCGATCGCCGCGGAAACCGTCGCCCGTCATAACGCGGCCTTCGGCACCGATCCGCTTCTTGCCACGACGCTCGACATCGGTGGCGAATATGCCTACCGCATGCGCGGCGAAAGCCATGCCTGGACGCCGGATGCGGTTGCGGCCCTCCAGCATGCCGTGCGCGGCAATGCCGAGGACCGCTACCGCGAATTCGCCGATATGGTCAACAATTCGGCGCTGCGTATGAACACGATCCGCGGTCTGTTCAAGATGAAGAGCGCGGAGGCGCTCGGCCGCAAGCCGGTATCGATCGACGAGGTCGAGCCGGCGGCCGATATCGTCAAGCGTTTCTCGACGGGGGCGATGTCCTTCGGCTCGATTTCCAGGGAGGCGCATACGACGCTGGCAATCGCCATGAACCGAATCGGCGGCAAGTCGAACACCGGCGAGGGCGGCGAAGAATCCGACCGCTATATACCGCTGGCCAATGGTTCGATGAACCCGGAACGTTCGGCGATCAAGCAGATCGCCTCGGGCCGCTTCGGCGTCACCACCGAATATCTCGTCAATGCCGACGTGCTGCAGATCAAGGTGGCGCAAGGCGCCAAGCCTGGCGAAGGCGGCCAGCTGCCGGGTCACAAGGTTGACGCGACGGTTGCCAAGACCCGCCACTCGACACCGGGCGTCGGCCTGATTTCGCCGCCGCCGCACCACGATATCTATTCGATCGAAGATCTGGCACAGCTGATCTACGATCTGAAGAACGTCAACCCGACTGCCGATGTTTCGGTCAAGCTGGTCTCGGAAGTCGGCGTCGGCACGGTCGCTGCCGGCGTCGCCAAGGCGCGCGCCGACCATATCACGGTCGCCGGCTTCGACGGCGGCACCGGTGCGTCGCCGCTGACCTCGCTCAAACATGCCGGCAGCCCCTGGGAAATCGGCCTTGCCGAGACCCAGCAGACGCTGGTGCTGAACGGCTTGCGTTCGCGCGTCGCCCTGCAGGTGGACGGCGGCCTGAAGACCGGCCGCGACGTCATCATCGGGGCGCTGCTGGGAGCCGACGAGTTCGGCTTTGCCACCGCGCCGCTGATTGCCGCCGGCTGCATCATGATGCGCAAGTGCCATCTCAACACCTGTCCGGTGGGCGTGGCGACCCAGGATCCGGTGCTGCGCAAGCGCTTCAAGGGCGCGCCGGAGCACGTCATCAACTACTTCTTCTTCGTCGCCAACGAAGTGCGCGAAATCCTCGCCTCGCTGGGCTTCACCCGGCTTGACCAGATCATCGGCGCCTCGGAGCTGCTGGAGAAGGACGAGATGCTGAACCACTGGAAGGCGAAGGGCCTCGACTTCAGCCGCATCTTCCACAAGGTCGACGCTCCCAAGGAAGAGACCTTCTGGACGAGCCGACAGAAGCACCCGATCGACGACATTCTCGACCGCGTGCTGATCGAGCAGGCGCAGCCGGCACTGACCGCCAAGACGCCTGTTGCCTTCGAGGTCGGCATCAAGAACGTCGACCGTTCGGTGGGAGCGATGCTTTCCGGCGAGGTCGCCAAGCGCTTCCGCCACCGCGGGCTGAAGGAAGACACGATCAACGTGACGCTTCGCGGCACGGCGGGGCAGAGCTTCGGCGCCTTCCTGGCGCGCGGCGTCACCTTCAACCTGATCGGCGACGGCAACGACTATGTCGGCAAGGGCCTTTCGGGTGGCAAGATCATCATCAGGCCGCCGGAGAATTCGAGGATCGTGGCCGAGGACTCGATCATCGTCGGCAACACCGTGCTTTATGGTGCGACCGAGGGCGAATGCTACTTCCGTGGTGTGGCGGGCGAACGTTTCGCCGTGCGCAATTCGGGCGCGATCGCCATCGTCGAGGGTGTCGGCGACCATGGCTGCGAATACATGACCGGCGGCGTCGTCGTCGTGCTCGGCGCCACCGGCCGCAACTTCGCGGCCGGCATGTCCGGTGGTGTCGCCTACGTGCTCGATGAAACCGGCGATTTCGCCAGCCGCTGCAACATGGCGATGGTCGAGCTCGAGCCGGTGCCCGAGGAGGACGACATGCTGGAGAAGCTGCATCATCACGGCGGGGATCTCATGCACAAGGGACGCGTCGACGTCTCCGGCGACATGACGCGCCATGACGAGGAGCGCCTTTACCAGCTGATCTCCAACCATCTGCATTATACGGGCTCGGCCCGCGCCACTGAGATCCTCGACAACTGGGCCGACTACCGCCCGAAATTCCGCAAGGTCATGCCGGTCGAATACCGTCGTGCGCTCGAGGAAATGGAGCGCAGCCGGATGGGCATCGCCGCGGAATGAATTGCACCGGACATCCGTCATCTGCTGACTGCAGGTGACGGGTGACGAAAATATCTCGATGACCCGTGACGATCACGCCGACGGCGAAAGCTGTCCAGATCGCCCGGATGTCTTTCAGGGGATATGGTCCAATGACGGTCAAGACAAGCAACTTGCCCCGGGTACCGGGACTGACGATAGACAGATTGGCTGCGGTGAGGCGGTCATGAGGGTAAGGGACGAAAATATGGGTAAGGTAACAGGGTTTCTGGAAATCGACCGGCAGGTGGCGAAGTACCAGCCGGCGTCGGATCGTATCCGCCATTTCCGCGAGTTCACGATCCCGATGTCGGACCCGGAAGTGCAGAAGCAGGCCGCGCGCTGCATGGACTGTGGCATCCCCTATTGCCACGGCCCGACCGGCTGCCCTGTTCACAACCAGATCCCCGATTGGAACGACCTCGTCTACAACAACAACTGGGAAGCGGCGATCCAGAACCTGCATTCGACCAACAACTTCCCCGAGTTCACCGGTCGCGTCTGCCCGGCGCCCTGCGAGGAAGCCTGCACGTTGAACCTCGAGGATGCGCCGGTCGCCATCAAGACGGTCGAACAGGCGATCGCCGACAAGGCCTATGAGCTCGGCTTCATCCGGCCGCAGCCGGCCACGGTCCATACCGGCAAGAAGGTCGCCGTCATCGGCTCCGGCCCTGCCGGCATGGCGGCCGCCCAGCAGCTCGGCCGCGCCGGCCACGAGGTGCATCTCTACGAGCGCGAGACCAAGCCGGGCGGACTGCTGCGTTACGGCATCCCCGATTTCAAGATGGAGAAGAACTTCATCGACCGCCGCGTCGAGCAGATGAAGGGCGAGGGCGTCACCTTCCATTGCGGCGTCAATGTCGGCGTCGACGTCAAGGTCGAGCAACTGCTCATCGATCACGACGCCGTGCTTTACTGCGGCGGCTCCGAGACGCCGCGCGAGGCGGGCATTCCGGGCACCGACCTTGCGGGCGTGCATGATGCGATGCCCTATCTGGTGCAGCAGAACCGCCGCGTCGGGCGCGAGAACATCGATAGCGTCGGCTGGCCGTCGGACCCGATCCTTGCCGGCGCCAAGCATATCGTCGTCGTCGGCGGTGGCGATACGGCTTCTGACTGCGTCGGCACGGCGTTCCGCCAGGGCGCCGTCAAGGTCACCCAGCTCGACATCCGGCCGCAGCCGCCGGAGAAGGAAGACAAGCTTGCCGTCTGGCCTTTCTGGGCGACGAAGATGCGCACCTCTTCCTCGCAGGCCGAGGGCGCCGTGCGTGAATTCCAGGTGGCCACTCTTGAATTCGTCGGCGAAGACGGCGTGCTGACCGGCGTCAAGTGCTGTGAGGTCGACGAGCGCCGTCGGCCGGTTCCAGGCACGGAATTCGTCATCCGGGCCGATCTCGCCTTCATCGCCATCGGTTTCCGCGGGCCGTTCACCGGCAGCGTGCTGAAGGAACTCGAGGGCAAGCTGACGCTCAACACCGACAAGCGCGGCTCGACCAACGTCGTCGCCAACGACCGCAACTACAAGACTTCGGTCGACAAGTTCTGGACGGCGGGCGACGTGCGCCGCGGCCAATCGCTGGTGGTCTGGGCGATCCGTGAAGGCCGCCAGGCGGCGCGCGCCATCGACGAGGAACTGATGGGCTCGACCGTCCTGCCGAACTGAGCGTCAGCCGCACACCTTTCCGAACACACGAACTCCGCCCCTCCGGCGGAGTTTTTTCATGGTGCGCCGCGCTGTAGTGCGACCGCTTGACGCGGAGGCCGTGCGCCGCAAAGCCCCAGGCAATGCCGGGAAGCGAGATTTTCCGCCGGACGCGGGCTCAGAAGGAGCCGGCCACCTCGCGCGGCCTTTTCACTTGACCGAGACTTCGGCCGGCGCCTTTGCCACAGGCAGGCGGTAGTCATCGACGCGGCCGGGAGGTGCTGGCGTCATTTCGCCCTGCTCGACCAGCAGGTCGCGCGGCGACCGCGTCAAAGCCACAGGCGGCGGCCTGGCGCCGAGAAGCTCGGCGCCGCCGTCGAGATTGGGATCGGAGAGGCTGATCGGCACGGTATGTTCGACCGGATTGGTGGGAAGGCCGAGGCCGGGCAGATTGCTGGAGTCGAGGCGGACCAGATCGGGGCTTGCCTGCGTGCCGAGAAGACGCCGCGCCGGTTTTTCCACATAGAAGGCGAGCTTGCGCCGGCCGGCCTGGGTCAGGTTGATGCCATCGGAGGTGCGCAGGCGCACCTGCTGGCCGTTCACATCCGAACCGGTGACGATGAAGTTGCCGTTTTCGTCGACGAAACCATCCCAGATATCGACGAATTCACCGCCGATGCTTTCGACCTGGTTGCGGTAGAGCTGGTTCATCTGGACGGCATCGGCCGTCATCGAATCGGATTCGAAGGCGGGAAGACCGACCCATAACAGGGGGATCTTGCGGTCGGTGACCTCCTTGCCGAAGGAAAGCACGCGGTGACGGTATTCGGTGAACCAGCCATCGGTTCGGAATTTTTCCTTGGCGGTGTCGGTCACCATCTGCTGGCGGTCGTTAGCGCCGATCATGACGACGACCATTGCCGGCTTCAGCTCGTCGATCATCTTCGGCAGCTGTTCCGGCCAGTCGTAATAGTCGTCGCGGACAAGACCCGATGAGACGTTGCCGCGGGCTTCGACGACGACACCCGGCGAGGTCTCGAAGGCGGCGGTGAGGCCGTCGCCGAGGCCGCTGGCCAGGAAATCGCCGACGATCAGGATCTTTCGGGCGTCGCCGAGCTTTTGTACGGCCGGCTCCTCCTCCTGTACGGGAGCGCGGACCGGCGGTGCGGTGCGGGTATTGACAATGGCTTTCTGCGCCGGCGGGCGTTTGCGCTGCTGGCGTCTCGGCTGCTGAACGTCAGGGGCCTGCGGGCCGTCGTCGAGATAGCGCCGGCCAAGGAAGAAATCGAAGATCGACCGGCGCTGATAGCGCTGCTCCTGGGCTTCGGCGACATGCACCGGCGCAGGCACGCCAAGGCATAGCGACGCCGCCGCCAAGGCGAGCACGAGCCAACGGATTTTACGGGTCCGATCAGTTTTCTTCGTCATGGGCAGTTCCGCATCTGCCGGCATCTTGCACGCAGGGCAGGCCAGCGTCCACTCCCACTACTATCTAGGTCACGGTTCTGCCTGTTGTAGAGCATCATGCCGAAAAGTGTGTGGGGTTTCGGGCGATATCATGCCCTACTTCCTTGATTCAAATGCGGATTGAGATTTCTGGCCGGTCCGGCCGGGATCATCCCGATCTAGCGGCGCAGTGCGTTCAGAAGCGGCAGCGAAGGCTCGCCGTCCGGCTGCATGCCGATGCGCGATTGCACGGCTGATATCGCCGCCTTCGAACCCGAGCCGAAATTGCCGTCGACCTCGCCACTGTAATAGCCGAGCGTCTTCAGACGCGTCTGCAGCTCGAATTTCTCGGTGATGTCGAGTGCGCCGTTCGGGCGCGGCCAACGCTGCTGCATGCCGCCGTAGCCGGCGATCTGGTCGGCCAACAGGCCGACGGCAAGCGCGTAGCTGTCCGAGGCATTGTAGTTCTTGATGGTGAAGAAGTTGGCGGTCATCAGGAAACCCGGGCCACTGGGCCCGGCGGGCATCTTTAAGACGGCTTTGGTGGCGCTCTCGCGGAAGGCCTTGCCGTTCGGGCGTGTCAGGCCGAGTGCCGCCCATTGGGCCAACGTATGGGTCCTGCCGGTCTGCTTGGCAGCCGCTGCGGGAACGACGACCTCGTAGCCCCAGGTCTTGCCGGTGTCCCAGCCGTTCTTCATCAGGAGATTGGCCGAGGTCGCCAGCGCGTCGGGGATCGAGTTCCAGATATCGCGATGGCCGTTGCCGTCGGCATCGATGGCATAAAGCAGGTAGCTTGTCGGAATGAACTGGGTGTGGCCCATGGCGCCGGCCCAGGAGCCGGTCATCTCGCGTGCCGGCACATCGCCGTTCTGCAGGATCTTCAGCGCGGCGACCAGCTGTTTCTTGGCGAATTTGGCGCGGCTCGGATCGGCATAGGCAAGCGTTGCCAGGGCGCGCGGCACGTAATGCAGCCGGTCGTCCTTGTCGAGAACTGCGCCGTAATTCGATTCCATCGACCAGATAGCCAGCAGTATGGTCTTGTCGACGCCGAAGCGCTGCTCGATCGCAGCGAGCGTTCTTGCGTGCTTGGCGGCCATCTCGCGGCCGATCTTGACCGTATAGGGGTTGACGCGGGAATCGACATAGTCCCAGATCTTCGAGGTGAATTCCGGCTGGTAGGCCGCCTTTTCGAGCACGGTCGGATCGGGCTCGCTCACCCCGGAAAAGGCCTTTTGATAGGTTGCCTTACTGATGCCACTCTGAGCGGCAGTCTGGTAAAAATCCGCGATCCATTTCTGGAAGCGGGAATCAGCTTTCGCGTTGTCGGGGACCAGTGCCACCTGGACGGCGACAACGAGGGCGAGAGCAAGACCACGAAGGGAGTTTTTGTGATTCTGGGTCATCGACAGTCGTATCCGTCATCTTTAGTTTCTGGTGCAGCGGGGCATCACGTCCGCCCAGACCCGAGACTACAGGAACGGAGTCAACAAATTCTTTACCATGGCGGCCCGCTGCGGTCACCATTTGCAAAACAGTAGCAATTCTATACTAGTTAAAGCTAAAAAGCTCTATTTCCAAAGCGATATGATCGAAGCAGGAGGCCGGGTGTGGCTCAA
This sequence comes from Rhizobium acaciae, assembly GCF_025941625.1. Lineage (NCBI taxonomy): Bacteria > Pseudomonadati > Pseudomonadota > Alphaproteobacteria > Hyphomicrobiales > Rhizobiaceae > Rhizobium > Rhizobium acaciae. Next base: position 195,809 of record NZ_JAPCZO010000003.1, read on the forward strand.
CACAACAAAGTTCGTAAAGCAGTATTTCCGGTTGCCGGATTGGGAACGCGATTCCTGCCGGCGACAAAGGCTGTTCCGAAGGAAATGTTGACCGTCGTCGACAAGCCAATCATTCAATATGTCGTCGATGAGGCGATCGAGGCGGGGATCGAACATCTGGTCTTCGTCACCGGACGCAACAAGCACGTCATCGAAGATTATTTCGACATTCATTTCGAGCTGGAACAGACGCTGCGCGAACGCGCCAAGAAGGCGGAGATTACGCTTCTCGCCCAGCAATTGCCGAAGGCAGGCACGGTGAGCTTCACTCGCCAGCAGGAGCCTCTCGGCCTCGGCCACGCCGTGTGGTGTGCGCGTGAGATCGTCGGCGACGAACCCTTCGCACTGCTGCTGCCCGATATGATCATGAAGGGTGACAAGGGCTGCATGAAGGGCATGATCGACCTCTATGCCCAGAGCGGCGGCAATATCATCGCCGTCGAGGAATGCGCGCCGGACCAGGCGCATAAATACGGCATCGTCGGCGTCGGCGAGGCGATCGGCGACGGTTTCCGCATCACCGGCATGGTGGAAAAGCCTGCCAAGGGCACCGCGCCTTCCAACTTCTTCATCAACGGCCGCTATATCCTGCAGCCTGAGATCTTCAAGATCCTCGAAACCCAGGAGCGCGGCGCCGGCAACGAGATCCAGCTCACCGACGGCATGTTGAAGCTGCTGAAGGAACAGGATTTCGCCGGCTACCACTTCCGCGGCGCGACTTACGACTGCGGCGCCAAGGACGGCTTCATCCTGGCGAACGTCGCCTTCGCCCTCGAACGCGCCGATATCCGCCCCTCCGTCGAAGGCGGCTTCAGGGAACTGCTTGCCGGCCTGAAATAAGTTGTAGATTCAACGTAATAGAGCGCCGCGTGTCCTTACGGATACGCGGCGCTCTATTTTCCGACATTCTTAGCGTTTCAGCTTGAGACCGACGCCGGCTCGCCATTGCTGCGAGTCGCTGCCTTCCTTGCGCGTCGTCAGCTCGTAGCCGAGCGTACTGGTCAGATCGAGATAGCGGTTGATGTTCCAGGTCAGGCCGGTTGCGGCGGTATAGACGAGCTCGTCGTTGATGGTGCTGTCCGTGGGATAGTCGCGCCATATGACTCCGCCGATCATCGTCCCGACCAGGTTGTCGCGCAGCTGGTGGGTGACCGTCGTCGTCAGCGCGTGCGAGACGTAGCCGCTTTCGCCTGCCGTGGTCGAGGGTTGGATGCTCGTCTGCAGGTCGAGATTGACATCGGTGCCGCGGATCGGCGACCAGAGCAGGCTCGCATCGAGCGTGGCGGTATCGATCGAAGATAGGCGGCTGTCTTCGAAATCCGCCATCTGGTAGCCGACACCGACTTCACCCTTCAGCTTTTCACCGAGATCCACCTCGACGCCTGCCTTGGCGCCATAGCTATGGCCGGAACGCTCGTAACCGGCAGAATCGCGCGTCTCGTCGTAGACCGAACGGCCGATCGTCGCCTCGATGAAGGGAATGAGCGCGGGAGACAGCTCGTAACCGACGCGGCCGCGCAGCGTGCCCGCCGTCTGGTTACGGTCGCTGAGCGCGACGGTGGTGCCGTTGGCAAGCTTGGCATCCGAATAGATCGAGCGGGTCAGTGCCAGTGCCGTTGTGCCGCGCAGGATGCCGAAATCGCGTTGGACGGAGGCGCCGGCCGAAAATTCCTGCACGTCCGATTGCTGTGCGGCGTCGGCGATGGCGTCGGGATCGTCCGTATCCTCACGGTAGAAGTTATAGCCAGCGGTCAGGTGCGCGGTCGTATCGTCGGGAAGATCCAGCCTGAGATCGCCGTTGACTTTAAAGGAAGGCTGCTCCTCCCCCTCGCCGCTGATATTCCTCTGCCAGGCGCCTTCCGAGGTGACGGTCAGCTGGTGCCGGCCCCAGTCGGAAGTCAGTGTCGCTGCCGCATCCGTTTCGAGAAAAGCGCGCCGCTGCCTGGTATTGCCGTCCTTGGTGGTCTCGGTGTTGATGCTCTGGGTGACGCTCGGGCGGAGCACGAAAGTGCCGATCGGGATTCCCGGCGTTTCTGCCGTCGAGGCGCTCTCGGCAGCCCTGCGGCGCGGCAGCGTCTCGTCGATCGGCGCCTCGCGGGTGTTCAGCCGGCGTATGTCCTCGTCGAGGATGGAGCCGGTAATGTCGTCGCCGGTTTGTGCGTCCGGTATGGCGGGCCGCTGCTGGGCATCGTCCGCGTTCGCGGTCGCGCCGTTTGCCGCAGGCGTGGCGGTGTCGCCGGTCTCGTCATCGAAACCGGCGGCCGATGCGGCATTGTTGGTGGCGCGATTGTCCGGAGAGGCGGTGGAGCGGCCGTTTGCCGGCTGCGTCGAGGCGGATTGCGCGAAGGCTGCCGTCTGGCTGAGAAGCAGGCCACCGAGCACGGCAAAAGAGACGGCACGGCTCATGGCGCGGAGCGGCGTCACACTGCTCGTCTGTTTTGGCTGGCCCATGCAATTCGCGCCTGACATGCTTTCGGTTCTTACCCAAAGGTAAAGCCTTGTGGTTAACCATTCGTTGCCGGCGGCGGGCGCTGTTCACAATTCGGAAAGAGTGCGGGTCGGAAAGAGCGCGGGGTGGACTTGGAAAGTGAAAAGGTCTAACGCAATTTCATGAACAGAAGAGCGATCAATCTCGTTGAAAACAGCGTGCTCGAGTCGGCAAAACGCACGATAGAGACCGAAAGACGCGGTCTTGAAGCGCTCGAACAAGCTTTTGACAATGGATTGGCCGGCCCTTTCACACGGGCCGTCGAAGTCATCGGCGACATCTCCGGACGTATGATCGTCACCGGCGTCGGCAAGAGCGGGCATATCGGCGCCAAGCTCGCGGCGACATTCGCTTCGACCGGAACACCCGCCTTTTTCGTGCATGCGGCGGAAGCCAATCACGGCGATCTCGGCATGATCGAGCGCGATGACGTCGTGCTGGCGATTTCCAAAGGCGGCGAGAGCGCCGAGCTCAAAAGTATCATTTCCTTCACGCGGCGCTTCTCCATTCCGCTGATCGCGATCACCTGCAGCGAAGGCTCTTCGCTCGCCGCCGCCGCCGATATCGTCCTTCTGATGCCGAATGAACAGGAGGCCTGCCCCAATGGGCTGGCGCCGACGACCTCGACGCTGATGCAGCTTGCCATCGGCGACGCGTTGGCGGTGGCGCTCCTGGAGGCGCGCGGCTTTACCGCCACGGATTTCCACGTCTTCCATCCGGGCGGCAAGCTGGGCGCGAGCCTGATGCATGTCGCCGATATCATGCATACCGGCGAGCGGCTGCCGCTCGTTGCCAAGGGTACGCCGATGCCGGAGGCGATCACGGTGCTGTCGCGCAAGCATTTCGGCTGCGTCGGTGTGCTTGATGAGGATGGGCGGCTCTGCGGCATCGTCACCGAAGGCGACATGGCGCGCAACCTGACGCGCAATCTCTCTGAACTTGCCGTCGACGACATCATGACGCGGACGCCGAAGACGGTGAAGCCGACGATGCTGGCGACCGCGGCCCTGGCGCTGCTCAACCAGCATCACATCGGCGCGCTGATCGTCATCGACGAGGACCGCCGGCCGGTCGGGCTGGTGCATTTCCACGACCTGCTGCGGATCGGCGTCGCCTGATCAGCTTCGTTTGATCAGAATCATTCGATCAGACGGGCTCGACCGTCAGGTCGCGGCCGTTGCTCGAAACCACCTTCACCTGTGTTCCGACGGGCAGGTCGGGCCCCATCACCTGCCATAGCGTATCGTCGAGGCGAATGCGGCCGCGGCCTTCGCGGATCGGTTCGTGCAGCGTCGCCGTGCGGCCGACGAGGCTGGCGCCGCGCTGATTGAGAAAGGGCTCGTCGGTCGTCGCATTGCGCAGCGTCAGCCGGCGGCCGGCGAAGGTCGTGGCAACGGCGAGAAGCGCAAAAAGGATCGCCTGCAACTCCCAGACCCAGAAGGCGCTGTCCCAGAAGAGCAGCGACAGCGCGCCGACGATCAAGGCGGCAAGGCCGATCCAGACCAGGAAGAAGCCGGGAACGATCATTTCCGCCGCGAGCAGCACGAGGCCCGCGACCCACCAGCTCCACGGACCGAGTTCGGCGACGATCTTCGCCAGCATGGCTTAGCGCTCCTGCTCGGGATTGAAAGGATTGGGAGTCGACGGATTGATCGGTGGCGTCGAGCGCGCCGGAGCGGGACGCGGACGCGGCGGTACCGGCAGCGGCGTTGATGGGCTGCTGCCGGCATCGCCGAAGACCTCGCGGGCAATGGCGCCGATACCACCGAGCGAGCTCAGGATGGAAGAGGCTTCCATCGGCATCATCACGATCTTGGAATTGGGCGCCGAACCGATCGAGGTGAGCGCCTCGGTGTATTTCTGGGCGACGAAGTAGTTGATCGCCTGGATGTCGCCGGCGGCGATCGCTTCCGAAACCATCTTCGTCGCCTTGGCTTCGGCCTCGGCCAGGCGTTCGCGGGCTTCAGCGTTGCGGAAGGCGGCCTCGCGCTGGCCTTCGGCCTGCAGGATGGCGGATTGCTTGGCGCCTTCGGCCCTGAGGATCTGCGCATTGCGCGAGCCTTCGGCTTCCAGCACCTGGGCGCGTTTCTCGCGCTCGGCCTTCATCTGGCGGGCCATCGCATCGACGAGGTCGCGCGGCGGCTGAATGTCCTTGATCTCGACGCGGGTGACCTTGATGCCCCAGGGATGCACGGCCTCGTCGACGACGCGCAGCAGCCGGTCGTTGATCGCATCGCGGTTGGAGAGCAGTTCGTCGAGATCCATCGAACCCATGACCGAGCGAATGTTGGTCATGGTGAGATTGAGGATGGCGTTTTCGAGGTTGGAGACCTGATAGGCAGCCTGGGCGGCGTTCAACACCTGATAGAAGGAGACCGCATCGGCCGAAACCGAGGCATTGTCCTTGGTGATCACCTCCTGGGTCGGCACGTTCAGCACCTGCTCCATCACGTTCAACTTGGCGCCGACGCGCTCGATGAAGGGGGTGATGAGGTTGAGGCCTGGCTCCAGTGTGCGGGTATAACGCCCGAAGCGCTCGATCGTATAGCGGTAGCCCTGCGGCACGGTCTTGATCCCGGCAAAGAGTACCAGGATGACGAAGATGACCAGCACGATCACGACGATGTCGAAGCCGCCGAACAACATGAAAAATTCCTCCTATCGGCGCATGCGCCCATACACTGATGTGGTGGGGTAGCATGTTCTTTGCGAGGAAGAAATGCCACACGGATGCCGCACATCCGTGTGAGATGGAGGTTTCGTCTCGGTTGGGTTATTCGGATCTTCGCCAGCTATCCGTGCGGCGCTGCTTTCTGAAAAAAGTTTCTCAAGCCCAGCCCTGCAATTCGCGGCGGACCACCTTTTCCAGCACCTTCATGCCGTCCTCGCCGTCGTTGAGGCAGGGGATATGCGCGAACTTCTCGCCGCCGTTTTCGTGGAAGGAGTGGGCAGCCTGTTCGGCGATCTCCTCCAGCGTCTCCAGACAGTCGGAGACGAAGCCGGGATTGATGACGGCGATGCGTTTGACGCCGTCCTTGGCGAGTTTCTCCACCGTCTTGTCGGTATAGGGCTGCAGCCATTCCTCCGGCCCGAAGCGGGACTGGAAGGTGACCATGAAGTTTTCCTTGGTGAGCCCGAGCCGCTCGCGCAGCAGCCGGCCGGTCTTCTGGCATTGACAGTAATAGGGATCGCCTTGCTTGAAATAGGACATCGGTATGCCGTGGAAGGAGGCGAGCAGCATCTCGGGCTTCCAATCGAGGGTCGAAAGATGCCTTTCGACCGACGCGGCGAGCGCTTCGATATAGGTCTCGTCGTCATGATAGGCGGGAACGGTGCGCAGCGCCGGCTGCCAGCGCATCGAGAGCAGCTTCTGGAAGGCCTTGTCGTTGACTGTGGCGGTCGTCGCCGCCGCATATTGCGGATAGAGCGGGAAGAGCACGATGCGGTCGCAGCCTTGTTCCTTCAGCGCGTCGATGCGCGAGCCGATCGACGGCGTGCCATAGCGCATCGCCCAGTCGACCTTAACGTTATCAAGATCCTTCAGGCGCTCGGCCATCAGCTCCGACTGGTTGCGGGTATAGGTGCGCAGATAACTTTCGTTCTGCTCCTTGTTCCAGATCAGCTCATAGGCCTTACCGACCTTCTGCGGGCGGGTGTTGAGCACGATGCCGAACAGGATCGGATACCACTTCCAGGGCGACCATTCGATGACGCGGCGATCGGTCAGGAATTCCCTGAGATAGCGGCGCATCGAGGTATAATCGGTGCCGTCAGGCGTGCCGAGATTGACCAGCAGCACACCGACCTTACCAAATTTGATGGCCGGATGATCGGCCGGGCGGAGTGAAATATTTGCTGTCATTCTGGCCCCAACGTTCATTTGTCTCTTCGGCTCATACGCAGCCTGGAGATCGTGGTTCACCCTATAGAAACAAAAGCCGGCCCGGGAAACCCCGGGCCGGCCATTGGCATCGAGACAAATCGTCTTACTTGGCGGGGACCTCGATCTCCTTGCCGACCGTCAGGTGACGCGGGTTCGGCTTGCCATTGGCATCCGAAAGCTTCCGCCACATCGTGCCGTCGCCATAGAAGGTCACGGCGAGATCCCAGAAGGTGTCGCCCGCGGCGATGACGTGGGTGGAAGGCGTCGTCGCGGCAGGTGTGGAGGCTGCCGGTGCGGGTGCCGGTTCCGCAGTGGGTGCGGGTGCTGCTGGCGCCGGTGCAGGAGTCGGTTCTGCAGGTGCCGCCGGCGCGGGAGCTGGTGCTGCTGGGGCCGGGGCAGCGGGAGCCGGCTCGGTGGAAGGGGCGGGAGCAGCCGGTGCAGGGCTGGGTTCGGCAGAGGGAGCCGGAGCAGGCGCTGCCTGCGCCAGTTCCGTGACGCGGCCATCCGTGTAGGGCTTGTAGGGCGAATGTGCGGCGACATATTCGGCGGTCACATCGGCAAGGTCCGGACCATAGTCATAGGCGTTCTTGCCGTCCTTGAAGATCGAGTAGCCGTCGCCGCCACCCCGCATGAAGTTGTTGGTGGCGACCTTGTAGGTCTTGGCCGGGTCGATCGGAGCGAAATTGTCGCCGTCCTTTACCTGAACGTCGCTGATACGGCTGTCGACGGGCTTCGACTGGTCGAACGAGAACTTCAGGCCGGCGACCTGCGGGAAGCGGCCGGCGCCCTGGTCGATCTGGCTGACACCGTTTTCGAGCGCCTTGACGATGTCTGCGCCGGTCAGCTCAAACGTCGCGAGCGTGTTCTGGAAAGGCAGAACTGTGATGACCTCGCCCTGGGTGATCTCGCCGCCGTCGATCGAAGCGCGTAGACCACCGCCGTTCTGGACGGCGATGGTGACGCCCTGGTTCTTGGTGCGATCGAGCATGGCGTCGGCCACCAGATTGCCCATCGAGCATTCCTTGACGCGGCAGACCTTGCGGTCGCCTTCGATCGGGCTTTCGGAGGAGCCGATCACCTTCTTGCGCAGTTCCTCGATCGGCTTTGCCAGTTCGGCAATGCGGGCAATGACGGCCGGATCGGGCGTGAAGCTGGAATCGATCAGGATCGGATCGCCCTTGGCATCCTTGACCACGCCACTATCGTCGAAATTGACGACGAGGTCACCGAGATACTTGCTGTAGGAGGCGGCCTGGACGACCGGCACCTTGTAGCCGCCGGGATTGTCGACCATCGTCGGGTAGGGGCCTTCAGCCTTCGGATCGGTGTTGGAGAGCAGGCTGTGGGAATGGCCGCCGACGACAATATCGACATCCGGGATCTTGGCGATCAGGGCGAGATCGCGGGGATAACCGACATGGGTCAGCGCGATGATCTTGTTGACGCCCTGGCCCTTCAGATCCTGAACGGCCGCGGTAATGGCCTCGACGTCATCGGCGATCGCGACGTTCGGGCCGGGGGAGGAAAGCTCTGCCGTGTCATTGGTGACGGCGCCGACGATGCCGATCTTCTGGCCGCCTACATCGAGCACCAGCGACGGCTTGATGCGGTCGCCGAGCTTGGAGGCGGCCGTCGCCTTTACGTTCGCTGTCACGACAGGGAACTGCACCTTGTCGAGGAAGGTCGCGAGACCGTCCTCGCTGTCGTCGAATTCATGGTTGCCGACGGTCATGGCGTCGAACTTCATCAGGTTCAGGAATTCGGCTTCGGCGGCTCCCTTGTAGGTCGTGTAGAAGAGCGAGCCCTGGAAATTGTCGCCGGCATTGAGGAGGACGACGTTCTTGCCGGATAGCGCCTGGCGGCGCTGGTCGATCGCGGTCTTCAGGCGGGCAGCACCCCCGAAGCATTCCTTCTTGCCTTCCTCCTCTGCCGAGCAGGTGGAGTCGAACTTGTTGATCGATTCGATGCGCGAATGGAAATCGTTGATATGAAGAATATTGAGTTCGTAATCCGCAAAGGCGGCGCCCGCGCTGAGCGCCAGCATGGACGCGGTCAAAAGACCGAAGCTGAAAGACTTCGTCATCCCTGTTCTCCTGATTGAGGCGAAAGATCCCCCTGATCCTCGCCGATCCCTTTCATTATGCGCCGGGGCGGTTTCCCGGCCTGCGGATGTTCCATCAGACGATGCACGACCGCAAGAGAAAGCTGGGCCAGGCGCGGCGCTTTCCAAGAGGGCAGGGTGAAAAAGCCGGGTTCCTATCCCAGGCATTCGCCCGCGGCGGCGTTTCGGTAGAGTTCGTGGACGGCCTCTGCGATATTCGGGACCGTCGCGAGCGCGATGATCAGGCAGAGAAGGGAAACGAGGCGATGAAAGCGCCGGCCGGCCGGATAGGCAAGGAGCGCGCCTGCACCATAGATCAGGACTGCCGGCACGGTGAAGATCAGCACCTGCAGCGGCCCGTCGCAATCGGGAGCGGCGATGCCCTGGGCACGATATTCGTTGGCCGGTGAAACGACCGCAATTGCCGCAAGCGGCATGGCGAGCAGCAGGACGAGATAAGACGCGAAGGCACGCATGCTGTGCTTAGCCTATCGCGGCATCTTTCAGCCGCGGCGGGAAAGCGTGAACTGTGCGCCGGAATCGGAGGTGCAATTGAGCTGGCTCGGGTTGACGAGGGCGCAATTGACCTTGGACTGGGTCTTGCGCACCAGCGAAGTCATGTTGATCTCCACCAAGGTCGGTGAGGTGTTGATATAGGTGCCCGAGGCAAGAAGCTGGTTGCTGTCGGTCGTGCGGGTGGTGAAACTACCGCCCTGGAAGGTGGAAACGATGCCGTTCGGATCGCTCCAGTTGCCTTCGACGCCGGTGGCGGCTGGCGCGGTTGCAACCGGCAAGCGACGCGGCTCTGATGAAACGCAGGCGGCAAGAGCGGCCGCTGCACCGACAAGAACAAGACCAGTTCTGATTTTCATAAGGCTTCTCCCGGCGAATCGGCGCGGCGGACAGCCGCCAAGTTCGGGCAAAACATGGCGCGCGTCCGGCACGAAGGCAAGCCTTGGAGGGGTGGCGAGCGGCAATTATACAGCCGGCGTTACAAAAATGCCCGCCTTGCGGCGGGCATTGTCAAAGCCGTGCAGGCGTCCTCAGCGAACGAGAATGTTCCTGAACTGCCACGGATCCTTGGTGTCGATATCCTCGGGGAAGAGGCCTGGACGGCCGTCGAGCGGGGTCCAGTCGGTGTAGTGACCCTCAACCGGACCGAGATAGGGCATCTGCACTTCGAGGCAGCGCTTGTAGTCGATCTCGTCGGCTTCGACGATGCCGGCATTCGGGTTTTCCAGCGCCCAGACCATGCCGGCGAGGACGGCGGAGGTCACCTGCAGGCCGGTGGCGTTCTGGTAGGGCGCGATGCGGCGCGTTTCTTCCAGCGACAGGCGCGAGCCATACCAGTAGGCATTCTTTTCATGGCCGTAGAGCAGGACGCCGAGTTCGTCGATGCCGTCCTCCAGCTCGTCCTCGTCGAGAACGTGATGGACCGGCTGCGGCGCACCGCCGTTGCCGAACATCTCATGCAGCGAGAGAACGGCGTCGTTGGCCGGATGGTAGGCATAGTGGCAGGTCGGGCGGAAGGTCACTTCGCCGTCCTTGTCGCGGACCGTGAAAAAGTCGGCGATCGAGATCGACTCGTTGTGGGTGACGAGGAAGCCGTATTGCGGGCCGGGCGTCGGGCACCAGGTCCGCACGCGGGTGTTGGCGCCCGGCTGCTCCAGGTAGATCGCTGCCTTGTTGCCCTTCTTGTGCTTCTTGGCGTTCTTCGGCATCCACTCTTCATGCGTGCCCCAGCCGAGTTCGGCCGGCTGCAGGCCTTCAGAGATGAAGCCTTCGACGGACCAGGTGTTCCAGAAGACGTTGAGCGGCTTCGGATGCTTGGTGCGCTGGGTGTCGCGCTCGGCGATGTGAATGCCCTTGACGCCGACCTTCTTCATCAGCTTTGCCCAGCCTTCGCGATCGTGCTGGTCCGGCTCCTCGAACTTGAGGCCGATGTCCTTGGCGAGGTTGACGAGCGCCTGCTTGACGAACCAGGAGACCATGCCGGGATTGGCGCCGCAGGTGGAGACGGCGGTGGCGCCGCCCGGGTTCTTCGCCTTTTCCTTGCGCATGGTTTCGCGCAACGCATAGTTGGTGCGGTCGGCATTGCTCATGCCCTTGTCGAAATAGAAGCCGAGCCAGGGCTCGACAACCGTGTCGATATAGGGAACGTCGAGCTTGCGGCAGAGCTTGATGATGTCGAGCGAGGAGGTATCGACCGAAAGGTTGACGCAGAAGCCCTGACCTTCGCCCTCCGTCAGCAGCGGCTTCAGCAGTTCCTTGTAATTGTCCTTAGTGACATATTCCTTGATGTGGCGAACGCCGTGCTTCTTCAGGATCTCCATGTCGGAGGGCTCTTCACGAGGGTCGATGACGACCATCCGGCTCTTGTCGAATTTGAAATGGCGCTCGATCAGGGGCAGGGTGCCGCGGCCGATGGAGCCAAAGCCGATCATTACGATCGGACCGGTAATTTCGGCATATACCGGATAATTCTGTTCCGTCATTCTTTTCTCCTGTGGAAGGCGACGAAGGCGTTCAGCCCGAAGAATTGTTTTGAAATTGCCGCAGAGAGTGCGAGGTGACCGGCTCTAACCATAAAACGACGTCACAATAAAGAGCGTTGACGGGGAAAGGCCAAATATCGAGTGGCGATAGGGGCCGGCGAAACCGTCCTGGGGATCGGCAGACCGCATGGATTGGCTTAACCGATGACGGTGCCCTGGTGGAAGAGCATGCGCCAGTGCCCGTCCTCTTCCAGCCGCCAGATGGAACTGCGCAGCGTCCGCCTTTCGCTTCCGTCGGTGTCTGTGTAAATGGCGCGGTAGGTGACGAGCGCGATGTGCTCCGCAAGTCTTTGGGTTTCGAAATGCTCACCGCGGGACGTTCCCGTCCGTTGCTCGGCCAAAAGACTGGGCACAATGACGTCGAAGGTATAGAGCCGTCCGGAACTGCCGATTTCGCGGAAATCGCGCGAGAGCAGCGTAGTCAGCATCTCCCGCGAGGCGCGAACGGCTGGGTCGAAGAGTTTTTCTTCGAGCTCTTTCAGATAGGCTGCGAGATCATCCATGATTTGCTCCTGCAAATTCAGCCCTTCAGGATTTCCAGTCCTTCGACCGCCGTCGTTACGGCAAGCTCGGTGATGTCATATTCGGCGACGCCATGGATGATGAAGGGATCGGCGGCGACATAGGCCTCTATTGCGGTGCGATCGCCGATTGCGAGGATGACGCCGCCGGTGCGCGGCACCTTGCGGCCGGAAGCGAGGAACCAGCCCTTGGCATAACCCTCCTTCACCCAGGCCATGTGCGGCTCCATGTGCCTGTCGGCTTCATCGTTGGGTTTCACATAGGTGAGCGAGAGAATGAACATGGTCAGCTCCTGACGAGGTTTGCGCGGATCAGGCCGCGCAGCGAATTGCCGATATAAAGCGTGCCGGCATCGAGATCGGCAAGCGTGACGCGGCCGACGCGGGCTTGGCGCCGGCAGATGAGCTCGGTGCGCAGCACGCCGGCGAGCAGGCCGCAGGAGATCGGCGGGGTGCGCAGGATGCCGGTTCCGTCGTCCAGGAAGATCGAGGTGATGGTGCCTTCACAGACTTCGCCGCACTCGTTCAAAAGGATAACTTCATCGGCCTCGGCTGGCGTGTATTCGGCGCGTGCGGTCTCGTAGATGGCGCGGCGCGTGGTCTTGACGCGCAGCAGCCTGTCGGCGGAATTCAGGCGGGTCTCGGCGACACGGACGGTCCAGATGGTATCGGGCGCCAGGGGCGCGAAAGCGGCGCTCGTCACCTCGATCTGGCCTTGCGCGTCGAAGATCAGGCGGATGCGCAGCGGACCGGCAGCACCCGCAACGGCTTCGTCGAGCTTGGCCGCCGCCTCGATCGGTTGCGGGAAGCCAAGCCGACGGGCGGAGCGGGAAAGCCGGGCGAGATGCAGCCGCAGGCGGATAAAGCCCTCGCCGGGCTGCCAGCGCAGCGTCTCGATCAGCGAAAAATCGATCATCGCGCAATCCATTGGTCGCCGACAGCGAAGCGAGCCTTGAGCAGGCATTCTTCATATTCGGCCTCGGCGGTCGAATCGAACACGATGCCGCCGCCGACATTGAAGACTGCCCTGCCGCCGTCAAAAAGCGTGATCGTGCGGATGGCGACGGAAAAACGCATGGCGCCGGCGGGCGAGATCATGCCGATTGCGCCGCAATAGGCGTCGCGCGGGACATCCTCGAGCGCATGGAGGATTTCCATTGCCCGCATCTTCGGCGCGCCGGTGATCGAACCGCAGGGGAAGAGCGCGGAGAAGATGTCGCGGATCGAAAGATCGGGGCGGAGCCTTGCCTGGACATGGCTCACCATCTGGTGGACGGTCGGATAGGTCTCGATGTCGAAGAGCTTCGGGACGTCGAGCGTGCCGACCTCGGTGATGCGGGAGATATCGTTGCGCAGGAGATCGACGATCATGCGGTTTTCCGCCTGCGTCTTGATATCGCGGCGCATGGCCTCGATGATTTCGGCATCCTCGGCGGCGGTAGCGCCGCGTTTCGCCGTGCCCTTCATCGGATGGGTCTCGATCCAACCCTCTTCATCGGTGCGGAAGAAAAGTTCGGGCGACCGCGAGAGGATGATCGGGCCGCCGAGATCGACCAGCGCGCCGTATTTGACCGGCTGGCGTTCGATCAGCGACCAAAAGGCGGCACGAGGATCGCCGTTCCAGTGAGCCTCGACCGGCATGGTGAGGTTCGCCTGATAGGCGTCGCCGAGCCGCAGGTGCTGGTGGAGGCGGTCGAAGCGCTCTTTATATATGGGGAAATCCCAGGCAGCTTTCGGGGCGGTGAGGAATTCCTCGTTTTCGAGGCGCTGTTTTGGTTGGGCAAGCGGATGCGTATCGGCCTGCGGAGCGTCGAACACGCCAAAACAGAGTAGCGGGGTTTCGCGATGTTCTCCGGCGAAGGGAGCAAGTTTTTCCTCGAAGAGGTATCCGGCCTCATAGGCCATGTAACCGGCAAGCCATTTGCCTGCGGCCTTGGCCTGCTCCATCCTGATAAGGCCTGCAAAGAACTCGGCGCGCGTCCTGGCAAGGATGATCTCTGCCGGCTCGGCGAAAAGCATCACCTGTCCGGTCGCGTCGTCGCGGAACAGAATATAGGGTTGGGTTTCGGCCATCGGCGTCTTTTCTTGGAGTGCGATCTCCTGGTCCGCCAGCCGGCGCCTCTCCCTAGCGGGAAGAGGTTTGGCGTGGGGATAGAGCTGATCAGGCCGCTCGATCTAACGCTTCCAACTCGTCGATCAGCCCTTCGATCATCGACAGGCCCTGGCTCCAAAACGACGGATCCGTAGCGTCAAGGCCGAAAGGCTTCAGCAGTTCCGAGTGATGTTTGGTGCCGCCGGCCCTCAGCAGTTCGAAATACTTCTCCTGAAAGCCCTTCTCGGCCTTCTGGTAGACGGCATAGAGCGAATTCACCAGGCAATCGCCGAAGGCATAGGCGTAGACATAGAAGGGCGAGTGGATGAAGTGGGGGATATAGGCCCAGTAGGTCTCGTATCCCTCGGAAATGCTGATCGCCGGCCCAAGGCTTTCCGACTGGACGGAGAGCCAGAGTTCGCCGATGTCGTCAGCTGTGAGTTCGCCAGCCTTGCGGGCGGTGTGCAGCTTGCGCTCGAATTCGTAGAAGGCGATCTGGCGCACGACCGTGTTGATCATGTCCTCGACCTTCTGGGCGAGCATCGCCTTGCGCTCGCGCGTATCGGTGGTCTTTTGCAGAAGCGCGCGGAAGGTCAGCATCTCGCCGAAGACGGAAGCGGTTTCGGCAAGCGTCAGCGGCGTCTGGCACATCAGCGCCCCTTGTGCGCCGGCGAGAACCTGATGCACGCCGTGCCCGAGTTCATGGGCAAGGGTCATCACATCGCGCGGCTTGCCCATATAATTGACGAGCACATAGGGATGGGCGGAGGGAACCGTCGGATGCGCGAAGGCGCCGGGCGCCTTGCCGGCACGGACCGGAGCATCGATCCACTGTTCGTCGAAGAAGCGCCTGGCGATATCAGCCATCTCCGGGGCAAAATTGCCATAGGCCGAAAGCACCGTGTCCTTCGCCTCCGGCCAGGAGATGATGGCGCTGGAGGTTTCCGGAAGCGGCGCGTTGCGGTCCCAGAAATTCATCTGCTCCATGCCGAGCCATTTCGCCTTCATCTTGTAATAGCGATGCGAAAGGCGGGGATAGGCTTCGCGGACGGCCGCGGCCAGCGCATCGACGACCTCGCGCTCGACGCGGTTTGCCAGGTGGCGGCTGTCGGCGATGTCCTCGAAACCGCGCCAGCGGTCGGCGATCTCCTTATCCTTGGCAAGCGTGTTGGTGATCAGCGTAAAGGTGCGGATATTCGCCTTGAAGGTTTCGGCGAGCGCCATGGCTGCCTTGCGGCGCACTTCCGGATCCTTTTCCTGCAGCTTGTTCAGCGCCACTTCGAGCGGCACTTTCTCGCCATCGATCTCGTAGCGAAGTTCCGCCATGGTTTCGTCGAAGAGGCGGTTGAAGGCGGCGGCCGATGTCATCGACTTCTCGAGGAAGAGCTGTTCCAGCCTGTCGTCGAGCTGGTAGGGCTTGTCCTTCCTGAGATCGAGCAGCCAAGGGCGATAATGTCCGGCCGCGGGATCATTCGCCATGCAGGCGTCGATCACCGCGTCGTCGATGCGGTTCAGTTCCAGCGCGAAGAACAGGAGATGGCCGGAAAATTCGGTGATCTTGGCCTGTACGTCGCCATAGAGCTTGCCGTTTGTTGGATTGGTGGTGTCGGAGAAATAGGTCAGGCCGGCAAAGGAGCCGAGACGGCCGATGATGTCGTCCAGCGCCTCATATTCCTTCAGCGCCGCGCCGATGCCCTCAGCGCCGGTCTTCGCCGCCGCCTCAGTGAGTGTGCCCTTCCACTTTTCTTCGAAGGCGATCGCTGCCTTGCCGGCCTTTTCCATGTCGGCGACGAAGGCGGTGGAGGTGGCGGAGGGATAAAGATCCTGCAGCTTCCAGACCGGCAGATCGCCGAGCGCCGCATCGGCGGCCCCAGCTGGCACTGCTGCCGATAAAAGAAGGCCAGCGTGCGGAAGCTTGATTTTCATGGGCGCAATTCCTCTCCACTTTCATAACAGTCTGCTTGTCTACCGCATCGGCCCGAAAATCGGAATCGATTTTCGGAAAGCACGATGCGTCGATTCAAAGTGTTACAGCGTCCTTTGCGCGTCTGAAAAGACGCGCGGCGCTGTAAGCGTGCTAACGCCCCGCATCAACGGGTTTTCGGCGCATGAAAGGCCTCGCTTCGGCACGAAAACGACCCGTTGCAATCGTTAAAATGCAATTATTTCTCAAAACTGGATGTTCAAGCCTTGCTGTCAGAGTGCGCTTCATGGTTTCGCATGAAGTGAGGCGACAATGACCGGTTACAATGAGCTCAAGGGAGCAGGGCAAATCCTCGTGGTCGAGGACGACCCCGTGCAGCGCCGCCTGCTCAAGAACGCAATCGAGCGTCACGGCCATGTCGTGCACCAGGCGGAAAATGGCCGTATCGGCCTGGAAATGGTCAAACGCGACAGCGGCTTTTTCAACGTTATCGTGCTCGACCTGATGATGCCGGAGATGACCGGCCTCGAATTCCTCGACGCGCTTCACGAATTCGGCACGCAGATCCCCGTCATCGTGCAGACGGGGCAGGGCGGCATCGAAACGGTGGTGCAGGCGATGCGCGCCGGCGCCTTCGATTTCGTCGTCAAGCCGGTCTCGCCCGAACGCATCGCCAATTCGATCTCGAACGCGATGAAGCTCGACCAGCGCGAGGTGAAGGCGCGGGCCGGACGCCGGTCGCGCTCAGGTTCGGTCGGCTTCGACGATATCGTCTCGGCAAGCCCGGCGATGCTCCGTGTCATCGATCTCGCCCAGCGGGCGGCTCAGTCCAACATTCCCGTCGTGCTCGAAGGCGAATCCGGCGTTGGCAAGGAACTGGTGGCGCGCGCCATCCAGTCCGGCGGCGACCGCTCGAACAAGCCCTTCGTCACTGTCAATTGCGGGGCGATCCCGCATAATCTGGTCGAAAGCATTCTCTTCGGTCACGAGAAGGGCGCGTTTACCGGCGCGACCGAGCGTCATATCGGCAAATTCATGGAAGCCGACGGCGGCACCATCTTCCTCGACGAGATCGGCGATCTGCCGCTCGAGGTGCAGGTGAAGCTTCTACGTGCCGTGCAGCAGGGCGAGATCGAGACCGTCGGTGCGCGCACCGCGCACAAGGTCAATGTCCGGCTGATCTCTGCGACCAACAAGGATCTGATCGAGGAGGTCAAGAACGGCCATTTCCGCGAGGATCTCTACTATCGCCTCAACGTCTTCCCGATCACCATTCCGGCGCTGCGCAAGCGCAAGGAAGACATTCCGCATCTGGTGCGCGTCTTTGCCGACCGCTTCTCCAGCGAGCAGAAGAACGGCCGCCGCATGACGGTGAATGCCGGCACGCTGGCTTTGCTGACCGCCTATGACTGGCCGGGCAATATCCGCCAGCTCGAAAACGCGATCTTCCGCGCGGTCGTTCTGGCCGAAGGGCCGGAGCTGACCGAGGCTGATTTCCCGCAGATCGCCGCCCAGCTTCCGGAATATGACGTCGTGGATCACCTGGCACTCGTTGCCGACAATACCGGCCTCGATCCCGACAACGGCTATGGCGAGGATTTCAGGACGTCGATGTCGGGAGAGGCGCACCACCACCGCCTGTCCGAGGCTTCGGAAAACGCGATTGCCAGCGTCAATCCTGCCGGAGACGTGCGCAAGCTTGCCGATGTCGAGGAGGAGCTCATCCGATTCGCACTTAAATTCTATCGCGGCCAGATGAGTCAAGTAGCACGCAAACTCGGCATCGGCCGATCCACACTTTATCGCAAGCTCAAGGACTACGGCATAGACCCCGACAATCCCCAGAAAGATGCGGCTTAAGCGCTTTTCATTAAGATTAAGGCAACCACGTTTTGTTACTAGTCATAAACCACTTGTTAGTGGCGCGTTCACTCTGTAAAGAAAAGGTTGATCATGTGTGGCATTTTTGCCATCGTGTGACCGCATTTGACAGTCATCTGAGACAGTACGGGACATTGTCTGTCTGACGGGGATCGAGTTGCCGAATCTGAATGGGAATTCCAAGCCTTCGCGCTTGAGCTGGCGTTTGTTGTGCGCCGACATTTGCGGAAAGGCAATAAGGACGGTAGCGGCCGCCCTTCTTGCGCTCGCGGTTTCCTCACCGGTATTCGTTGGTACGCCTTCGCAGGCAGCGGGCGACACCCGCAGCCTCAAGCTCTATTTCATTCATACCGGCGAAAAAGCCGTCATCACCTATAAGCGTAACGGCAAGTTCGACCCCAAGGGTCTGGAGCAGCTGAACCGCTTCCTGCGCGACTGGCGCAAGAATCAGCCGACGAAGATGGACCCGCGCCTGTTCGACCTGATCTGGGAAGTCTATCGCCAGAGCGGTTCGAGGGATTACATCAACGTCGTCTGCGGTTTCCGTTCGCCGGGGACGAACGAGATGCTGCGCGGCCGCTCGCGCAAATCCGGCGTCGCCGAAAAAAGCCAGCATATGCTCGGCAAGGCGATGGATTTCTTCATTCCAGACGTCAAACTCGCGACGCTGCGCGCCATCGGCATGAAGATGCAGGTCGGCGGCGTCGGCTTCTATCCGAAATCGGGCTCGCCCTTCGTGCATATGGATGTCGGCGGCGTTCGCGCATGGCCGCGCATGAGCCGCGACGAACTCGTCAGGCTTTTCCCCAAGGGCAACACCATCCATATTCCGGCCGACGGCAAGCCGCTGCCGGGCTACCAGCAGGCGATGGCCGACTATAAGCGCCGCGGCAGCGGCCCGCAGATCCAGATCGCCAGCGTTTCCGAATCGGCGCCGAAGCACAAGACGCTGTTTGCCGCGCTGTTTGGCGGCGGAGCGGACGAGCAGGAAGACGAGTCGGACGATTCCACGCCTGTCGCCGTCGCCAAGGCGACGCCGCCGAAGGCCGAGCCCGCCCCTGCCGAACCGCAACAGACCGAAGTCGCCGATCTGAACGCGCCGGTGCCGCAGGTTCGCCCGGCATTCAGCAACCAGCCGGCGGCCAGCGAAGTGGCGAGTGCACTCGTCGCCCCGCCTTCGGGTAATGCCGCACAACAGGCTCTTGCGGCGGCCCTTCCGGCCGATCAGGCCCAGCCGCAGCAGTTCGCCGATCTCAGCGCCTACAGCATTCCGGTTCCCTCGCTTCTCGGTCAGCGCCGCGCCCCTGGCGACGCCGAGGTTGCATCGACCGATCCCTTGCTGACGGGCGCGAATGCGCTGCCGGTTCCGACGCCGATCGAACGGCCTTCCGTTGCCGAGAACCTTCTTGCCGCGGCCGATGCCGATCCGGAGGCAGACGCCGACGAAGCCGATCAGGACGCGCTGTCTCCCGCCGTTGCCGATGCGCTCGACCAACAGCGAAACGAGGATGTGGAAAGCCAGATCGCGTCGAAGGCGCCGCCGCAGACGGTCGAGCAGGCGATCAACGCCGCGATGACGCAAAAGGCGCCTGCCGCAAAGCCGCCGCTCGAACTCGCCGCCTTGGCGCCGATGACCAAGTCGGCAAGCTTTGGCGACGGCTTCGACGAACCGGCTGTCGAAAGCGCCGTGGCGCAGGGGCTTCCTGCCAAGGGTGGTCGCCCGACGCATAAGGAAGCCGCGGCAGCGGATGCCAGCCGCACGACGGTGCGCACCGAACCGAAGCTGACGGAAAAGATGATTTCGCAGTGGGCGCTCACCAATGCCCGCCTGGAAATGGCCTCCAAGCAGGTCAAGGCGCCGCGGTTCGTCAGCCAGACGATGCGTGCCCAGCCGACCGCCGTTTATGCCGAGGGCTTCAACGTCAAGACCGCTTCGGTCGACCCGGCCCGCTTCAGCGGCACGGCTGTGAACTTCATGGAAGTGCGCAAGTTCAACACGAACTGAGCCTACCGAATACGGAATATCGAAAACCGCCGGAGCGATCCGGCGGTTTTCTTTTTGCTGTTTCGATGGAGCGAGATGGCCGTTCCGCCTCGCGCGCAAAAGAAAAACCGCCGGAGGCCCCGGCGGCTTATCGATATCGGCGATGTGAGCGGATCAGCCCTCCGGCGGCGACTCGATCATACCGAGCGCGAGCAGGTAGGTGTCGAGGATTGCTTCCTCTTCCATGCGTTCCTGCTCGTCCTTCTTGCGCAGCGCCACGACCTTCTTCAGGATCTTGGTATCGAAGCCCATTCCCTTGGCCTCGCCATAGACGTCCTTGATGTCGTCGGCGATGGTCTTCTTTTCTTCTTCCAGCCGTTCAATGCGCTCGATGAAAGCGCGAAGCTGATCGCGGGCGACGCCATGAGCATCAGACATCGTGTTCTCCTGGTTTTTCGGTGATCAATTTTGGATGCCAGTGACTGCCGCGAAGCGGCGTCACGGTCAAGCCTGTTCGCGGCCAGCCAAGCTATTTGTGTGGATTGTTCAGTTCAAAAGCAGCCTTTTGCACAGGCGAGGCCTCGTTCTGGTGAAGATTCTTCCAGTCCTCATAGGACATGCCATAGACCATCTCGCGCGATTCGTCCCTGGTAACCGGGACACTTTCGGCCTCGGCGGCTTCGCGATACCAGTTCGACAGGCAGTTGCGGCAGAAGCCGGCCAGATTCATCAGATCGATGTTCTGGACGTCGCTGCGTTCGCGAAGATGTGCGACGAGGCGGCGGAAGGCGGCAGCTTCGAATTCGGTCCGTTGTTCCTTGCTGAGCGCGGTCATCTTGCTTCCTTTCTTTCAATAGGGGCCGGTGCGTGAAAGATGAACGTCGTATCCGTGCAAGGCGGGATCGGCATTCATCGCCGCAAAGATCGGCGCCAGGCGTTCGGCCCATGCTGATATGCCGGTCTCGTCTCCGATCAGGTCTTGGCGCACCTCGAGCAGCGCATGCGGAATGCCTGTGATCATGCAATGGCGGTACATGGTATCGCCCTTCAGTGCGCCGTCATAGGGTTCGTTGTCGCCAACGGCGAGATCGGGATCGGCACGCAGCATGTCAAGCAACGGGCCGACGGCACGATGGTCGCTATCCCAGAGCACGGCAGCGTGCCAGGGACGGGGAATGCCTTTCCAGGCCGGCGTGAAGGAGTGCAGCGACAGCACCAGCGGTGCCCTGCCGGTGGCATTCGCCACGCTGTCGATCGTTGCGGCGACAGCGTCGTGATACGGGCGATGGAAGGTTTCGATGCGGTAGTCCCATTCCTGCGGCGTGATCGGATGATTGCCTGATATGACGGCGCCGTCGGAGATCTTCATGATCAGCGTCGGATCGTCTTCGCCGCGATTCGGATCGATCAGCAGACGCGAAAAGCCGCCGAGCACGGCAGGAACGCCGAGCTTCGCCGAAAGCTGCCGCGTCAGGCCCTCGATGCCGATGTCATAGGCGATGTGGCGGGCGAAGGCCGCGTCGGGCAGTCCGAGCCGGCCATATCGCGCGGGAAGGCGGTTCATCGCGTGATCTGCGAGGATCACCATGCCTTTGTCATGTTTGCCGGATAGGATTTCGAAGGATTGGAAGTCGTCCATCAGGGAATTGCCGTTCGTCATTGCGCCGTCGGGCGCAGTGATCGCATGCACCTGCGGCAGGTTCAAGCGCGGCAGGGTGGGGAGAGGTTGAGTCGGACCCTCGACGGTGGTTATGAAAGGAAATATAATCGATTAGCATTGCGTTGACTTTCGCTTGACGGCGGCGCAAGAAGACACGGATACGAATAACCGTGGAGCTATTTGGGAGCCGTGTTGATCCAAGCCGCGCCAAGTTTCCTCACGCGGTCCGGACCGCTGGTCCGTCTCGCTCTGTTCGCTCTTGCAGCCGCCATGCCGTTTTTCATCGCAGATGCCGCACGCGCCGATTTTCGCGTCTGCAACGGAACACAGAATCTCGTCGGCGTTGCGATCGGATACCGGGCCAAGGATGGCTGGGTGACGGAGGGCTGGTGGCAGGTGCCGGCAACGACCTGCGCCACGCTGATCGAGGGAGAATTGCAGTCGCGTTATTATTACCTCTACGCAGAGGACGCCGCCCGGGGAGGACGATGGACGGGTGACGTGCAGATGTGCGTGGCGGAAAATGAATTCAAGATCTCGGGTGTGCAGGATTGTTATGCCCGCGGTTACCAGAAGATGGGATTCAAGGAATATGATACGGGCCGCCAGGGTAGCTGGATGGTTCAACTCTCCGACACCCCAGGGACGCAAGAAAGCCAGAATTGATGAAGCGTAATCGCAAAGTTAAAATCCTCGCCACCCTCGGGCCAGCCTCCTCCGAGGAATCGATGATCGAGAAGCTGCACCAGGCCGGTGCCGATGTCTTCCGCATCAATATGAGCCATGCGAGCCACGACATGATGCGTATGCTCATCCAGCGCATCCGCTCGGTCGAGGCGCGCTCCGGCCGGCCGATCGGCATTCTCGCCGACCTGCAGGGACCGAAACTGCGTGTCGGCAAGTTCGTCGACGGCAAGGTGGATCTGAGGCCCGGCCAGACCTTCACGCTCGACAACAACGAAGCGCTCGGCGATCAGAGCCGCGTCTATCTGCCGCACCCCGAGATCCTGGAGTCGGTGCAGCCCGGCCACCGTCTGCTGATCGACGACGGCAAGCTCGCCCTGCGCGCAGAAAAATGCGACGGCAAGAGCATCGTCACGACTGTTATTTCGGGCACGCGCATCTCCGACCGCAAGGGCGTCAGCCTTCCCGACACGCTGCTCGGCGTCGGCGCGCTGACGGACAAGGACCGCGCCGATCTCGACGCAGTGCTTGCCACCGACGATGTCGACTGGGTGGCGCTTTCCTTCGTCCAGCGTCCCGACGACCTTGCCGAAGTGCGCAAGATCGCCCGCGGCCGCGTCGGCCTGATGTCGAAGATCGAAAAGCCGCAGGCTCTTGAGCGCATCGAGGAAATCATCGAACTGTCAGACGCATTGATGGTCGCCCGCGGCGATCTCGGCGTCGAAATGCCGCTCGAATCGGTTCCCGGCATCCAGAAGCAGCTGATCCGTGCCTGCCGCCGTTCGGGCAAGCCGGTGGTCGTTGCCACGCAGATGCTGGAATCGATGATCTCCGCGCCGGTGCCGACACGCGCCGAAGTTTCCGACGTCGCGACCGCCGTTTTCGAAGGTGCTGATGCCGTCATGCTCTCGGCCGAATCGGCCTCGGGCGACTATCCCGTCGAAGCTGTGACGACGATGGCGTCGATTGCCACCGCCATCGAGCGCGAGCCGCATTATCCTGGCATCATCTATGCCCAGCGTGCCCAGCCGGAAGCGACCGGCGCCGATGCGATTTCGCTGGCCGCCCGTCAGATCGCCGAAACGCTGAAGCTGTCGGCGATCGTCTGTTATACCTCGTCGGGCACGACAGGCCTTCGCGCTTCGCGCGAGCGTCCGCAGGTGCCGATCCTGGCGCTGTCGCCGATCATCAAGACGGCGCGCCGTCTTGCCGTCGTCTGGGGCCTGCATTGCGTCGTCACCCATGACGCGACCGATCTCGACGACATGGTCAACCGCGCCTGCCGCATTGTCGCGGACGAAGGCTTCGGCAAGCCGGGCGATCGCATCATCATCTCGGCCGGTGTGCCGCTCGGCACGCCCGGCGCCACCAACATGATCCGCATCGCCTATATCGGCTCCGACGGCCAGAGCGGCGTCTGATCCAATTGCATGGTTTCTAGAGCCCGCTGCCTGAAACGGCGGCGGGCTTTTTCGTTCATGGGCCGGCATTGCCAAAGGCGGCGGCGCATGCAAGTTTCGATATTCTGGGTTCGGAGGAGCACTATGGATATCGTCACGCTTCTGGCTTTTGCAGCTGTTTCCTTCGTTGGCATCGTGACACCCGGACCGACCGTGCTGCTTGCGCTGACCAACGGCTCTCGGCATGGCCTGCGCCGGGCAGTTGCCGGCATGATCGGCGCGGTGCTGTCCGATTTCGTGCTGATCGGCGCCGTCGCGATCGGGCTCGGTGCACTGCTCGCTGCATCGGAATTCTGGTTTTCGATGCTGAAATGGGCGGGTGCCGCCTATCTCGCTTTTCTCGGTATCATGCTGCTGCGTTCGAAGGGCACGATCGATGCGGCGTTGAAGTCCGGAGCGCCTGCGGGCGCGACATCGCCCTTCTCGATCGGACTGAAGAGTTTTATGGTCGCGGCGACCAATCCGAAGGGCTACCTGTTCTTCTCGGCCTTCCTGCCCCAATTCATCGATCCGACCATGCCGCAGGCGACGCAATATATGCTGCTCGCCCTTGTCTTTGCCGCGCTCGATTTCCTCATCATGTTCGGCTACGCCTTCTTCGGCTCGCAGGCGGTGCGTTTCCTGAAAACCTCGGGCGCCATGTGGCTGGAGCGGGCCTGCGGTGGCGCGCTGCTGGCGCTCGCCGGCTCGCTGGCCTTCTATCGCCGGGCAACCGTCTGAGTTCAGGGTCGAGCCAGGGATAGATGACCGACGCGATAGGCTTGCGCGTGCTCGCCGATCTCGGGAAGCTCCCGCCAAAGCCTGAAGCGCACCCGCGTCCATGTCGTCGGTTCGAAACCGGAGACGGAGGCGAGTGCGCCGCCTGTCGCCAGGTCTGCTTCGGCCGCCGCGCTTTCGGCGCGGTGAATATCGGCGAGCGGCGCGTAGGGCTGCGTCTGCTGGATATCGCGTGTTGCGAACCTTGCCGCGGCGATGTCGGATGAGACTTCCGACCGCCAGACGATCCAAGTCCTCACCCGCGGCCAGCCGAAGGCACCGGTCAGCGTCTCGAAGCCCGGACCGCAGAGGAAGTCGCTTGCCCCTTCCGGCTTCTGCCAGAGATAGAAGGGCGCATAGAGATTGTCGCGGCTGCGGAACTCCCCCTTGCGGGCGCTGAGATAGGCTTTGAAGCCGAGATTGGGAAAGCCGTCGAGCAGCGGTCCCTTGTCGCGGATGCGGCGGTCGATGATCGACATGTCGTAATCGGCGGGCAGGGTGAAGCTGTACTGCATGGCGATCATGATTGTGCCTCCACCGGTCGCAGCCATTCGACGACGCTGCCGTTTTCCGCCGGCTGGAGGCTGATATAACTGAAGGGGCTGTCATCGGCCGCGCCATGCCAGTGGCGCTCGCCGGGTGCAAACCAGACGGCATCGCCGGCACGCAATGTTTCGATCGGGCCGCCCTCGCTCTGCGCCAACCCATGGCCCGAAAGCACATAGAGCAGTTGGCCCCTGGGATGTGTGTGCCAGCGGGTGATCGTTCCGGGATCGAGCGTGGCGCGCATTGCGGTGTTTTCGCCGTCGGCGCTGCCTTCGAGCAGCATCTCGACCCAGAAAGGCGACGTTGCGACGCCCTCCGGCGAGCGGATCGCCTTGCCAGGGCGTCTAACAGTCATGGTCTTCGGGTTCGAAGCGCTCATTGCCGGGCTCCAGCCACACGGAGCCGCCAGTCTGGGTCGGTCATCTGGGCAATGCCATTACCGAAGGACCAGTCTTCTGGTGTGCTGGTGCTGATGACGATCATTACGTCCTCCGGCCGGAGGCCCGGCGATTGCGCCAGGAGATCGGCGAGGCGCCGATAGAGCGCTGCCTTCATCTCGCCGGTGCGAGGCCTGCCGATCGTGATCGAGATGTAGACGAAGTTGTCCGAGCGCGGGCCGCCGAGATAGCTGCGATCGAAGATCAGCTCGCGCTCGTCATGCTGGTGGATGGCCAGGAAGCGGTCGTTTTCGGGCACGTCGAAGGTCTCGACCAGGGCGCGCTGGATGTTGTCGGCCAGTGCCATGAGGTAGTTCGGCGACTTGCCTTTGCGAAGGGAAATGCGAACGAAGGGCATCGGGATCTCCATGGTTCAGGCCGTCGGTCGGCCTTGACAGCAGAACCATCGCACGGCACGATGATGCTGAAAATCAGAATTTAATGGATGAATGATCCTGAAAAATAGGATTATGTAATGCGACGGACGATCTTCGATCTCGACGTGCTTCGAACCTTTTCGACCGGCATGGAGCTCGGCAATTTCGCCAAGGCGGCCGAGCGGCTCGGGCGTTCGACCTCGGCAGTGAGTGCGCAGCTGAAGAAGCTGGAGGAGCAGGCGGGCACGCCGATCTTCCGCAAGGCGGGGCGCGGACTGGCGCTGACCGATGCCGGCGAGACGATGCTCGGTTATGCCAGGCGGCTGCTGGAGCTCAACGACGAGGCGGCTGCGGCCGTCAACAGCGTCGAGCTGGAAGGCTGGGTGCGGCTCGGCCTGCAGGAGGATTTCGGCGAGACACTGCTGCCTGATGTGCTCGGCCGCTTCGCGCGTGCTCATCCGAAGGTCCGCATCGAAGCGCGGGTGGTGCGCAATGCCGAACTGCTCGAGCGCGTCACATCGGGCAAGCTCGATCTCGCGCTTGCCTGGAGTGACGGTACGCTGACGGCGCATTGCGAGCGGATCGGCGAAGTGCCGATGCGCTGGATCGGACCTTCCGAGGGGCAGCCGGCTTGGCACGCCGCAAGCGGTGAGCCGATGCCGCTCGCCTCGCTGGAAGCGCCGTGCCTGCTGCGCAGCGCCGCGACCAAGGCGCTGGATGAGGCGGGCATCTCCTGGCGGCTCGCCTTCGTCAGTCCCAGTCTCGGCGGTCTCTGGGCCGCGACGGCGGCAGGCCTCGGTCTCACCATCCGCACGCCGATCGGCCTGCCGGCGAAGGTCTGGCCGCTGGCGCCGAAGACCATCGGCTTGCCGGATTTGCCGAAGCTCGGTCTGGTCCTGCATCGGGCGGAAGCCGAACCGCAGCCGGCTGCGGTCCGGCTTGCCGAGCTGGTGCTTCAGTCCGTGCAGGGCGCGCTGCGCGAGGTGTTGGCTTGACATCTCCGCATTGACCCCTCGGGCGCAAGCCTATAGCCTCGAACCGCTATGAAGACGTTCACCCTCAATATCGCTTCGGTCTTCTTCTTGAGCCTCTAAGGCTCTGCCTTCGGGCATCAGAAGATGCGGGCCGCTGACCAGCCTTTGCGGCTGGCGCGTCGCCGTGGACTGTAACCACCCTGTGTCTGGCCAAGGAAAGAGCCGGCAGGATTGGCGATAGAGAGATATGTCATGACATCAAATGTTTATCCGGCGGCACTGAGTGCTGCGCAGATCGAGCAATTCATCGAGGACGGTTTCGTCAGGATCGACGACGCTTTTCCCCGCGCATTGGCCAAGGAAGCTCGCGCCATCATGTGGCGCGACATTCCCTTCGATGCGGATGATCCAAGCACGTGGACGCAGCCAGTCGTGCGACTTGCCGGCTATGGCGGCGGGCCGATTGAGAAAGCCGTCAATACGCCGGTGTTGCATTCGGCCTTCGACCAGCTCGTCGGCAAGGGTCGCTGGGAGCCACGCAGTGGGCTTGGCAGTTTCCCGGTCCGTTTTCCCCATCCCGATGATCCCGGCGATGCCGGTTGGCATGTCGACCTGAGCTTTCCCGGCGAGGATTCCAATCCGGATGAGCAACGGGACTTTTCCGCCTGGCGGGTGAACGTCACCTCGCGCGGGCGGGCGCTGCTGATGCTCTTCCTGTTCTCGGATGTCGGGGAGGAGGATGCGCCGACCCGTATCCGCGTCGGTTCGCACAAGGATATCGCCCGCCTTCTTGAGCCGGCCGGCGAGGGAGGGATGGCCCACCTCTGGCTGGAGCGTGTCGGGGAGGAGCGGCCGCTGGCGTTGGCGACGGGACGGGCGGGCACGGTCTATCTGTGCCATCCGTTCCTCATCCATGCAGCGCAGATGCATCGCGGCAAGGAGCCGCGTTTCATGGCGCAGCCCGGCCTTGCGCCTTCCGAACCGCTTCGGCTCGAACGAGATGACGGCGCCTATTCGCCGGTCGAAATCGCAATCCGCCGGGCGCTTCAAGAGCGGTAACGAGGATAGAATACATCCGGTTCAAAAGGCCGGGTGCATCACATCTGCAGTTCCTGCAGGGCGGCGCGCCGAATTGCCTGCGGCGGCTGACCGAAAGCGCGAAGGAAGGCGCGGCGCATGCGCTCGCGATCGGCAAAGCCGGTTTCGCGGGCAACAACATCGATCGGGTGGCGGCCCTGCTCCATCATCAGCCGGGCCGCTTCCAGCCTCAGGTTCTCGACGGCCTTCGCCGGCGATTGTCCGGTTTCGGCGCGGAAGGCGCGGCTGAACTGTCGGGGGCTGAGATGGGCGGCTTCCGCCAACTCCTCGACTGAGAGCGCCGATTTCAGATTGCTGCGGGCGTGGGCGAGCGCCTTCTGGATGCGGTCCGATTTGGGCTCCAGTTCCAGAAGGGCGGAAAACTGCGATTGGCCGCCGGCACGCCTGTGATAGACGACGAGCTTGCGGGAAACCGCGCGCGCCACCTCGAAACCGTGATCCTTCTCGACCATCGCCAAAGCCAGGTCGAGACCGGCCGTCATGCCTGCCGAGGTCCAGATGGAACCGTCGATGATGAAGATCCGATCCTCTTCCATCTTTATCTTGGGATAGCGGCTTTGCAGTTCGCGCGAGACATACCAGTGCGTCGTCGCGCGGCGGCCGTCGAGGATGCCGGCTTCGGCAAGAAAGAAGGCGCCGGTACAGATCGACGCCAGGCGACGTGTGGCGGGCAGGGCGGCGCGAATGAAGTCGGCTTCTGCGGCATTCGGCAGCCTGATATCGGGCGCGCCCGCCACGATCAGGGTGTCGAGGGCCGGGGCGCCGAAGGCCTCCGTCTCCATCATCATGCCAAGCGAGTTGGCAACCGACCCACCATTTTCTGAGAGGTAGCGGATCTCGTAAGCCTTTTCCTCGAGTTCGAGATTGGCGAACTCGAAGGCGGAGACGGCCGCCAGGCTCATGATCTGAAAGCCGGGATAAAGCAGAAAGCCGATTTGCTGCATGATCATCGCGTCCTGAGAAAAGTATGTCCTGAAAGGTGGTATAAATGACATTCAGGACATTTACAATCAGGCGTAAGACTCTCCCCAAGCGCAAGGCATCGTGCCGGCGTATTCAAGGAGACGGATCATGACACAGGACCATAAGGGTACGGCGCTGGTGACCGGCGCATCCTCGGGCATCGGCGCAATCTATGCCCACAGGCTGGCAAAGCAGGGTTACAATCTCATCCTCGTTGCCCGCAACGGCGAGCGGCTGAAGGCGCTGGCAAGCCGGCTGACCGATGAAACCGGCCGGACGGTCGAGACTGTCGTTGCCGATCTCGGCTACCGGGCCGATCTTGCCCGCATCGAAGGGGTGTTGAAGGATGACCGGAGCATCACGCTTCTGGTCAACAATGCCGGTGTCGGTGGAACGGCGCCGCTGCTTTCCGCCGATGTCGAAAAGATGCAGGAGATGATCGAGCTCAACGTCACGGCGCTGACGCGGCTGACCTATGCCGCCGTGCCGGGTTTCGCTACACGCGGCGGCGGCACGATCATCAATATTGCGTCCATCGTAGCGATCGCGCCGGAGCTGCTGAACGGCGTTTACGGCGGTACGAAAGCCTTCGTACTCGCCTTCAGCCAGTCGCTGAAGCACGAACTGGCGGAGAAGAACATTCGCGTGCAGGCCGTGCTGCCCGGCGCTACCGCCACGGAATTCTGGGACATCGCCGGCACGCCGGTCGAACATTTGCCGAATGAGATCGTGATGTCGGCAGAAAATATGGTCGATGCGTCGCTCGCAGGTTTTGAGCAGGGCGAATTTGCAACGATCCCTTCGCTTGAGGATGCAGGCCTGCTTGCCGCCTACGAGCGGGCGCGTCAGGCATTGATGCCGAACCTCTCACGCACCGCGCCGGCGAAACGCTACAAGGTCGCGTAACTATAAAAGATAGAAACCATCCGCGGCTGCTGCTGCGGATGGTCGACGGCGTTCACTTGGACGATGTTCAGCCGAAACGTTCCAGAGCCATGGCGAAGATATCGGCATCGACATTGCCGCCGGAGGTGACCACGATGACCGTGTCGCTTTCCAGGGCATCGCCATGGAAGAGGGCGGCGGCAAGCGCCACGGCGCCGCCGGGCTCGACGACGATCTTCAGCCGTGTGAAGGCGAGCGCCATGGCGCGCAGCGCCTCGTCGTCGGTGACGACGATGCCGGCGCCGGCGAGGCGCTTGAGGATCGGGAAAGTGATATTGCCCGGCTGCGGCGTGACGATTGCATCGCAGATCGAGCCTGACACCGCCGCGTTGCGTTCGATCTTGCCGGAGGCGAGCGAGCGGGTGGTGTCGTCGAAATCCTTTGGCTCGCAGGGGCGGACGCGAAAGCCGGGGGCGCTGGCTTCGAGGGCGAGCGCAATGCCTGAGGTCAATCCACCGCCGCCGCAGGGCACGAGGACTTCGGCTGACGTCACGCCTTCCTCTTCCGCCTGTTCGGAGATTTCGAGACCGGTCGTGCCCTGACCGGCGATGACCAGCGGTTCGTCGAAGGGCTTGATCAGCGTCAGGCCGCGCTCGGCCGAAAGTCTCGCGCCGATCTCGTCGCGGTCCTCGTTGACGCGATCGTAGAGCACCACTTCGGCGCCGAAGGCGCGGGTGTTGGCGATCTTCAGCTTCGGTGCATCGCTCGGCATGATGATGACGGAGGGGATATTGTGCAGCTTGGCCGCAAGCGCAACGCCCTGGGCGTGGTTGCCGGAGGAGAAGGCGATGACGCCCTTCGAGCGTACCGCAGCATCGAGGCCTGAGACGGCCGACCAGCCGCCGCGAAACTTGAACGAGCCGGAATGCTGCAGACATTCCGCTTTCACGAACAGGCGCCGGCCGGCGATCTCATCGAGGAAAGGGGAGGAGAGTAGCGGCGTGCGCCTTGCATGACCGCGCAGACGGGCGCGGGCTGCGACAATCATTTCAATGCTGGCCATTCGGGAATCTTTCTGCTTGCGGGTTCGCCCATGCATAGGGCGCGGCAAGCCAATTGTGAACGGCGACTTTGTCACGGTGACATGAATGGTGCCACCGCTGCTTCTCGAGCCGCGTTGCACTTCCGCCGACGGTTTGATCAGGCGATCCCCGAAGCGTCAGTAGCCGCTTGCAGACCCTTCTGCCGCGCGGCTATCCATGGCGCCGTTATACCGGGCGCCGCCGCCTTTTGCGATGGCCGCAAGGCTTTTGCCGCCGACGAGGATGCCGGCGGCCTGGCCCCATTGCGGCGTGTCGTTGCCGCCGTCGAAGCTGTAGCCCATGGCTGCGAGCGTCTTTTCCGTATCCGGCGAAAGTGCATAGGGTTCGAGAAAGACCTTGTCGGGCTGCCATTGGTGGTGGAGACGCGGGGCGTTGACCGCCTGACTGATATCCATGCCGAAATCGACGACATTGAGGATCGCTTCCAGCGTGATGGTGATGATGCGCGAGCCGCCGGGGCTGCCGATGACCATGAAGGGCTTGCCGTCTCGGGTGACGATCGTCGGGCTCATCGAGGAGAGCGGCGTCTTCTTCGGGGCGATGGCATTGGCCTCGCCCTGCACCAGTCCGTAGAGGTTCGGCACGCCGGGCTTGGAGGTGAAGTCGTCCATCTCGTTGTTCAACAGAACACCGGTGCCGGGCGCTACGACCGCGGCACCGAAGGAGCCATTCAGCGTATAGGTGACGGCGACCGCATTGCCCTCGTCGTCGATGATCGAATAATGCGTGGTCTCGGTGCTTTCCTTGCCGCCGAGCGGCTTCAGGTTCGCCGAGGTGCCGGCCTTGTAAGGGTCGATCTTGGCGGCGATCTCCAAAGCATACTTCTTGTCGAGCAGCTTTGTGACCGGGTTCTCGACGAAATCGGGATCGCCGAGTGCAGCATTGCGGTCGACATAGGCATAGCGCATCGCCTCGACCATGATGTGCACGGTTTCGGCCGAGTTATAGCCGAGATAGGAAAGCGGGTATCCTTCCAGAACGTTGAGGATCTCGCAAATGATGACGCCGCCGGAAGACGGCGGCGGCGAGGAGATGATGTCGTAGCCGCGGTAATTGCACTCGATCGGCTTCAACTCGCGCACGGCATATTGCTCGAAGTCCTCCTTGGCAAGGATGCCGCCCTTGGCCTGGCTCGCCTTGACGATCGCCTCGGCGGGCGCGGCCTTGTAGAAGGCGTCGGGGCCTTTTTCCGAGATGCCTTCCAGGACGGCGGCAAGGTCCGGTTGCTGGAGTTTTTCGCCGGATGCATAGGGTTTGCCATCCGGTTTCAGGAAGATCTTTGCCGCCGTCTCATCTTTGGCGAGGCGTTTGGCGTTGCCGGCGAAACTTGCGGCGTCGCCCTGTTCCAGCGTGAAACCTTCCTTGGCGAAGCGGAGCGCCGGCGCGATCAGTTCTTCGCGCGACTTGGTGCCGTATTTCTCGCGCGCGGTCTCGAAGCCCATGACGGAGCCCGGCACGCCGACGGCAAGATACCCGTCGAGGCTGGCACGCGGCACGATATCGCCCTTGGCGTCGAGATACATGGTCTTCGTTGCGGCAAGCGGCGCGCGTTCGCGGAAATCGAGGAAGGTCTTGGTGCCATCCTTCAGGCGGATGGTCATGAAGCCGCCACCGCCGAGGTTGCCGGCCGAGGGATAGACGACCGCTAAGGCATAACCGACGGCAACCGCCGCATCGACGGCGTTGCCGCCGCCTTTCAGCACCTCGACGCCGACATCGGTCGCCAGATGCTGGGCTGTGACGACCATGCCGTGCTCGGCTTCGACCGGCGCAGGCGAGGCGGCAAAAGCCGAGGTCAGGCTCAGCGACAATGCTGATATGACGGAGATCGTCCCGATATGCAGGCGGCCCATGATTTCCCCTCCTATGGACAATGATGGAAAAACATATGGGACTGCCTGGGCCCGAGGCAATGCAAGGGGTTGGCTTTAAATCATGTCGCGCAAAACTGTGCCGCGGGTTTGCGACGACGACATAGGTAAAAACAAAACCTAAAGCGTGAGGAGTTCGGTGAGTTTCCGGGTGGTTTCGTCGTCATCGAGCGGCGTGTAGACGATGAGCTTCATCTCCGGCCGGCTGGTCAGTGTCAGGCCGGTATGTTCGAAGGACATGCGGCCCTTGACGGGGTGGTTGATGCGCTTGATGCCAGACAGCGGACTGACGACCTCGTGGCGCTGCCACCAGTCACGAAATTCAGGGCTTGCCTGTTTCAGCAGCGCGATCAACCGTTCGAAATCCGGATCGCCGGCATAACGCGCGCTGTCGGCGCGAAACATCGCCAGCGAGACACGGGCAACTGCCTCCCAGTCGATGAGGAGCTTGCGATGCGCCGGGTCGGCAAAGAGGCGATGCATGGTATTGCGCTCGTCGCGGTCGAGCGTGCCGTAGCCGCCGAACAGCACGTCGGCGGCGCGGTTCCAGGCGAGCACGTCCCACCGGCGGCCGAGTACATAGGCCGGTTGGTGAGTCAGGTTGGCGAGCATGCGCTGCAGCGGCTCGTCGACACATTCAGGTGCGGACGACACTGCCTGAGGCACTTGCCGATTGTTGAGGGTGAAGAGATGCCGGCGCTCCGCCTCGTCGAGGCGCAGCGCATCGGCAAGGGCGTTGAGCACCTGCATGGAGGGCCGGATGTCGCGGCCCTGTTCCAGCCAGGTGTACCAGGTGGTGCCGACGCCGGCGAGCATGGCGAGCTCCTCGCGGCGGAGACCCGGCGTGCGCCGGCGAAACCCCTCCGGCAGGCCAACCTCGGAGGGCGTCAGCCGCTCGCGACGGGAGCGCAGAAAGGCTGCGAATTCACGGCGGCGGGCTTCGAATGTGTCGGATCTCTGGTCCATGGCGGCAATCATATCAGTATCGATACCAGGATAAAACTGGAACTGTTTGCCGTTTCCGGGCCGCGCATGATGCCGGTGTCGCAGGTGGTTAAAGCGTCTGCGGCTCGGTCAATTCAAGGAGCAGCATCATGTCTTTGCAGCATGTGGTCGTCATCGGTGGTTCTTCCGGCATCGGCCTTGCCACGGCGAAATTACTTTTGAAACAGGGATATACGGTCACCATTGCAGGCCGCGACGGCGAAAAGCTTGCAGCGGCGAAGGCATCGCTCGACGGCGATCTGCGCAGTGTCGTGCTCGATGCGGCGGAGCTTTCCGGGCTCGGGGAGGCTTTTGCCGGGGTCGGCGCATTCGGTCATCTCGTGCTGGCGATGGGCAGCGGTCACGGCGCCGGACCTTTTGCGACGCTTGACATGGCGGATCTGCTTGCCGGGTTTCAGACCAAGCTCATTCCGCATGCCGCGGCAGCGCAGGCGGCACTGCCGTTGCTGCAGCCGGGCGGCAGCATCACCTTTGTTTCGGCGGTCAGCGCGCAGGCTGCGATGCCCGGCACGGCTGGGCTTGCCGCCGTCAATGCCGGGATCGAGGCGATGGTGCCGGTGCTTGCCGCCGAGCTGAAGCCGCTGCGCGTCAACGGCGTTTCGCCTGGGGTCGTCGATACGCCGTGGTGGAGTTTCGTGCCGCCCGAGCAGCGCGACAGCGTCTTTGCGGATTTCGCCGGCCGTACGCCGGTCGGCCGAGTCGGCAGGCCGGAGGATATCGCGGAGGTGATTGCCTTCCTGATCCGAAACGGCTTCATGAGCGGCCATGTCGTCACCTGCGACG
The DNA here is from genome assembly GCF_025941625.1 of Rhizobium acaciae. Lineage (NCBI taxonomy): Bacteria > Pseudomonadati > Pseudomonadota > Alphaproteobacteria > Hyphomicrobiales > Rhizobiaceae > Rhizobium > Rhizobium acaciae. The sequence goes on from NZ_JAPCZO010000003.1 coordinate 229,879, forward strand.
GCGGCATACGTCTCGGCGCCTGAGGCGGATTTCCGGCGATGCTGAGGACAAAATTATGCAGCAGTTCAAAGTGCTACAGCGTGTTTTGTGCGGCGGAAAAGACGTGCGGTGCTGCAGGCTCTAACGACGGTGCGGCTGCGGCCCTCTGATCGCGAGAGGCGGCGGCAAGCCTCTCCTCGGCTCTGCGGGCAATTGCCTGCAGGTCGCGCGGCTTGCCGGCGAGCTTCTCTATGGCGGCGATGGCGACATCGGTCGCGAGATAGTCCGGCTTGTGGCCGACGCCGCTGACGGTGACGAGCTCGGAGCCTGATATATCGCGGGCAAGGCCGCGTGAATGCAGGTGTTCCCAGACGATCTCGTCACGGTCGCCCGTTATAATGACGGTCGGCGCGGTGATCTGCGAGTAGAGCAGCGACTGCTCCTTCACATAGGCGAGCAGTCTTTTGAAATCGGCAGCATTGTTGTGGAAGGCGCTGGGGCGCAGCACCAGCGACGGACCGGTTTTTTCGATGTAGTCGGCCGGGCGAGGATTGGGACGGAAGACATTCAGTGTGCCGCGCTCCAGCCGGCTCAGCCCGAGCGGCACGACGATCGCGTGGTTGAAGAGCCAGCCGACGATCGGCACGGTCGCCACATGATAGTACCAGTCGATGCCGCCCGGCCATGGGTGGGTGGCGGGCGCGAGGAAGAGCAGGCCGGCGGTCTTGTCAGGATGGCGCAGGCCGAAGGCAGCGGTGATCGCGCCGCCGAAGGAATGGCCGACGATGATCGCCTTCCCGATGCCGCGCTTCTCCATCAGCCTGGCGATTGCATCTGCCTGGCCGGAGGGGACGGCGTTCTCAGGGCCGCCGCGCTCGGAATAGCCATGACCGGGACGATCGACGAAGAGCATTTCCGCCCGGCCTTCGAGTGCGGCGCGGAAGGCAACGACTTGGTCGAGCAGATTGCCGCTGGCGCCGTGAATGAAGACCAGCGCCGGCAGATCCGCATTTTCGGGACGCTCGACGTGGACGGCATTCATGCGGTATCCGCCGACATCCGTCAGTTCGCCGATATTCGGATAGGCGTGTTCGAATTGCCGCGCCTTATAAGTGGAGTAACCGATGGCGGCGGCGAGCGGGGCGAGAAGAGCGGAAACTTCTGCAAGCATGATCTCAACGAGCGATAATTGCGGGACGTCCTGCGGCGGACAACCGCCACATCGTTCCCTCTCTATTCTAAAATTGTGCGCCAAGATCCGACGTCAAGGTCGCCGCCCGGGAATCAGGTGCGGTTGCCGGCGAGTTTTTCCGCAAGCGTGTTGGCCTGTTCCTGCGCGGTGCGTTCGGCGGGATAGATATCGAGAAAACGCTCCCACGCCTTCAAGGTCAGCTGGTCGTTGCCGGAATTGCTGAGGATCGCCGCCATGCCGGAGAGCGCGCCGAAATGGCGCGGCTCGAGATCGAGCACACGCTCGATATCGGACATCGACTTGCGATAATTGCCCATGACGAAATTCAGCGTGGCGCGGCGGTTCCAGCTTTCGGCATAATCGGGCTTCAGCGCGATCGCCTCGTCGAGGAAATCGAGGGCGGCGGGATTGCGCTTTTCCTCGATCGCCTTGTCGGCCCACTGCATCAGCAGATTGACGGTGGCGCTACCGGAATCGTTCCATTCCATGCGGATTTCATTGGCGATGCCGCTGGCCTTTTCGGGATCGCGTTCACGCTTCAGCTGGCTGAAGAGCTGGTCGAGGTGCTGCTTCGGCGAATTGTTGGCATCCGCCTGCTCGACGATGACGTCCTTTTTCGTGGCGGCGGCCGACTTTTCCGCGGCGGCGGCCGGAAAGGAGGAGGTGAGCAGCATGAGGGCGAGCGGCAGCGCCGCTGATGTCAAAGCAAAAAAGCGCATGGCGGACATATTAGCCCGCCAGCGCCGAAGATCAAACAAATTTGACGTGATCACCGCAGCGACCCACCGGATATATCTGCCGGCGCAAGCTCACGCGGCAGGGCGATCCGGACGCGCGAAATCAGCCCTGACGAGCCTTGAAGCGCGGGTTCAGCTTGTTGATGATGTAGATGCGGCCCTTGCGGCGAACCAGACGGTTGTCACGGTGACGAGCCTTGAGCGACTTGAGCGAATTCTTGATCTTCATTTTTCTGATCCGCGATCTCTATGGGGGAATTCACATTCGCCCGTATCTTTAACAATCAAAAGCGCGCCATCGGGCGCGCTGTTTAGGTGGGGAGCAGATACCCCGTCACCTTTTCCGTGTCAACCACAGGAAGGTGTTTTTCCTAAGGCGCAGGGGTGTTTTCTCAGGCCAAAACCGGCGATTTCGGCATCAAGGTGGTGACATGGCCCATCTTGCGGCCGGGGCGCCACTCGGTCTTGCCATAGAGATGAACCAGCGTATCGGGGTGCCGCAGCCAGTCGGGAACGGCAAGGATATCGTCGCCGATCAGGTTCTGCATGACGCAGTCGGAATGGCGCTCGGCATTGCCGAGCGGCAGGCCGGCGACGGCGCGGATATGCTGCTCGAACTGGCTGACGACGCAGGCGGCTTCCGTCCAGTGACCGGAGTTGTGGACACGCGGTGCCATCTCGTTGGCAATCAGACCGCCATCGGCAAGCACGAAGAATTCGATGCCGATGACGCCGACATAGTTCAATGCAGCAAGGATTTTCTCCGCCGATTGCCGCGCGGCGTCCGCCGTCGCTGCAGAGATCGCAGCGGGAACCGTCGAGGTGTGGAGTATGCCATTTCGGTGGACATTCTCAGCGGGATCGAAGCAGGCGACCGTACCGTCGATGGCGCGGGCGGCAATGATCGAGACCTCACGCTCGAAGGCGACGAAGCTTTCGAGGATGAGCGGCACGCCGCCAAGTGCTGCATAGGCGCCATCCGGACTGTCTGCGGCCGAGCGGAAAACTTTCTGGCCCTTGCCGTCATAACCAAGACGGCGGGTCTTCAGCACGCCCTGGCCGCCGAAATCCTTCAGTGCCGTATCGAGGTCGGACTGGCTGTCGATCGTGTGGAAACGGGCAGTGGTTATGCCGCAGCCATTGAGAAAGCGCTTTTCGACAAGGCGGTCCTGGGCTGCTTCCAGCGCCTTCGGCGGCGGATAGACGGACACACTCGCCGAGAGCGTTTCGGCGGCTACGACGGGCACGTTCTCGAATTCGTAGGTGACGACGTCGCAGATATCGGCGAGTTCGGCCAGTGCCGCCGGATCGTCATAGGCGGCGGTAATCTGCCGGTTGGCGAGCTGGGCGGCCGGGCAGTCTGCCTGCGGCTCGAGGATGACCGTGCGAAAATTCAACCTGGCGGCGGCAATGGCCAGCATGCGGCCGAGCTGGCCGCCGCCGATAATGCCGATCGTTCTTGCCGTCATAGATCGTCCATCGGGTATTCGGCGACGGCAGCACTCTGGCGCTCGCGCCATTCGTCGAGCCGGTCGGCGATTTCTTCGTCGGAAAGGGCAAGCACGGCGGCGGCGAGAAGGGCGGCGTTGACTGCGCCGGCCTTGCCGATGGCGAGCGTACCGACAGGAATGCCGGCCGGCATCTGCACGATGGAAAGGAGGCTGTCCTGGCCGGACAGGGCTTTCGACTGGACCGGCACGCCGAAGACCGGCAGCGGCGTCATCGCGGCGGTCATACCCGGCAGATGGGCGGCGCCGCCGGCGCCGGCGATGATGACCTTGAAGCCCTCCGCGCGTGCGCCCTTGGCGAAATTGACCAGCCGGTCGACTGTGCGGTGCGCCGAAATGATGCGCGCGTCATAGGGAATTTCCAGCGCCTCCAGCGTGTCGGCGGCGTTTTTCATGGTCTCCCAGTCGGACTGGCTGCCCATGATGATGGCGACGGGTGGTCTGTCTGTCATCGTTGCTGCTATTCCCTCTCAGGCGATGATGTCAGGGATGATCTGATCTTCCAGCTTGGAGAGCCTGTCCTTGATAACGAGCTTTTTCTTTTTCATGCGCTGGATCCGCAGAGCATCGCATCCGGTCTGGATCATGGCGTTGATCGCGGCGTCGAAATCCTCGTGCTCCTGGCGCAGGCGCGCCACTATGAGCCTGATTTCCGCCTGTTCCTGATCGGCCATATGCATTCCCCGTTATCGTCCTTGGACCTTGTCCGATCTGGCGATGATTTCCGCAAGCTCCTATCACCAAATACAGGTAACGGCTAGTTAGTCTTGATCATGAAATTGCCATCCAGTCTTCATCTTTTGGCCTTCGACAAGCCTTCAAAAATATGTCACAGTCCCGCCCGTTGACACCTTGATCCCCGACGATGTTGGCCGGGGAGGGTAAGAGGAAGGAAGGGTCATATGACTGTTCAAGCTCATCTTGAGTCACTCCAGAAAAAGCATGTCGCTCTCGAGGAGGAGTTGCACGCGCTCAGAACATCTCCCTCTATTTCGGATACGGAGCTTGCCGAATGCAAGCGCCGCAAGCTGCGCATCAAGGACGAGATTCAGCGTCTTAAGTCATCCGTCCACTAATCTTCCCAAGGGTCGCCGGGCGATCATCTTGCGCAACAAGGTAAATCCATCCATTCCGCCAAAAATTTGCAAGAACCGGTGATTTGACACCATATTTGCGCCAGTCCGATGCATCCGGCATCGTGGCTGGCGCTTTTGGGTCGCCACATCTCACATCGCATTCTTATGATTCGCATCGTATCCCCAGATCTTATGGGAACATGCATCAGGCCCAGAACTGATCCAGCCACAAATTGAGCTTGTCGAAGCCGCGGTTATTGACCGTGTAGATGCGTTTGGTGCCTTCCGAGGTCACGGAAACGAGATTGCTGTCGAGAAGCGCCTTCAGGTGCTGTGAAACAGCTGGACGGCTGATCGGCAGGCCTTCGGCGAGCTCATTGACCGTCCGTGGCGCGCGACGCAATTCCTCCAGCAGAAACCGCCGGTTCGGATCGGCAATCGCAGAGAAAGGGTCGGTGTTCGACATGGCGGCAACGCTACGTCAATCCGGCCGCGCCAGCAAGGAAATTGTGCATTGCAGCGAATTGCAGCAATGCGAAGTGCAGCGGCGCGGTAGGGCCTCTTACCAGCCAAGGCCCTCGCGCACGATCAGGAAGGCGGCGATCAGCGCCATTGTATACATGAAGGGATAGAAGATCTGTGGCCTCATGCGGCGCACGCACCAGGCGCCGGCAATGGTGGCGAGCGGAGCAAAGGGCAGAAGCGTTGCGGAGGTCGCAAGGTTCTGGGTGCCGAGCTGGCCGAGCGCGAAATAGGGGATCAGCTTGACAGCGTTGAGGATCGCGAAGAAGCGCACGCTGGTGCCGGTATATTCGCGTGGCTGCAATTTGAGCGGCAGGGCATAGATCTGGAAGGGCGCACCGCCGGCATGGGCGACGAAGCTGCCGTAACCGGAAAATGTTCCCCAGAGGCTGGCGGCTACCGGCCGCTGGCCGCGCGGCGGGATCACCTTGCCAGCGCCCGGGCCGAAATTGCTCCAGAAATAGCGCAGGCAGAAGAGGATGGTCACCGCGCCGATGACGATGCGCAGCAAGTTGCCCGGAACCAGAGCCGAGGTCGCCCAGCCCAGCGCAATGCCGATGAAGGCGCCGGGCAGCATGATCTTCAGCGTCGCCCAGTCGCCATGCTTGCGCCAGATGACGAGCGAGATCATGTCCATGAAAACCAGGATCGGCAGCAGGATGGCCGCCGCCTCGACCGGCGAGACGACGAGGGCGAGGAAGGGCAAGCCGATCAGCGACAAAGCGTCGCCCATGCCGCCCTTTGCGAGGCCCACCAGCAGAACGGCGGGCACGGCGGCGTAGTAGAATGACAAATCCTGCGGCATGCTTTCGACGTCCTCCTCTTGCCAGCCTCGTCTAACGGAACTACTCACACAAAACGAGTGCGGATCCCTCATTTCGAAGGGGAATTCGCAGGAAACGGAAAGACCCCATGACCGAACCGGAAAACCGCTGCCGCCTTGTGCTCATCGTAGCCGATATCGCCGATGCCGATGAACAGGCAAAGATCGTCGCCGATGCGCTGAAGGGCGGCGATGTCGCCTCGGTGATCGTGCCGCAATACGGGCTCGACGACGGCACCTTCCAGAAACATGCCGAAAAGCTCGTGCCGTTGATCCAGGACGCTGGCGCCGCCGCGCTGATTGCAGGCGACAGCCGTGTCGCAGGCCGGGCGAAGGCCGACGGCCTGCACCTTTCCGGCAATGCGGAGGCCCTTTCGGAGGCGATCGACAAACATGCGCCGAAGCTGATCGTCGGCGGCGGCAACGCGGCCGACCGGCACCATGCGCTGGAGATCGGCGAAGTCAGGCCGGACTATATCTTCTTCGGCAAGCTCGATGGCGACATCAAGCCGGAGGCGCATCCGAAGAACCTGGCGCTCGGCGAATGGTGGGCCTCGATGATCGAGATTCCCTGCATCGTCATGGGCGGCACCGATCCAGCCTCGGCGCTCGCCGTCGCCGAGACCGGAGCGGAGTTCGTGGCGATGCGGCTGGCGGTTTTCGCCGAGCCCGCCCGGGCGCCGGCTATCGTTGCCGAGATCAATGCATTGCTTGACGAAAAAGCGCCACGGTTTGAGGATTGAAATCGCGCTCATGCCGATCCCGCCCGCCCGTCTTTTGAAATATTTCCTCGCCGGTATGGCCGCCTTCCTTGCGGCCGGGCCGAATATCGCCTTGGCGCAGGCGCCGGACAGCGTCATCAGCCAGCCGGGCACGGGCCCGGCTTCGACCTTCCGCACCGACCGGCCTTCCAGCCCGGGCGTGCAACCCTCCGATGGCGTCGGCGTATTCGACCGCATGGGCGCGAAGCTGCCGGACCTGCCGCCGGAGAAGGATTACAAAGGGCCGATCGACGAGGCCTACGGCGCCTTCCAGCGCGGTTATTACCTGACGGCAATGGACAAGGCGCTGCCGCGCGCCCAGCTCGGCGATCCGGCGGCGCAGACGCTGATCGGCGAGATCCTCTCGCAGGGCCTCGGCGTCAAGAAGGACGTGAAGAACGCCGCTTTCTGGTACGGCAAGGCGGCCGAAGGCGGCGATTCGGCGGCGATGTTCAAATATGCGCTGATCCTGATGGAAGGCGAGGGCGTGCCGCGTGACAAGGCCAAGGCCGACGACTACATGCACAAGGCGGCCGAGGCGGGCAATCCTTCGGCGGAATTCAACTGGGCACAGCTTCTCATCGCCGACAATCCCGGCGAGAAGGGACTGAGGCTGGCGCTGCCATTCTACGAGAAATCGGCAGAGCAGGGCATTGCCGATTCGCAATATGCCGTGGCGCAGATCTATGCGACGCTGAAGGACCTGCCGGAAGAAAAGAAGAAGCTCGCCCGCGAATGGATGGTGCGCGCGGCGCGCGCCGGCTTCGACACGGCTCAGCTCGATCTCGGCATCTGGCTCGTCAACGGCGTCGGCGGGCCGAAGGATTACGTCAAGGGCTTCGAATGGCTGAAACTTGCCGCTAACGGCGGCAACGTCGCCGCGCAGAACAAGCTCGCCCATCTCTATATCAATGCGATCGGCACGGCGCCCAATCCGATCGAGGCGGCGAAGTGGTACGTGCTGTCGCGCCGGGCCGGGCTCGCCGATCCGGCGCTCGAGGATTTCTACCTCGGCATCGAGGACACCCAGCAGAAGGCGGCGATCGACGCCGCCAACAAGTTTCGGCGGCGATAGCCGCCGTTTGTCGACCCGGCCGACGAGGCGGACGGGCTATTGCATAATCCCTTAAATCTGAATCGATTTAGGCATTGTGGCTACAGCATCCTTTGCGCGTCTGAGAAGACGCGCGGTGCTGTAGCGTTCCAACCTAAAAAAGCGCATCGGCGAAGAGGTCTTCATCGTTTTCGGCTTTGGCGGTTTCGGCGGGAGCGGAGGTGCTGTCCTCGCCCGCCGGAATGATGCCGCGATGAACACTGCGCTCCTGGACCATCGTATAGTGCTTGAAGATCTTGCGGTCGAGCGGCGCGATCGTCTCAGCGAGATCGGAGATATCGGCGACATCGGTGCCGGCGACGCCTTCGAGCATATCGGCGCAGCCGGCAAGGACTTCGCCCAGATTATGCTGGAAATCGAGCTTGCCGATCAGCAGGCTGATCTTGGTGGCGACCTCGCGACCGTTCTCGGCGAGCACCTTCAGCTCGTTTTCCATCACGTTGGCTGCAGAGCGGATGTTGCCGACGGCCGAGGTCAGGCTTTCTCCGAGATTGCCGGCTCCGGCATCCGTGGCGGGGGCGACGCGCCCGGCCGCAGCTTCGAGCGCCGGCAGGCCGTTGACGATGGCGTCGGCGGAATCGTCGAGCTTGCCGGCGAAGATGCGCAGCTCGGCGGTGACGACGTTGATCGACTTGCCTTCCTCGCCGAGGCGGCTGCAGCGCAGGTTGGTATTCAAAGCCATATAGTGAATGTCGGTCTTGACGGCGCGGATATTGCCGATTGCTTCGGAGAGCTTGGCGGCCGTACCGATCGTCGACTGGCTCACCTGGTCGGCCTGGCGGCTTGCCGTATCGACCTGCTTGACGATTTCATGGGCGGCCGAAACGCTGGATTCCAGCGCGCGCATGAAGTTGCCGCCGGCCTCGCCACTTTGACCGCTCATCTGATCGCGCAGCTTGAGGATCTCCCGCATGTCGTGATCGAAACTCGCGATCGTCTTGACGACGTTTTCGGAATCCCGCTGGAAATTTGCGCACATGTCGCTCATCTGCGCCGCCGTCAGATGGTGAATGACGTTCTGGAGGCGCTGGCGCGCGCCGGCGTCGAGTCTGGCGCCATCCTCGCCGGCAAAGAAATCTTCAAGCAGCGAAAAGGTGGCCTGCACATGCTCGATGCGCTGGCGGGTGATGTCGCCGATCTGCAGGGCAGACAGGGTCGAGGCGACCTTGCCCTGGACGGCGCGGGCAATTGCGCCGACCTCGCGGGCGATGACGCCGAGATCCTTGCGATGTCCGGCGATCTTGGCGGCATCATCGCGCAGGGCTCCGGCGACGGCCGGAACAGTATCGGCATAGCTCTTGGAAACACCGGCGCCAAAGGAGGCGGCGAGCTTGACCTCCTTGTCGAGACTGTCGAGGTGCGTGGCGAAACGATTGACCTCATCGGTGCCGGAATAGATGCGCTCCAGGATCTCCTGGGCGAAGCCGGCGAATTCGGCAAGGCCGGCGCCGGTGATCTTTACGGTCACCGCGAAGGTTCTGAGATAACGCATCGTCTCCTGCATGTCGGCGACGTGCTTGCGCAGCTCCCTGCCGGTATGCGCCAGCGAGACGAGCGCCTGCTGGCGGTTTTCCTCGGTGACGGGCAGCGCCATCAGGCTCTCCACCGTGGCGCGGAGATCGGCGCTGGTGTCGCTCGCCTCCTTGTTGTCGAGCGTCGTGGTGACACTCTCGAGCGAGTTCAACAGACGGTTGAGGACATCCATCACCGAGAGCAGCACGGTGCCGCCTTCGAGGAAACGTTCCTCGACCTGGCTACGAGCAGATTCCAGGGTCTGGCTGATGTCCCGCCCTGACGTGTAGGCTACAGCGTTCGATGATACCAGAGCGTGTACCACTTTTATACCTTTTCTTAAAATACAGGCAATTCGACTCTATTTTTACGGGCAGGATGGAAACGTCCGGTAAACGCGCGGGGACTCGCCAGCGTTGTGATTAACGAAAGATGTCGATGGGGTGCCGGTGAAAGGGTCACGGTGGCGCGGCGTAATTCAACATACTGTTTTTATTTTATTTATTTCTAAATTTTGAGGAAAAAATACAACTTATCCCGGATGAGAATTGGGAGTCGCGGAACGCGCTATACGGCAGTTTCCTACAACCGCTGTTTACTCTGCATTAACGCTGTCGTGAGAGTCCTTTTAGGGTCATCAAGTATTTTTCTGGCCCAGGAGGCTGCATTGGATACTCAGAAACAATATTACGAATCTATAAATTTGCCAGATGTCCTCAGTATTCGTAACATGTCCGAACTATATTCAAAGTTTACCGATGAATTTCACAGCAATGATACAATCATCATCAGCATTCCCGAAGGCGCGGAAGCGGATCTGAGTTTCGTTCAACTCATTGAATCCTCGCGCCGCCAAGCAAAAGCCAAGGGAAAGACGTTCAAGCTTTCTTCGCCGGCCAGCGGCTCGGTCCTGAAGGTACTTGAGCGCGCAGGTTTCATCGAATCCTTCGATCATGAAGACGCAAAGTTCTGGTTGCATAAAGAGGTGACGTTATGACTGCAAATATCCTGACTGTCGACGATTCTGCCAGCATTCGTCTGACCACCAAGGTCACGCTGACCAATGCCGGCTATAGCGTCACCGAGGCGGTCAACGGGGCAGAGGGCCTCGCGACGGCCAAGGGCAGCAGCTTCGATCTGATCGTGACCGATCTCAACATGCCTGTCATGGACGGTCTGACGATGATCGAGGAACTGCGCAAGCTGCCGGCCCAGGCCGGCGTTCCGATTATCTTCCTGACGACGGAATCGGACGCCGATCTCAAGGCGCGCGCCAAGGCCGCCGGCGCGACGGGCTGGCTGACCAAGCCGTTCGACCCGGAAAGCCTGGTGAAGATTGTGAAGAAGGTTCTCGGACGATGAGTACGCTCGATCCGGTTGCCGTATTCCGCACCGAAGCTGCCGAATGCCTTGAAGCGATCGAGGCCGGTCTTCTCGACCTGACCCACCAGCTCGACAACAAGGATCTCGTCGACGCCGTGTTCCGCGGCCTCCACACGCTCAAGGGCTCCGGCGCAATGTTCGGTTTCGAGGCGCTCGCCGCCTTCACCCATCATTGCGAAACAGCCTTCGACCGCGTCCGAAAGGGCGAGGTCGCGGCGACCAGCGAACTCGTCGCCGCCGTTCTCGCCGCCCAGGACCATATGCGGGCCCTGGTCGACCAGCCGGACGCCGATCACGGTGATATCGGGCATAAACTTCTGGCGCAGCTGCAGGCTGCCGTCGGCGGCAGGGAAGCGGCGCCTGCAGCAGCGCCGGCTGCTGTTTCCGTACCCGCAGCTGCGCGCGACGCAGCGAAGAAGAAGAACAGCTGGCGCATCCGCTTCAGCCTGCCCGCCAATTCGATGGCCAACGGCACCAACCCGCTCGGCCTGCTGGACGAGCTGCGCGATCTCGGCGAATGCACCGTGTGCGCCAACACCTCGGCCATTCCGCCCCTCGACGCGCTGGCTCCGACGGAACTCCACATTTCCTGGGACGTGACGCTGACCAGCGAGCACGACCGCTCGGCGATCGACGACGTCTTCATCTTCGTGCTCGACGATATGGAACTCAGCGTCGAGGAGATCAGCGGGCAGGCAGCGGCAACCGCCGCTCCGGTTGAGGAAAAGGCAGCACCTGCGCCTGTCGTCGCCGCGGCATCGCCGACCCCCGTTTCGCCGACCACCGTCCCGGAGTTCCGTCCTGTCGAGGCGGTTCCGGCCAAGCGCGAGGCGCCCGCCGCCGTCAGCCAGGCGAAGGCGGCCGAGAATGTCCGCGTTCCGGCCGAACGTCTCGACGAACTGATGGACCGCGTCGGCGAGCTCGTCATCGCGCAATCGCGCCTCAGCCAGCTCGCCAGCGCTAGCACCGATATCGCACTGCGCTCCGTCTCGGAAGAGATCGAACGTCTCTCCGGCGAATTGCGCGACACGATGATGGTGCTGCGCATGGTGCCGGTCGCCACCCTCTTCTCCCGCTTCCGCCGCCTCGTTCACGATCTCGCTCGCGAGACCGGCAAGGTGATCGAACTGGTGACGGAGGGTGAGAGCACCGAAGTCGACAAAACCGTCATCGAACGTCTGGCCGATCCGCTGGTGCATCTGGTGCGCAACTCGATCGATCACGGCCTCGAAACGCCCGCCGACCGCCTTGCCTTCGGCAAGACCGAAGCCGGTACGGTGACGCTCTCGGCCCGCCAGGCCGGCGGCGAGGTGATCATCTCGATCAAGGACGACGGCCGCGGCATCAATCGTGAACGGGTTCGCGCCAAGGCGGAGTCCTCCGGCCTTATCCAGCCCGGCCAGCCGCTTTCCGACTCCGAGCTGCTGCAGCTGATCTTCGCCCCCGGCTTCTCGACGGCAGCCGCGATCACCAATCTGTCCGGCCGCGGGGTCGGCATGGACGTGGTGAAGAAGACCGTAGAGGCGCTCCGCGGCGCGATCGACATCTTCAGCGTGCCGGGACAGGGTTCGGAAGTGTCGCTGCGCATCCCGCTGACGCTCGCCATCATCGACGGTCTGCTGGTGCGCGTCGGTTCCGGCCGCTACGTCATTCCGCTCTCGGCGGTCGAGGAATGCCTCGAACTGTCGCTCGAGGAAGATCTTCGCTCGCGCGGCCGCAGCTTCATCTCGCTGCGCGACAGCCTGGTGCCGTTCCTGCGTCTGCGCGACCTCTTCCGCACCGGCACAAAACCCGACGTGCATCAGAAGGTCGTCGTTATCTCGACCGGCACGGAGCGTGTCGGCCTTGTCGTCGACCAGATCATCGGCGACCACCAGACGGTCATCAAGTCGATGTCGAAACTGCACAATAACGTCGCGACCTTCTCGGGCGCCACCATTCTCGGCGACGGCAGCGTCGCTCTCATTCTCGACGTCGGGCACCTGGTTGCCGCGGGTCAGCAACAGGAGGCGCAATTGCGTGTAGCAGGATGAGTGCAACAGCCGCTGCCGAACGATTTGACCATCACTGGAACTATGCCGAGGAAGTGGAAGTCCTGACCTTCGATCTCAACGGCGAAACCTTCGCGCTGGAAGCGGTCATCGTCCAGGAAATCCTGGACCTGCTTCCCGAGACGGCGGTGCCGGGCAGCCAGCCCTTCGTCGCCAGCGTCATCAACTTTCGCGGCAAGGTCATTCCGCTCGCCGATCTGCGTCTCGCCTTCGGAATGGAAGCGGCGGAGGCGACGATCGACAGCCGCATCATCGTCATCGAGATCGATCTGCAGGGCGAGCAGACGCTCGTCGGCCTCAGGACCGACAAGGTGAACGAGGTGACGACGCTTGCAAAGTCCGCGAGCGAGGCCCCGCCGAGTGTCGGCATGCGGTGGCGCGCCGATTACATCAACTGCCTGGTGAAGAGGGGCGGAGAGTTCATCATTCTCCCCAATCTGCAGGCGATTTTTTCATCGAGGCGCGATGCGGCGGGAGCCGCTAATTGACGCTGAATGAATTCAACGAGGGGTTTGGGGACTATGCGACTGACAATCAAGACGAAACTGGTGACCGCGTTCACCTTCATCATTCTGATGCTCGTAGGCACTGCCGCTTACGGTATCTTCAGCCTTGGGTCGCTGAACGACACGATCGATAAGCTTCTCGCCGGCCCGGCAGCCCGCCTCGATTTAGCGCAGCAGATCAACATTGCCCAGCTCGAGGAGATCCGCCAGCAGAAGAATCTGCTCACCGCCCGCAGCGCAGACGAGACGGCTGGCGCAATCGCGAAGGGCGATCAGGCCCGCAAGGACTTCACCGATGCCTTCAACCAGGTGTTGGAGCTGGCCACGGAAGAAGGCAAGGCGCGCTGGGCGCGCATCGCCGAACTTTCCAAGAGCTTCACGGCAGCCGACGATCAGATTCGGGAATATATGAAGGCCGGCAATGCCGAAGGCGCAAATGCCGTTTCCGTCACGACGGCGCGGGTCGCTGCCAACGACATCGACTCGACGCTCAGCGAAATCCTGGCACTTGAAAAGCAGCGTATGAAGGCTGCCGACGACGGCGCCGAAGCGCAGTACACGACGACCCGCACAATGATGGTTGCTGTCGCCGCCGTTGCTCTGCTGATTGCTGCCTTTACCGCGTTCTGGATCGCCAGCACGATCAGCAAGGGCCTCACCCGTGCCAACGCTGTGGTTCGCGAAGTGTCGGAAGGCGATCTGACCAAGATGGCCGATATCACCAGCCATGACGAAATCGGCGAACTTCTGGGCAACGTCAATACCATGATCGAACGCCTGCGCGGCGTCGTCGCCGACGCACTGTCGGCCGCCGACAACGTCTCTTCCGGCAGCCAGCAGCTTTCGGCAAGCTCGGAACAGGTATCGCAGGGCGCCACCGAACAGGCGGCTTCCGCCGAAGAGGCGTCCGCTTCGATGGAGCAGATGGCCGCCAACATCAAGCAGAACGCCGATAACGCCGCTCAGACCGAAAAGATCGCCCGCCAGTCGGCCAAGGACGCGGAGATGAGCGGTGAAGCGGTGACGCGTGCCGTCGATGCCATGCGCACGATTGCCCAGAAGATCGGCATCGTCCAGGAAATCGCCCGCCAGACCGATCTGCTGGCTCTGAACGCCGCCGTTGAAGCTGCTCGTGCCGGCGAGCATGGCAAGGGTTTTGCGGTCGTCGCCTCGGAGGTGCGCAAGCTTGCCGAACGCAGCCAGTCGGCTGCCGCCGAAATCAGCTCGATGTCGAGCGATACGGTCAAGGCAGCCGCCGATGCCGGCGACATGCTCGGCCGGCTGGTGCCCGACATCCGCAAGACGGCGGAACTGGTTTCCGAGATCAGTGCCGCCTGCCGCGAGCAGGATATCGGCGCCTCGCAGATCAACGAAGCGATCCAGCAGCTCGACAAGGTGACGCAGCAGAATGCCGGTGCCTCCGAGCAGATGTCGGCGACCTCCGAGGAGCTCGCCTCCCAGGCGGAGGAACTGCAGACGTCGATCGCCTTCTTCAAGGTCGACACGGCAGGCAGCGCGCGGTCAGGTGCCCACAAAGCGCAGCCAAAAGCTTCGGCCAAGGTGATCAAGGCCCCGGCCGCTATCCGCAAGCCCGGCCCGCAGGCCAATGGCCAGGGCCGCGGCCAGACGGTTTCGGCTCAGCAGCAGCGTCTCAAGGGCTTTGCTCTCGATATGTCGATGGGCGGTCCAGACGCCAGCGACGACGACTTTAGGGAGAGCGCATAGGCGCTCCCTTGGGGAAAGCGCCTGGGCGCTTCGCCCCGATGTGATCCCTCGGGCTGCTCCGGCGGCCTGAGGAGAGAACGTCCCCCAACGCATGTAGGCGTTGGCGCTGCGATGGATAGATGTCCGGCTGGCGGGAAGTGAATGTAGTCGCTTTCCCCGTTTCAGCACATCACTTCCAAGCTCAACGTCCCGCCAAGGGGACATGTCTCTCCATTCGTTTTGACCGCAAGTCGGGGGTATCACATGCGTTTCACCATTAAACTCAAACTGGGTCTTGCCTTCGGCATCATGACGCTGCTGCTGATCGGCATCGCGGTTTATGGAAGCCTGAGCCTCGGCACCTTGAACGAGGCAAGCGGCAAGATGATCGACGGCTCGGTGCGCCGTCTGGAACTGGCGTTGACCGCCAATATCGCCGAAGTCAACGCCATCCGTGCTCAGAAGAACGCTCTTCTGTCCACGGACCCTGCCGTCGTTGCCGGTTTCTACAAGGAGGCCGACCAAAACTTGCAGACCTTGCTGGACACTGTCGATGCCGGCCTGGCCATTGTCTTGCCGGAAGGTAGACCCTATTGGGAAAAGCTGCAGACGGTCGGCACGAAATTTCGCGAAAGATCCGTCGAACTGCAGCAGCTCGAGGCCAAGGGCGATCGGGCCGGAGCGCTGGCGCTCTCGCTCGGCGATCTCAAGGCGATGACCGACGATATGGGCGATGCGATTGCCGCCATTATCGAGATCCAGCGCCAAGGCATGCAGGCGACCAATCATTCGAATGCCGAGCTTTATAACTCGACCAAGCTGATCCTCACCACCGCTTCCGGCATTGCCGTGCTTGTCGCGCTCGGTGCTGCGCTGTGGATCACGCTCGGAATCAACAATGGCCTCAGGAAGATCACGACCGTCGCAAACGCCGTCGCAATCGGCGACCTCAACCAGAAGGTCGACGTCAAGACCAATGACGAGATCAAGGATCTCATCGATACGGTCAATGCCATGACCGCCAATCTGCGTGCCACGGCAGCGCTTGCCGATCAGATCGCCATGGGCGACCTCAGCACCGATGCCAAGCCGCTTTCGGATAAGGATGCGCTCGGCATTGCGATGCAGAGCATGATCTCCAACCTGCGGACCACCGCCGGCATCGCCGACCAGATCGCGAACGGTGACCTGACAGTGTCTCCAAAGCCGCTCTCCGACAAGGATGCACTGGGCATCGCGCTCGAACAGATGGTCGAGCGCCTACGCGGTGTCGTCGCCGATGCGATCTCGGCCGCCGAGAATGTCTCTTCTGGCAGCCAGGAACTTTCGGCAAGCTCCGAGCAGGTGTCGCAGGGCGCAACCGAACAGGCGGCTTCCGCCGAAGAGGCTTCTGCCTCGATGGAAGAGATGGCCTCCAATATCAAGCAGAACGCCGACAACGCGGCGCAAACGGAAAAGATCGCCCGTCAGTCCGCCAAGGATGCTGAAGCCAGCGGCGAGGCCGTCTCCCGTGCCGTCGACGCCATGCGCACGATCGCCCAGAAGATCGGCATCGTCCAGGAGATCGCCCGCCAGACGGATCTGCTGGCTCTGAATGCCGCTGTGGAAGCGGCACGCGCCGGCGAACACGGCAAGGGTTTTGCGGTGGTCGCCTCGGAAGTGCGCAAGCTTGCCGAACGCAGCCAGTCGGCTGCTGCCGAAATCAGCTCGATGTCGAGCGATACCGTGACGGCTGCCCAGGAAGCGGGCGACATGCTCGGCCGGCTGGTGCCCGACATCCGCAAGACGGCGGAACTGGTCTCCGAGATCAGTGCTGCCTGCCGCGAGCAGGATATCGGGGCGGCCCAGATCAACGAAGCGATCCAGCAGCTCGACAAAGTGACGCAGCAGAATGCCGGCGCTTCCGAACAGATGTCGGCAACCTCCGAGGAACTCGCTTCCCAGGCCGAAGAGCTGCAGACGTCGATCGCCTTCTTCAAGGTCGAGATGGCAGGCGGACGCCGCGAGCGCGCTCCGGCTGCAAAACTCACCGCCCGCACCCGGGCTCCGGCCGCACCGCGCAAACCGGCCGGCAAGGCGCCGGCCAATACGGTCGCCGGGCAGCAAGCCCGCGCCAAAGGCTTCGCCCTCGACCTGTCGATGGGTGGGCCGGATACGGCTGACGATGATTTCCGCGAAAGCGCGTAGCTGCAATCCCGGGGAAGGTGGATAAAGCCTTCCGGGTGCAAAATGGGGCCGCAGTGGACGGCGGCCCCTCGATTGAACCGGTGCATGGACGCACCTGGTCATGCCGGCTTTGCCGGTGACGCATGAAGCGTTTTCACGACGGCATGATGTGCGATCCGGCGGAATATCCGCCGCGGTACTAACGGGGGTTTGGAAATGCGCTTCACAATCAAACTTAAACTGAGCCTGGTGTTCGGTTTCATCGTTCTCCTGACCTGCGCCATGGCCGGTCTTTCGATCTACAATCTCTCGTCGCTGAACAGCGACATCTCGGTCATGGTTGCCGGTCCGGTTGCCAACCTGCGCGATTCCGGCGATCTCTCCGATGCCGTGATGCGCTCCATTCGCGCCGAAAAGGATGCGATCATCAATACCGATGCCAGCAAGATCACCGGCTATGTCGATGAGATCTCGCAGCAGCGCGAGCTCATCACGACGCTCCAGGGCCGCCTTGCCGCCTCCGATGATCCGGAGATCAAGGCCGGCATGACACAATTCGGCGAACTCTACGGCAAGTGGACGGCGCTGCAGGATCGTGTCGCCGATCTTGCCACGCAGAATACCAGCGAATCCAACGCCCAGGCCGGTATCATCTCGATGGGCGAAGGCCAGTTGGTGACGACCCAGCTGCTCGGCATTCTCACCAAGCTGAACGACACGGTGACCGGCAACGTCGCCGAAACCGACGCCGCCACCAACGATCAGTATGCCCAGTCGCGCAATCTGCTTGTTATGATGACGATCGGCCTGATCATCGTCTCGTCGGCCGCGGCAATCTGGATCCTGCTCAACATTTCGCGCGGCCTGAAGCGCGCCGTCAATCTTGCGGATGCCGTCAGCATCGGCGATCTCGAACAGAATATCGAGCACAAGAGCAACGACGAAATCCGCGATCTCGTCCATTCGATGAGCCGGATGACGGCGAACCTGCGCAATACCGCGACGATCGCCAGCCAGATCTCGAACGGCGACCTGACGGTTTCTCCGAAGCCGCTGTCGGAGAAAGATACGCTGGGTATCGCGCTCGAGCAGATGGTTGAACGCCTGCGCGGCGTTGTCGCCGACGCCATCGCAGCCGCCGAGAATGTCTCGGCCGGCAGCCAGGAACTGTCGTCGAGCTCCGAACAGGTGTCGCAGGGCGCCACCGAACAGGCGGCCTCGGCCGAAGAAGCTTCGGCTTCGATGGAAGAGATGGCCGCTAACATCAAGCAGAATGCCGACAACGCTTCACAGACCGAGAAGATCGCCCGCCAGTCAGCCAAGGATGCCGAAGCCAGCGGCGAAGCGGTGACGCGTGCCGTGCAGGCGATGCGGACTATCGCCGAGAAGATCGGCATCGTCCAGGAAATTGCCCGTCAGACCGATCTGCTGGCTCTCAACGCGGCCGTCGAAGCGGCACGTGCCGGCGAACACGGCAAGGGTTTTGCGGTCGTCGCCTCCGAGGTGCGCAAGCTGGCCGAACGCAGCCAGTCAGCCGCGGCCGAAATTAGCTCGATGTCGGGCGATACGGTCAAGGCGGCCCAGGAAGCCGGCGACATGCTTGGTCGCCTAGTGCCCGACATCCGCAAGACGGCGGAGCTTGTCTCCGAGATCAGTGCCGCCTGCCGCGAACAGGATGTCGGTGCGGCGCAGATCAACGAGGCGATCCAGCAGCTCGACAAGGTGACGCAGCAGAATGCCGGCGCCTCCGAGCAGATGTCCGCGACTTCGGAAGAACTCGCTTCCCAGGCTGAGGAACTTCAGACGTCGATCGCCTTCTTCAAGGTCGATACGGCGGGCGGGCGCCGCGAACGCGCACCGGCCGCCAGGATGACGGTCCGCAGCCCGGCTCCTGCTACCGCCCGCAAGCCTGCGCCCAAGAAGCCGGCAGCCAACAGCGTCGCCGGCCAGCACGCTCGGGTGAAAGGCTTCGCTCTCGATCTCTCGATGGGCGGTCCCGATGATGGGGACGCCGAATTCAAGGAAAGCGCATGATCATGGCCACGACATCTCTGGAAGCGCAATTCGTGACCTTCAGCCTCGGCGACGAGATTTTCGCCGTGCCGGTTGAGGTCGTACGGGAAATCCTCGACTATGCGGAAGCTTTCAAGATTCCGAATGGTCCCGACTATCTGCTCGGCCTGCGCGACGTGCGCGGGCAGGGCGTGCCGACGATCGATCTTCGATTGAAGCTCGGCATGACGAAGACCGTGCCGACGCCGCACACGCGGGTGCTTGTCCTCGACGTTCCTATGGAAAGCCGGCTGCTGACGCTCGGCCTCGTCGCCGACCGCGTCTTCGAGGTCACGCCGTTCCGGCGCGAGCAGATCGAGGCGGCGCCCGATATCGGCGTGCGCTGGCGCTCGGACTATATCGCCGGCGTCGTTCGCCGTGAGAACGGCTTCGTCGTCATCATCGATCTTGCACGCTTACTGTCGCGCGAGGACGCCTCGGTACTGCAATCGGCGGCCTGACCGCGCATCAACTCGGAGACCTGCATTCTATGAGTATGGCAGCAGCGGTGGAAACCCAATTGCCGGGTGACCGGATCAGCAAGCGCAATTTCGACAAGCTTGCCCGGTTCATCTACGACTATAGCGGCATCAAGATGCCGCCGACCAAGCTGACGATGCTCGAAGGGCGGTTGAGGCGCCGCCTTCGCGCAACCAACCACGGCACCTTCGACGATTATTGCGACTTCCTGTTCAATGAGGATGGCCTCGCCCAGGAAACCGTCTACCTGATCGACGTGGTGACGACGAACAAGACCGACTTCTTCCGCGAAGCCAAGCATTTCGACTATCTGCAGAGCGTGGCGTTGCCGGCGATCTCCAATAGCGGCGTGCGGACCATCCGCACCTGGAGTTCGGCCTGCTCGACGGGGGCGGAACCCTACACGATGGCGATGGTGCTGGCGGAATTTGCCGAAGGCCGCAACGACGTCTCCTACAGTGTACTGGCGACGGATCTTTCCACCGACGTGCTGCAGACGGCGCGCCGCGGCATCTATCCGGAGGACTTGATCGCACCCGTGCCGCGCGACCTGCAGCGCAAATACGTGCTGACGGCCAAGCAGCCGGGTCGGCGGGAGGTGCGCATCACGCCGAAACTACGCAGCAAGATCGGTTTTGCCCGCATGAACCTGATGGACGAGAAATATCCGATCGGTGAACCGATGCACGTCATCTTCTGCCGCAACGTGCTAATCTACTTCGACAAGCAGACCCAGGCCGGTGTGCTCAACCGCCTCTGCGCCTGCCTGGCCAAGGGCGGCTATATGTTCATCGGCCATTCCGAATCGATCACCGGCTTCGATCTGCCGTTGAAGCAGGTCTCGAATACGGTGTTTCAGCGTATCTAAAGCGCATCGCGTCATCCCAAAACCGCTGCGCACTTCCGGACGGCATGCATTAGGGGCATTCATGGCTAAGAAAATCCGCGTTCTCATCATCGACGATTCCGCCAGCATCCGCCAGACGCTGACCCATGTGCTGGAGCAGGATCCCGATATCGAGATCATGGCGGTCGCATCCGACCCGTTCATGGCGGCGCGGAAGCTGCAGGAAGAGATCCCCGATGTCATCACGCTCGATGTCGAGATGCCGCGCATGGACGGCATCACCTTCCTCCGCAAGCTGATGTCGCAGCGGCCGATCCCTGTGGTGATGTGTTCGTCGCTGACGGAAGCGGGTTCGGAAACGCTGCTCCAGGCGCTGGAGGCCGGTGCCGTCGACGTCATCCTGAAATCGAAGATCGGCGCCGCCGACAGCCTTTCCGACGACGCGATGCGCATTCGCGAAGTCGTCAAGAGCGCCTCGCATGCACGGCTTTCCAACGTCCGCCGCGCCGCCGGAACCATCCGCTCGGCCTCAGTGGAAGGGCCGGCCAAGAAGCTGACGGCGGATGTGATGCTGCCGCCGCCGACGGGGCGAGCCATGGCGAAGACGACCGAGATGGTCGTCTGCGTCGGCGCCTCCACCGGCGGCACCGAAGCGCTGCGCGAGTTCCTGGAGGAACTGCCGGCCAATGCGCCTGGCATGGTGATCGTCCAGCATATGCCGGAGAAATTCACTGCCGCCTTCGCCAAGCGGCTGAACGGGCTCTGCGAGGTCGAGGTTAAGGAAGCCGTCGATGGCGATCCGGTGCTGCGCGGCCATGTGCTGATCGCGCCAGGCGACAAACACATGCTGCTCGAGCGCCAGGGTGCGCGTTACTATGTGAGCGTCAAGACCGGGCCGCTGGTGTCGCGCCACCGGCCTTCCGTCGACGTGCTCTTCCGCTCGGCGGCGCGCTCGGCCGGCTCCAACGCCATGGGAATCATCATGACCGGCATGGGCGATGACGGCGCGCGCGGCATGCTGGAAATGCATCAGGCCGGCGCTTACACGGTGGCGCAGGACGAGGCGAGTTCCGTTGTTTTCGGCATGCCGAAGGAAGCGATCGCTAAGGGCGGCGTCGACCGGATCCTGCCGCTCGATCAGATCGCCCGCGAAGTGCTGATGACGCAGCAGAAGTTTTAAGTCGGTTTCAACGGAACCGGCTGAAGCCGGCGGCATCGTACGATACCGCCGGCTTTTGATCATAGCCGTGCAGGTTTTCTATTCAGGCGAGATAACCGCCGTCGATCGTCAGGCTGGCGCCGGTGACGAAGGCGGCCTCGGCACTGGCGAGATAGGCAGCGAGGCCGGCGATCTCGCGGTCCTCGCCCAGGCGGCCAAGCGCCATCAGCTGCTTGAGGCGCTCATGATCGTCCTCATTGGGGTTCATGTCGGTCGCCGTCGGGCCGGGCTGGATGTTGTTGACGGTGATGCCGCGTGGGCCGAGATCGCGGGCGAGGCCGCGAGTCATCGAGGCGATCGCGCCCTTGGTCATGCTATAGACCGCGGAGGTCGGAAAGCCGCTGCGATCGGCGGTGACGCTGCCGATGGTGATGATGCGGCCGCCTTCCTTCATATTTCGTGCCGCTGCCTGGATGCCGACGAAGGCCGCGCGGACATTGACGGCGAACATCCGGTCGAAATCTTCGAGCGAATAGTCGTCGAGCGGGTTGAGGATGAGAATCCCGGCATTGCTGACGAGAATGTCGAGACCGCCAAAGGTCTCGGCTGTCAGCGCGACGGCATTCTGTACGGCTTTCGCATCGGCACTGTCGGCCCGGATCGCCAGCGCCCTGCCGCCAGCAGCCTCCAACTCGGCGACGATCGCCTTCGCCCTGTGCTCTGAGCTGGAATAGGTGAAGGCGACGGCGGCGCCATCAGCGGCGAGCCTTCGAACGATAGCGGCACCGATGCCGCGCGAGCCGCCGGTGACGAGGGCGATCTTGGTGGAAAGGGGTTGAGACATGCAGGTTTCCTTTGTTTTTGGATTGATCAGTCTAGAATTGTCCATGAAAAAGTCAGCTCGGAGTTGTTCTCGTCAGCGGAGGCTTCTGATTGCCATGCGTGCGATAGCGCGAAGCGTCGCGGGTGGGGCGCCGTTTCGGGCGCTGACTTTCATGCCCGACAGAGCAGCGCCGAGAAACGGAATGGCGTCGGCGATATCGATATCTGCTGCGAGATCTCCGGTCCTGCGAGCCTCCCCGAGAAGGCTCTCGATCGCCGCGTGAAGCGCGTGGCCGGCGCTGTCGGTAAGAGCTGCGACCTCGGCATCGGTGCGGCCGAATTCACAGATGGCGCTGACACCGAGGCAGCCGCGCCGCGCCACGGCAGCGGGACGCGAGGCGAAGGCAACAAGAGCGCCTTCCAGCGCCTCGATCGGCCGGCCTTCGCGGCGAAGGTCGGCGATGATCTTGTCGATGCTCTCCACATTGTAGCGCTTCAGCGCTTCCAGATAGAGGCCGCGCTTGTCGCCGAAGGTGTCGTACATGCTTTGCCGGCTGATCTTCATCGCCGTCAGCAATTCCTCGGTCGAGGTGCCTTCATAGCCGTGCTCGGAAAATACGCCGATGGCGGCATGAAGGGCGGTGTCGCGATCGAATTCCTTATGTCGTGCCATGACGAGGCTTCTACTCTTATTGGACTAATCTGTCCAGAATAAAATTAATGGTTTCTGGCACCGTAGGGCAGCCATGCGCGCCTCCCCTTGAAATTTCCCTGATTTTGTGGTCTTGAGGCCGCCAATCTTCGCAGCGCTGCCTGTCATGCATGTTCAGGGACACTTCCCGCCCCTGGCAGCGCGCGCGCCCCGTATCAGTCCCAAGGAAAAATGCGCCGATGGCCCGTTCAGCTCTTCTCAATGTCATGGTTCAGGCCGCCCTCAAGGCAGGAAAGTCGCTGGGACGTGATTTCGGCGAGGTGCAGAACCTGCAGGTTTCCGTGAAGGGACCGGGCGATTTCGTTTCCACCGCCGACCGCAAGGCCGAAAAGATCGTCAGGGAAGAGCTGCTCAAGGCGCGTCCGACCTATGGCTTCCTCGGCGAGGAAAGCGAGGAAATCATGGGCACCGACGGCGCGCATCGCTGGATCGTCGACCCGCTCGACGGCACGACGAACTTTTTGCACGGCATCCCGGCCTTCGCTGTCTCGATCGCGCTCGAGCGCAATGGTGAGATCGTTGCGGCCGTCGTCTTCAATCCGGCGACTGACGAACTCTATACCGCCGAGCGCGGCGGCGGCGCCTTCCTCAACGACCGACGCCTGCGCGTCGCCGCGCGCCGGGCGCTGTCGGATTGCGTCATCGGCTGTGGCATGCCGGCGCTCGGCAAGCGCAATCACGGCAAGTTCCTGGTCGAGCTTCGCCACGTGATGGGCGAAGTGGCGGGCATCCGGCGCCTGGGCTCGCCGACCCTCGATCTTGCCTATGTCGCGGCCGGGCGTTTCGACGGTTTCTGGGAGGCGGAGCTTGCGCCGTGGGACATGGCGGCCGGCATTCTGCTCATCCGCGAAGCCGGCGGTTTCGCCACCGACTGGGACGGTGGCGCAACGATGCTGGAGAGCGGCACAATCGTCGCCGGCAATGAGACTATTCACAAGGCGCTGATCGAAGTCGTCAAGCGGCCGGTTCCCGCCAAGTGACCGAACGAAAATCTGGCTGTTGTAAAGTCACGGTTTTCTCCCCGGCATACTTCAATTCGGCACAATGTTGCTCTAGTCTCCGCCAGCAGGGAATCCGGAGGCTGCGTAACCTATGGAAAATGTGAATGTGGCGGAGATCGGCTCCACCGAAAAGACGGCGGGTACCTATGCCTACAGGCTTTCGAGCCCCATGCCCTTCCTCTGGACGATGCTGCTTTTCCTCGTCATCGTCGGTTTTATCGCCGCCATCCTCTTCCGGCAGACGCAGACCGCCTTCATGCACAATCCAGGCCTCAACGGCCTGATCGTCGGCGTTCTCGCGGTCGGAATCATCCTTGTTTTCAACCATGTACTGGCGCTTCGACCCGAGGTGCGCTGGTTCAATTCCTTCCGTGCCGCCGGCAGCGCCGACAAGGTCAACCGCAATCCGCGGCTGCTTGCGCCAATGCGGGCGCTGCTCGGCAGCCGCAAGTCCTCACTGGCGCTGTCGACGACGGCGCTGCGCTCGATCCTCGATTCGATCGCCACCCGCCTCGACGAATCGCGCGACGTTTCGCGCTACCTGATCGGCCTTTTGGTCTTCCTCGGCCTGCTCGGCACCTTCTGGGGCCTCATCGGCACGATCGGTTCGATCAGCATTGTCATCCAGTCCCTCGATGCCGGCTCGAACGGCACCGGAGACGTGCTCTCGGCGCTGAAGGAAGGGCTTTCCACGCCGCTTTCGGGCATGGGCCAGGCCTTCTCCTCCTCGCTGCTCGGTCTTTCCGGTTCGCTCATTCTCGGCTTCCTCGACCTGCAGGCCGGCCGCGCACAAAACCGCTTCTACATGGAGCTGGAAAACTGGCTGTCCTCGGTCACGGATGTCGGCTCCGATCTTGCCCCGGCTCTCGAGGCCGTTTCCGGCGCTTCCTCGGACGACATGCGCGCGCTTTCCGATTATCTGCGCAAGGTCTCCGAAGAGGGCGGCGCCGGCAGCCAGCGCTCCGTCGCCGCCATGGCAAGCCTTGCCGAAGGCATTCAGGGCCTTGTCAAGAACATGCGCAACGAGCAGCAGATGCTGCGCGACTGGATCGAGGCACAGCAGGATGAGGCCAAGGCGATGCGCCGCACGCTCGACCGGCTTGCCGAACGCATCGGCGTGCAGGAGCGCGCAGGCGAGAGGGGCGAGCGTTTGCGCGACCGCGCCAGCCAGGCAGAAAAGAGCGAGGGCAAGTAAGCCATGGCTCTTGCCCGCAACCGGCGCCGCGAACGCACGGTGGATTATTGGCCGGGCTTCGTCGACGCGCTGTCGACGCTGCTCATCGCCATCATGTTCCTGCTGACGGTGTTTGTCGTCGGGCAATTCATCCTCAGCCGCGAGATCAGCGGACGCGATGAGGTGCTCAATCGTCTCAACAGCCAGATCAACGAGCTGACACAGCTTCTTGCGCTCGAAAAGGGCAGCAACCAGGATCTTCAGGATTCGGTCGCCAATCTGCAGGCCTCGCTTGCCAGCGCTGAAGGCGACCGGTCGCGGTTGCAGGCGCTGCTGAATGCCGGTTCGGGCGGTCAGGATGCGGCACAGAAGCGGATCGGCTCGATGACGCAGGAGCTCGACGAGCAGAAGCAGGTGAGCGAACGGGCGCTCAGCCAGGTCGAATTGCTGAACCAGCAGATCGCGGCACTTCGCAGCCAGATTGCCGCCGTCGAAGCAGCCCTTCAGGCGTCGGAGGAGAAAGACCGGGTCTCACAGACCAAGATCGCCGACCTCGGCAGCCGCCTCAACGTTGCGCTCGCCGCACGCGTGCAGGAGCTGAACCGTTACCGTTCCGACTTCTTCGGCCGGTTGCGCGAGATCCTTTCGGACCGCGAAAATATCCGCATCGTCGGCGACCGGTTCGTCTTCCAGTCGGAAGTGCTGTTTCCTTCGGGCGGCGCCGATCTTAACCCGGAGGGGCAGACCGAGATGGCGAAGCTTGCTAGCGCCCTTATTGATCTCGCCAAGGAAATTCCGCCCGAGATCAACTGGGTGCTGCGCGTCGATGGCCATACCGACAATGTGCCGCTTGGCGGAACGGGCCGCTATCGCGACAATTGGGAACTCTCCTCGGCGCGTGCGATTTCGGTCGTCAAATTCCTGATCGCACAGGGCGTGCCGGCCGACCGGCTGGTTGCGGCCGGCTTCGGCGAGTTCCAGCCAATCGCCCCGGGCGACACGCCGGATGCGCGCTCTACCAACCGCCGCATCGAGCTGAAGCTGACCGAGAAGTGATTAACTTGATATCGCCTGCCGCGCTTCCTTTAGTCGGCCGGCAAGAAAATCGCGCACGGCGGGGCTGTCGCTGAGGCCGATCGCTGTCATATAGGCATCGGCTGCCGCGGTATCATCGCCGGCCTCAGTCAGGAGAAAGGCACGCACCGCCCAGTACGGCTGGTAGCTTGCGGTGTCGCGCGGATCGAGCTTGTGGAGCCGCTCCAGGCCGGCAGTGGCGCCGAACGCCCTGCCGATCACTGCAGCCTGGCTGACACGCGCACCCAGCGTCGGCTTCATGGTCACCAGCGCCGCGTAGAGTGTCGTCAGCGCCTGCCAGTCTGTCGCTCCTGACAGCCGGCGCGCCGCATGCACGGACTGGATTGCCGCCTGACACTGGAAGGGGCCGAAACGGTCGAAGCCGCCGGCCTTGCGCAGCAGTGCATCCGCCTCGGCAATCATGATCGCGTTCCACGCGGCCGCGTCCTGCTCGTCCAAAGGCACATATCGGCCGCTATCGTCGCGCCGGGCGCTGCGGCGGGCTTCGCAGTGAAGCATCAGCGAGAGCAGGCCGATCGCTTCCGGTTCGTCCGGCAGCACTGCCAGAAGCGCACGGCCGAGCCAGATCGCCTCGCCGGCGAGTGAATGGCGCTCTTCCTCGCCGTCGAGACCGTCCCAGCCGAGACCGTAAGCCGCGTAGATCGCCGAAAGCACCGTGGCGAGCCGCCCGGGCAAGGCGGGGCGAGGCGGGACGGCGAAGGGAATGCCGGCATCGCGGATCTTCACCTTGGCCCGTACCAGCCGCTGGCTCATCGCCTCCGGTGAGACGACGAACGATCGGGCGATGGTCTTTGCCTCGATGCCGAGAACGGTCTGCAGCATCAGCGCCGTATGCACGGAGCTGTCGATGGCTGGGTGAGTGCAGGCAAAGAGCAGCTTCAGCCGCTCATCGGGAAAGACAGCGTTGCCGGCCGGGTTCATGCGTTCCTCCGCCTCCTCGAAGGCGACCGATATCGTCGTTTGCGCATTGGCCTCGACGGTGCGGTGGCGGGCCGCCTGCATGAGGTTGCGGCGGGCAGCCACCAGCAGCCAGGCTTCCGGATTGCTGGGAACGCCGCGCTCCGGCCAGACGCGAAGGGCCGAAGCCAGCGCTTCCGACAATGCGTCTTCTGCCGCCGGCACGTCGCGCGAGCGGGCGGCGAGAAAGGCGATCAGCTTGCCGTAGGACTGACGCGCCACCTTTTCGGCAGCGCGTCCGGCATCGGGCGGCATGACCGCCTCACATCTGCAGGCGCGGGCGCACCTCGACCGAACCCTTGTCGGAGATCGGAACGCGGGTCGCCCATTCGAGCGCGGTGTCGATGTCAGGGACGTCGATAAGATAGAAGCCGCCGAGCTGTTCCTTGCCTTCCGGATATGGCCCGTCCTGGACATCATGGTCCTCGCCTTTGCGGCGCACGATCGTGCCGGTTTCCGGGCCTGTCAGCCCGGCGCCACCGGTCATGATCCCTGCCTGGGCGAGCGCCTGGCTGTAGGCGACCCAGCCGTCGCGATAGGCGGGATCGCCGCGGCGGGCGAAATCCTCGGCGGCTTCGCGAATGATGAGAGCATATTGCATGGAAAACTCCTGATCTCGTTGCTGACGTTGATCCGGGCATGCCGATATCGGGACCAATATCCGGAAAGCCGTGAAGCCCGGCGGAGCGGCGGAGCCGTTCCGAAACAATGAGGCGCGGCCACCGGTCGTTTCGACATGGCTTTCAAAAAAAATACGCGAAAAAGGAAAATGGCGCCGAAAATCGCAAGCAAGCGGGTCGGGCTCAAGGGCACCGGCGCTGCTTACGGGCGCGAAAGGGCAGGGCGGCAATCACGCCGCCGCTGCCGGTCTGCTCAGGACTCGGCCTTCGTCTGATCGACGATCTCGGCGCTTGGCGTGTTCTTCTTGATGGATTCGATGGCACTCATGGCGGACGCCTTCGCCTTGTAGCCCTCCGACGAGAACATGGCTTCCCCGTTCGATGCTTTGAAGCGGAAGCGGAACTCCCCGCCCTTATCCTTATAGACTTCGAATTTATACATAGATGTCTCCCGAAATCCCAAAACGCTGAATTGCAACCATCAGCTTAGCGGAAGCTAGATCAAAATGGCGAGCTTTTCCACTGCCTTAATCAGGATTGGGTTGCTTAGCGTCCAATTGTCACCGTTTCCATTGGACGCAAGCGAATGAGGGCGCTAGTGCCTATGCTCCGAGAACAGGATTATTTCAGGCCGGGTCGGCCTAAAATCTGAATCCTGTTCTCAATTAAAGAGTAGAGCGTGATGTCATACGAAAACCGCTCACACTTTTCGGCATCATGCTCCGGCATCACTCCATCTGGATATTCGCGCCCTTGACGACCGGTCCCCATTTGGCGAGTTCGGCCTTCACATGGGCGGCGAGTTCCTCCGGCGTCGAGCCGACGATGGTGGCGCTGAATTCTTTCATCCGTTCCGCGACGGCTGGGTCGGCGAGCGCTTTCTTGGCCGAGGCGTTGAGACGCGTCACCACCTCGCTCGGCGTCTTGGCCGGGGCAAAAAGCGCGTTCCAGGTATAGGTCTCGTAACCTGGAATGCCTGACTCGGCGACGGTCGGTACGTCGGGGAAGGAGGGCGCGCGCTCGGCCGTGGTCACCGCCAGCGCCCGCAGAGTGCCAGCCTTGATGTGGCTCGACGAGGAGGGCAGGTTGTCGAACATGATCGGCACCTGGTTGCCGATGACGTCGTTCAATGCCGGACCGGCACCCTTATAGGGGATGTGCTGCATGCTGACGCCGGCCATGGACTTGAAGAGTTCGCCGGAAAGATGCAACGGCGTGCCGTTGCCCGATGAGGCGTAGCTGTATTTGTCGGGCTCGGCCTTCAGCAGGGCGACCAGTTCCTGCACGGTCTTTGCCGGCAGTTCCGGATTGACGACCAGCACATTCGGCACGACGACGAGCAGCGAGATCGGTGCGAAATCCTTTTCGGCGTCATAAGGCGTCGATTTCAGGATCAGCGGATTGAGGGCGTGGGTCGCGACCGTGCCCATCAGGATGGTGTAGCCGTCCGGTTCGGCGCGGGCGACGTTACCGGCGCCGAGATTGCCGCCGGCGCCGGCGACGTTCTGGACGATCACTTGTTGGCCGAGATCCTCCGACATCTTCTGCGCGACGATGCGGGCGACGACATCGGTCGAGCCGCCGGCGGCGAAGGGCACGACCATGGTGATCGCGCGATCGGGAAAATCCGCAGCAGCGGCAGACGCGCCGACGGCAAGGGCCGCAAGCGCACCGAAACCGAGCGCAAGGCCCGTACGTCGCGTCATATCGAAAAGCGCCATTCCTATCTCCTCCCAAGGATTTCAGCAGCAATATCCCCACCCCGGGGAATGAAGAGGTTAGGGCAGGACGCGCGAAAGACAACCGCAGAGAAGCGCGGTGGGTTCAGACTTTAGTCGCTGTTGGCGGGAGAAGTGCGCGCCGGCTATTTGGCAGTGGCGAGCACATCCTCGTTGGCGGCGTCGAATTGCAGCCGCGCCAGCCGCGCATAGATGCCGCCGTGACGGATCAGGCTCTGATGCGTGCCCTCCTCGACGACCCGGCCCTGGTCCATGACGAGAATGCGGTCGGCCTTCAGCACGGTTGCCAGGCGGTGGGCGATGACGAGCGTCGTGCGGCCGTCCACCAGGCCGTCAAGCGCCTTCTGCACCAGCGTTTCGCTTTCGGCGTCAAGCGCGGAGGTTGCCTCGTCGAGCAGCAGCACGGGCGCGTTCTTCAGGATGGCGCGGGCAATGGCGATGCGCTGGCGCTGGCCGCCTGACAGAGTGATGCCGCGTTCGCCGACCTCGGTCTCGTAGCCCTCGTCCAGCCGGGCGATGAATTCGTCGGCCTGCGCGGCAAGAGCTGCGGCGCGGACCTCGTCACGCGATGCGCCGGGACGGCCGAAGGCGATGTTGTCATGGATCGAGGCGGCAAAGATGGTGACGTCCTGCGGCACGATGGCGATGCGCTGGCGCAGCTCGTCGGGCGTCGTCAGCTGCGCGTCGACGCCATCGATCTTCACGCTGCCCTGCTGCGGATCGTAGAAGCGCAGCAGCAGCGAAAAGACGGTGCTCTTGCCGGCACCGGAAGGGCCGACGATGGCGACGGTCTCACCTGGCATGATCGCGAAGCTTAAGCCATGCAATGCCGATTTGCCGGGGCGCGAGGGATAGGCAAAGTGCACGCCTGAGAATTCGACGCGGCCGCGGCTGGGCGAAGGAAGCGGCTCAGGGCTGGCTGGGGCTGCGATCGGCGAGACCTCGTCGAGAAGCTCGGTCAGCCGGTCGGCAGCGCCGGCTGCCTGCGAGAGTTCACCCCAGACCTCCGACAGCGCGCCCAGCGAACCGGCGGAGATGACGGCATAGAGCAGGAACTGACCAAGCGTACCGGCCGAGAGCGTGCCGGCAAGCACGCTGTGGGCTCCGAACCAGAGCACGGCAACGACGCTGCCGAAGATCAGCGTGATGGCGATCCCGGTCAGCAGCGCGCGCGAGCGAATGGCGGCGCGGGCCGCGTCGTAGGCGGATTCGACGGCGGTGCCGTAACGGGTCGCTGCGGCATCCTCGCCGTTGAAGGCCTGGACGGTGCGGGTCGCGGCGATCGTCTCGTTGGCGAAGGCGGAGGCATCGGCGAGCGTATCCTGGGCGGCGCGCGAGCGCTTGCGCACCGAGCGGCCGAAGGCGACGAGCGGGAAGACGATCAGCGGGATCGCTCCGATGACGAGGCTCGAAAGCTTCGGCGAGGTGACGATCATCATGCCCATGGCGCCGATACAGAGGATGAGGTTCCTGAGCGCCACCGAGGCGGTGGCGCCGACGGCGGACTTGATCTGCGTCGTATCGGCGGTCAGCCGCGAGACGATCTCACCCGATTGATTGACGTCGAAGAAGGAGGGCGACAGCCGGGTCACATGGGAAAAGACATCGCGGCGAAGATCGGCGACGATGCGCTCGCCGATGGTGATGACGAAATAATAGCGCAGCGCGCTGGCGACCGCGAGCACGATGGCCATGACCATCAGCATGGCGAAGTAGCTGTTGATGAAGCGGCCGTCGGACTGGGTGAAGCCGTGATCGATCATGCGACGCACGGCGAGCGGTAGCGCCAGCGAGGTGATGGCGGCAAGCGCCAGCGACATCAGCGCACCGGCCACCAGGCCGCGATAACGCATGAGATAGGGCGTCAGCCTGCCGAGCGGTCGCAGCGATCGCTTCTTGTTTTCCTCAGCCCGTGCCTGCTCTGCCAATTCGTCTCCGATCGCCCGCAGGACCCGCGCAATGCGGCCTGTAGGCTCTTGTTATCTAGGCGTCCTTCATGTATAGGCACCGCATCCTAATGGGAAGCCGTAGCCATCCGACTGCGGCTTCATTTATTCAATCGGTTCGTTGGCCGCAACTGCATGGGGCAAATTGAACTCCGGTATCGCAGGAAGATTGTTATGAAGGCAGGCATCCATCCCGAATATCACATGATCAAGGTGGTCATGACCGATGGCACTGAGTACGAAACCCGCTCGACCTGGGGTTCGGAAGGCGCTGTCATGAACCTCGAAATCGATTCCAAGTCGCATCCGGCCTGGACCGGCGGCAACCAGCAGCTCATGGACCGCGGCGGCCGCGTCTCCAAGTTCAACAAGCGTTTCGGCGGCCTCGGCCTCTAATCGCTTCTGCTCGACGGAATTCGAAGAGAGCCCGGTTTCGCCGGGCTTTTTTGCGTTCGCAACGGCTTACAGTGCCGCGGACGCGCAAAGGACGCTGCAGGGATGCAGGTGTTCAGCGCAAACAAAAAACCGGCCGCGCAAGACGCAGCCGGTTTGTATTCGAATTCTTGCAGGTCCGGTCAGTTGTTGCCGAAGGCGGTCTGCAGCAGGGAAAGCTGGGCCTGGACGCTGTTCTGATTATCATGGACGATCACCGCTTCGGACGGGCGGTAGATCTCGCGGTCGAGCAGGGCAATGCGGTTTTGCAGACGCAGCGAGCGTTCAACGAGGTCGCGGAAGGATTCCGGCAAGTCACCCCAGCCGGGTGCGGCGCGGTCGACGTTGAAGCCGTCGAGGCGAACCTTGTTCTTTTCGGCCAGCACCTGGTCACGGGACATTTCGCCATTGTTGACGGCGCGCTGCAACAGCAGCCATGAGGCCATCTGCATCAGGCGGGTGGTGAGACGCATCGATTCCGCGGCGTAGAGAACCGAGGCCATCCGCGGCAGAACCTTGGAGGCGGCGCGGCCCTGACCGTCGAGATAGGCGGCAGTCTCTTCGACCAGCGACATGCCTTCCGCATAAAGTGCCTTGAACTGCGAGGATGCAGCGGCGCGGCCTGCAAAACTGATCGTGTTCAATCCAACTTCCGACATCGCAATAGTCCCTGTTCGCACGCAGCTACATATATTCAGGTAACGCCGGCACCGACGGAAAAGTTTCCAGGCCCGGTCTTTATGACTTTAAGATGGTATCATTAGCCCAAATGCGCAAGCCGTTTCTTAAGAAAGGGTTAATCTCCACAGTTTCGTGGAAGTGCGCCGGCCATGGGAAAAAGAAGAGCCGCAAACGCGGCTCTCAAGGTAAAACAGGGAGAAAAATCAGACCAATTCACCGCTTGGAAAACTGTCTGAGATCCAGAGGAAATCCGGATTAATATAGTAATACCTTATAAAGCTTAATATTTTATTAACATTGTGCCGGATTAAGACTTTAGGCGGGCTATTTTATCCGCCTATAGCCTTGTTTTTCGGGGTTTTTATCGGATCACGAGCGGAAGAAGCTTTCCGCCGCCTGCCGCCCGGAGGCTTTGCGGGCGGACTCGGCCTCGAGACGGGCGATCTCCGTCTTCAGCAATTCCACCCGCGCCTTCAATTCGTCGACCGAAAGCATGGAGAGATCGGCGCCGATCTCATGGGCGACTTTCTTCTGCGGCCGGTCATCATCGATGAAGCTCATGGTTCGTCCTCCGTTCGCTGCCTAACCAAACTTTACAGCAGGATCGTCGCTTTCGGGAGACTTTCCGGTTTCGAGAGGTTTGCCGGCGCCGCGATCGGCAAGCGACATGCTTTGCGGTGTCAGGATCGCCGAGGTGCCGGTCGGGATCGTCGTGTAGGCGTCGCGGTCGCTGGCGGGGACCGCGGCCCGGATGCGGCTCCTGATGATGGCATAAACGGTGATCAGCACATGGGCGATGGCGGTGACCAGGAAAAGCGCGTGTGGACTGATCGCCGACATGACGGGACCGCTGAGCGTCGGGCCGATCACCGTGCCGATGCCATAGAGCAGCAGCAAGCCGCCGGAGACCTTGACGAAATCCTCCGACGCCGCGAAGTCGTTCGCGTGGGCGACGGCTATCGGATAGAGCGTATTCGCCACGGCGCCGTAAAGGACGACGAGCCCGATCAGCAAAGCGGGGGACGTCGGGTGGAGCAGGAAGATCAGCAGGCCGGCAAGGGCGGCGATCCCCGACATGGCAGCGAGCACGTAGCGCCGGTCGATGCGATCGGAAAGCCGACCGGCCGGCAGCTGCATCACCGCCCCGGCGAAGATGGTGGCGCTCATCATGACGGCGATGCTGGTGTCGGAGAGGCCGGCGCCGGCGCCGAAGACGGCGCCGAGCGTGCCGTAGGCACCGTTGGCGATGCCGACGAGCAAGATGCCGAGGCAGGAGACCGGCGAGTTGCGATAGAGCGCCGGTAGATCGAGGCGCACCGCCTTCAGCGGCTGCGGCGAAGCGGCGGTCGACAGCGTCGTCGGCAGCATGGCGATGCAATAGAAGATGCCGCAGATCATGAAGAGAACCGGCGTGCGCACATCCTCGAGCGGGATCATCATCTGGCCGCCGACGACGCCGATGAGTGTGATGCCGATATAAAGCGAGAAGATCATGCCGCGGCTCTCGTTGCTGGCACGCTCGTTCAGCCAGCTTTCAATGATCATCGACGTGCCGGCGGTGGAGAAGCCGGTGACGGCGCGCAGGACCACCCACCAGACCGGATCGATGATGATACCGCTGACCAGCGCGATGATGGCGATGATCGAGATGAAGCCCGAAAAGGCACGCACATGGCCGACGCGGCGCACAATCTTCGGCGCAATCAGGCAGCCGATGACGAAGCCCCCCGCCCACGAAGTGCCGAGCAGGCCGAGCGTCGTCGTTGCGTAGCCTTCGAGATTGCCGCGCACGGGGAGCAGGATGCCCTGCAGGCCGTTGCCCATGAAAAGGAAGAGCGTGCCAAAGAGCAGCGCGGCGACGGACAGCAGATTTCTCTTCATTTCCCCAGACTCGGTCTTAGCGATTTGCAATGGACATAAGGCAAGACCTGCCTCAGCCCAGCCTCAAGATGATTGATTGTGCCCCGGAATATCTTTACGGCGTGTCGAGATCCTCTTGTTCGCGCGGAAAAATGTCCGTCCTGTGACATTCCGAAAAACGGAAAAAATAAAGCATGACAAAGCTGATAGCCTTGCTGCTCATCCTTGCCATGGCGATACAGGTGATCAAGCCGCTCGGGCTTCCCGGCCTCAGGCGGCGAATGGATTTCTGGAAGCTCGCGCTGATTGCTTTCGCCGTCTGGGCAGTGGCTCTGCTTTCGCGCGATTTCCTGATGTAGCCCCGGACTACGTCTAACGCAGGGGCACGGTCCGAGCTGCGACCGTCAGTTTTGCAAGCTAATTTCGCCGCGCATGACGGAAACACAGCCTCCCGAGATGACGACATCGGTGACGATGCCGCCCGATTTCACGACATCAAGAGTGATGACGCTGCGGCGGCCCATTTCGACGCCCTGTTCAATGGTGATGCGGACGTTCATATCGGCCTCCGGCGCAAGCGAGACGAGATAGGCGCCAAGCGCGGCTGAAGCGCTGCCCGTTGCCGGATCTTCGGGCACATTGTCGAGGGGCGCGAACATGCGGGCGCGAATATTCCATGGATTTTCGGCTGTCCTCACATAGAGGAAGAGCGAGAAGTCGTGGCCGCTGGTCGTCTGGCGGCCGGCAGCTGCCTGGAACCCGGCAAGATTCGGGCGGGCGGCGGCCAGCGCTTCGAGCCCGTTCACTTCTGCGACGGCGAAGTTCAGCCCGACGGAGGCGAAGACCGGGGCATGACTGGTGTCGACGATGACGCCGGGGTCGAGCGAGACGCAGCCGGCTATGGTTTGCGCGGCAATGGTGTCGCCGATCGTCAGCGGCTGCGGCGCGCGGATGGCGGCAGCAGCAACCTTTGCGCCGCTGCGTTTCAGGCTGACTTCGACGATGCCGGCCTTTTCCTCGAAACGCAGCGTATCGCCGACCGGCTTGCCGAAGATCTCCGCCTGCTGGCCGAGCACATAGGCGGTGCCGACGTTCGGATGGCCGGCAAAGGGTATTTCCATCGTTGGGGTGAAGATGCGCACGCGGGCGGAATTTTGCGAGTCTTCCGGCGGCAGGACGAAGGTGACTTCGGAATAATTGAACTCGGTGGCGATCTTTTGCATCGCCGCATCGCTCAGACCGCGCGCGTCGGAGATGACGGCAAGCGGATTGCCCTCGAAGCGGGTGGAGGTGAAGACATCGACGGTGACGTAGGAGAAGGTGTTCATGGCGGCTCCTGTTGTGACAGGGCGCTATGAGTAATCACGGTTTTCGAGGGAACGAAGTGGTTTCTTGTCGCCGTGACAATGAGAGGTAAGAGAGAGGGAATGGCAGGGGCGGCTACGCTACGTTTGCCGCCCCTGCCCAAGTCCTAAGCGTTAATAATCAGGCGGCCTTTTCCAGGTCCTTCTTCCAGTTGCCCTTGGCGGCAAGGCTGTTCATCTCGGCGCGGTGGGTGAATTCGCGCTGGCCGGCAGCGACGTTTTCCTGCTTGCCGTTCCAGGCCCTGAGCGCGCTGTCCTGCAGCGCGCGGCCGTAGGAGAAGGTGACGAACCAGGGCAGGTCGCCGCTGGCATTGATCGCCGAAAGATGGGCTGTCGCTTCTTCGGTCGTCTGGCCGCCGGAAAGGAAGGCGATGCCGGGAACAGCTGGCGGAACGGTCGCCTTCAGCACCTTGACGGTGCGCTCGGCAACTTCCGCGACCGAGGCCTTGCGGGCGTTCTTGCCGTCGATCACCATGTTCGGCTTGAGGATCATGCCTTCGAGGTTGACGCGGGCATCGGCGAGTTCCTCGAAAACGATGCGCAGCGTGGACTCGGTCACTTCGGCGCAGCGGTCGATATTGTGGTCGCCCGGTTTGCCATCCATCAAGCATTCCGGCTCGACGATCGGAACGATCCCGGCTTCCTGGCAAAGTGCGGCATAACGAGCAAGCGCCTGAGCGTTGGCGCGGACGGAACCGCGGGTCGGCAAGGTCGATGAGATGGCGATGACGCCGCGCCACTTGGCGAAGCGGGCGCCGGCTTCATAATATCTGGCGAGGCGCTCGCCGAGGCCGTCGAGGCCTTCGGTGATGGTTTCAGCGGGATATTTGGCCATCGGCTTGGCGCCGGTATCAACCTTGATGCCGGGGATGGCGCCGGCTGCGCGGATGATATCGACGAAGGGTGTGCCGTCCGCGGCCTTCTGGAACAACGTCTCTTCGAAGAGGATGACGCCGGAGATATACTTCTTCATCGCCTCGTCGGAGCGGAAGAGCATCTCGCGGTAGTCCCGCCGGCTCGTTTCGGTCGAGTCGAGGTTGATCGTGTCGAAACGCTTCTTGATGGTGGAGGTCGATTCATCGGCGGCGAGCAGCCCCCGGCCGCCCGTAACCATCTGCACTGCAATGTCTTCCAGTCGTTCGCTCATTTCGTTCTCTCCACAACAATAAACATCGGCACTTGAGGTATATAGAACGCGGATAACAGAAGTTTATAGCGAGGAAAATGGAAGGCTAAGTCATTGAAACGATTGAATTCAATTCAATCGTTTGAAAATTTGGGATTTTTTTCATCCTCTGAGCAAAAGACCGCGGAAGCTGTTTTTCTTCCACGGTCTATCCACATGTAAAATCTGCGAAATCTTGGGACTATCTAGCAGCGTTGAGGACGGCGACGCCCGGAAGCTCCTTGCCTTCCATCCATTCGAGGAAGGCGCCGCCAGCGGTCGAGACATAGGTGAAATCGTCGGCAATGCCGGCATGGTTGAGCGCCGAGACGGTGTCGCCACCGCCGGCAACGGAGGTGAGCTTGCCGGCTACAGTGCGCCCAGCGGCGTATTTCGCGGCAGCGACCGTTGCGGCATCGAAGGGTTCGATCTCGAAGGCGCCGAGCGGGCCGTTCCAGACCAGGGTTGCCGCGCGCTCGATCCAGGCGTTGATGGCCTCGACGGATTTCGGGCCGACATCGAGCACCATGGCATCGGCAGGAATGGCGTTGATATCGATCGTCTCGTTGGCGGCACCGGCCTTGAACTCGCGGGCGATCACGCCATCCACCGGCAGGATGATGGCGCAGCCGGCGGTGGCCGCCTCGATCATGATTTGCTTGGCGGTTTGGGCGAGATCATGTTCGCAGAGCGACTTGCCGACATTGGTGCCGCGGGCGGCGATGAAGGTATTGGCCATGCCACCACCGATGACGAGCGCATCGACCTTCTTCACGAGGTTCATCAAGAGGTCGATCTTGGTGGAGACCTTGGCGCCGCCGACGATCGCGACGACAGGGCGAGCGGGATCACCGAGGCCCTTTTCCAACGCTTCCAGCTCGGCCTGCATGGTGCGGCCGGCATAGGCCGGCAGGTGGTGGGCAAGCCCCTCGGTCGAAGCATGGGCGCGGTGGGCGGCCGAAAAGGCGTCGTTGACATAGATGTCACCGTTGGCTGCAAGCGCCTTGGTGAAGTCGGAGTCGTTGTTTTCCTCGCCCTTGTGGAAGCGGGTGTTTTCCAAAAGCAGAATATCGCCGTCATTCATCGCAGCAACGGCGGAGGCGGCGGCCTCGCCAATGCAATCGGAGGCCGTCAGCACGGCATGATCAAGCACTTCCTCGACGGAAGGGGCGATCAGCGACAGCGACAGCTCCGGCGAAGGGCCATCCTTCGGCCGGCCAAAATGGGCCAGCAGGATCACCTTGGCACCCTTTTCGGACAATTCGAGGATCGTCGGCGCCACACGCTCGATGCGCGTCACATCGGTGACCTTGCCGTCTTTCACCGGGACGTTGAGGTCGACGCGGACGAGAACGCGCTTGCCGCGGATGTCGGAAAGATCGTCGAGGGTCTTGAAAGAAGGCATGGGGAGGATCCTGTCGTGGTTGGCGAAAGTTGCGCCGAACATAGCAAGGATCATTCGGGACGCAAGGCGTTCAGCGGCCGTTTTCGCGTGTGCCTTCGTCGCGTCCGGCCGGCGGTTTCGGCGTGCGTTCGGAGGTTGCGGTTTCCCGGTTCCGGCGTCCGTTCAGTCGGTCGCGGATGCGCTGGATGATGTCCTTGAGATTGAGGAAGATCGGCAGCGTAATTGCCGGTTCGACTGCTTCGAGCGACATGCCGACGGAGGTGATGTGATCGTGCTCGTCGAGATCGCGGACGATGAGGATGATCGAGCCGAGGCGGACGCGGTCGGCATAATCTGCCTTGCCGCCGAGACGCTGCCGCATCAATTCGGCGATCGTCAGGCCCTTTTCGGATTCGTTGAGCAGGCCGGGGCCATAGGCGGCGTCGAGATCGGCGGCGGGGCGGGCGGGAGAGAGCGCGAAGGCCCCGAAGAATTCGGCATCGTCGTCATCGACAGGCGCCCGGCTGGCGAAGAGCCGGTCGAGCAGGCGGGAATAGCTCGGCACGATGAAGAGGTAGACGAGATCGTGCTCGCGCAGCCGCCCGGCATATTGATAGCGCATCGACTTGCCGTCGCGGATGACGAGCGAGGGGGTCGCCCAGCGCGGAATGCGCTCGCCGCGCAGCACCGGGCTATCCTTGATGACGCGGTAGGAGAGCAGTTCGTGGTTGGCCGCGCCCGGCAGGTCGACCTCGACCTTGTCGACGGCGCCGATGCGCGGCGGAATGATCAGCCCGAGCTTCTTGGCGACGGGTTTGATCGTCCAGCCCTGGAGGAGCAGCGAGACCAGCACGATGATGAAGGCGGTATTGAAATAGATCTGGCCGTTCTCAAGCCCGCCGAGGATCGGCATGATGGCAAGCAGGATGGAGACGGCGCCGCGCAGGCCGACCCAGGCAACGAAGCCGATTTCCTGCTGCGTGTAATCGAAGGGAAGCAGCGACAGCCAGATCGCCAACGGCCGGGCGACGAAGATCAGGAAGAGGGCGAGCAGGATGGCCGGCACGATGATGACAGGGAATTGCGACGGCGTGGCGAGCAGGCCGAGCACCAGGAACATGATGATCTGCGCCAGCCAGGTCATGCCGTCCTGGAAACGCTTGATGGTGCCGATCGCCTGCATCTTGCGGTTTCCGGCGTAGATGCCGGCGACATAGACGGCGAGGAAGCCGCTGCCGCCGACCGCGCCGGTGAAGGAGAAGACGAGAAGAGCGAGCGCCAGCACGAAGATCGGCGTCAGGCCGCGATCGGTATCGAGCTTGCTGACGATCAGCACGATCATCATGCCGCCGAGCAGGCCGAGAATGACGCCGAGGCCCATCTGCTGCACGAACATGGCGAGCATGCCGATATTGATGCCAGCATAACGCTCGCCGCTCGCCAGCACCTCGACGAGGGCGATGGTGAGGAAGATCGCCATCGGGTCGTTGGTGCCGGATTCGACTTCCAGCGTCGAGCGCACCTTGTCGCGGATGTTGATGCCGCCGATGCGCAGCAGGAAGAAGACGGCGGCGGCATCCGTCGACGCGACGATCGAGCCGAGCAGCAGTCCTTCCAGCCAAGTGAAATTCAAAAGCCACATGGCGGCGAAAGCAAAGAGCGAGGCGGTGATCAGCACACCGACCGAGGCGAGCGCCAGAGAGGGCACGGCCGCCAGCCGGAAGGCCTGCATCGGCGTGCCGAAGCCGGAATCGAAGAGGATGACGGCCAGCGCGATGGAGCCGAGAATATAGGCGAGATAATTGTTGCTGAACTCGATCCCGAGGCCATCGACGCCGGCAGCAAGGCCGATCATCAGGAAGAGCAGCAGCAGGGGAGCGCCGAAGCGGAAGGCGAGCAGGCTCGAAAAAGCGGCAAGAAGCACGAGCGCCGTCGAAACCAGCACCACGATATAGAACGCTTCCATGCCCACCCCTTTCCATCGACTGCTTCGCGAACACAGCCGCCCCGGCCGGTCCGCCTCTATTCAACCCCTCCGTCACGCGCGGCGATCCGTCAGTAAACGGCAAAACGTCAGAGAAGGGTAGGCCTTGCGGCTTAACCTCGTCGTGATGCTGCTTCATGCTGCTGAACGGCTGCCGGACGGCCAACCGACACGGAATGCTACGGGAGAAATTCTCTATAAAGAATGTATAGGAAAATCAGGCGAGAGCAGGGCAAAAAAGACAGGCACGGATTTTTCCTTCCGGTATCTGCGAATGGCAACTGAATAAGACACGCTCCTCCTTTCACGCGGCTCGTTTGCCTGGTCCGACGACCGGAAGAATGGATTGCAGGCGCGGGTGCGGAGAGGGGAAAAATGAGCGCTGAGATATTTCGCTAGCGGGTAGGAAAATGCCGGCCGCCCAGCGAGAGCAGCCGGCTGTCGTTTTGTGCCGGAAGCGGCCGGCTCTTGCTCTGCTATCCCAACACTTCCTGAAGTATGACGATGGCGAGAAACGAAAGGCCAATGAACGCGGCGACCCAGATGACCAGACGATTAGCCTTTGCCAACACGGCAGGTCTGACGTCCCGCTTGGGGTGAAACCGTTGCCGCCGTTTGAGGGTGGTGTGGGACAAGCGTTTTTGTGCCTCTGCCATTTATCACCTCCACTTGGCTCATTTCAGCCATTGTGCAGCGCTGCGCATTTCCTCAATCTAGCACGCTTGGCCAGCGGATTGCCAACCCGTGATCCATCCTTGCGGCCAGGGATTTCGTCGAGATGGTTTCGCGTAGGGACGCCTATCGAATTCGAACCCGAGGCAGGCTCAACTGCACCACCATCCTGTCCTACGAACGGCGGTGCTTCTATATGACTTCAAAACAGGAAAAGATGCGGATCGGAGGTCAGTCTTCTGTATCCTCGCCCTCGTCGGTCAGATCCGCGACCGGGACCAGGAAAACGACGAACTCGTCCTCGATGGTCCGTTCGGGATCGTCGTCGAATTCATAGGCGTGCTCGACTTCGCTTGCTTCCTCGGTGGTCGCCTTGCGCAGACTCAGGGCCGCTTTGCGGTCCCAAAGAGGCTTGCCTTCGGATTCCAGGACGGTCAGATCGTCGCGAAAGTCTTCCGCCTCGAAGAAATGCGTCGCTTCCTCGTGATTTTCCGAGCGAAAACTGGCAACGGCGCGGCCGGCGATTTCAACGGTAAAGTAATCCATCCATCTCTCTCATTTTCATGCGGGCGACAGTGCTACCGCACGGTATTGGCGTTCCGCACCTGGCCGGTGGCCGATGCGGCGTGAGGCAACTGGGCATTTTGGAATGTCCAGGGTGACGTATTCTAACAGATCTCATCCGGGCAATGGGCGAAAAGATGCCAGTGCGGGAAGGCCGGTTTCGTTTGGAGGCACGGCAACAAAAAGCGGCCCGGTTTCCCGGGCCGCTTGCATGTCGATGCCTCAAGAGCGCTCAGATGAGCTTGGCGAAAGCGACTGCCGTGTCGGACATGCGGCTGGAGAAGCCCCACTCGTTGTCGTACCAGGACAGGACGCGCACGAAGTTGCCTTCCATGACCTTGGTCTGATCGGTTGCAAGGATCGAGGAGTGGCTGTCGTGGTTGAAGTCACGGGAGACGAGCGGCTCGTCGGTGTAGCCGAGGATGCCCTTCAGCTTGCCGTTGGCAGCAGCCATGATGGCTTCGTTGATTTCGCCAACGCTGGTCGCCTTCTTGGAGACGAACTTGAAGTCGACGACCGAAACGTTCGGGGTCGGAACGCGGATCGACGTGCCGTCCAGCTTGCCTTTCAGATGCGGCAGAACGAGGCCGACTGCCTTGGCTGCACCCGTCGAGGTCGGGATCATGGAAAGGGCGGCCGCGCGGGCGCGATACAGGTCCTTGTGCATCGTGTCGAGCGTCGGCTGGTCGCCGGTGTAGGAGTGGATGGTCGTCATGAAGCCGTGGTCGATGCCGACGGCGTCGTCGAGAACCTTCACGACCGGCACCAGGCAGTTGGTGGTGCAGGACGCGTTGGAGATGACCAGGTGCTCCTTGGTGAGCTGGTCATGGTTGACGCCGAAGACGACCGTCAGGTCGGCACCATCGGCAGGCGCCGAAACGATGACGCGCTTGGCGCCG
Organism: Rhizobium acaciae; assembly: GCF_025941625.1. Taxonomy (NCBI): domain Bacteria; kingdom Pseudomonadati; phylum Pseudomonadota; class Alphaproteobacteria; order Hyphomicrobiales; family Rhizobiaceae; genus Rhizobium; species Rhizobium acaciae. Next base: position 272,522 of record NZ_JAPCZO010000003.1, read on the forward strand.
GCCGTCAGGTGAGCGGCAGCCTTGTCGCGGGCGGTGAAGATGCCGGTGCATTCCATCGCGATGTCGACGCCGAGTTCGCGGTGCGGAAGCGTTGCCGGATCCTTGATCGCCGTGACCTTGATCGGCTTGCGGTTGCCGACGATGATCGAGTCACCCTCGACCTTCACCGTTGCCGGGAAGCGGCCGTGGATCGAGTCGTAGCGCAGCAGGTGGGCGTTGGTTTCAACCGGGCCGAGATCGTTGATGGCAACGACTTCGATGTCGGTGCGGCCGGATTCGACGATGGCGCGAAGGACGTTGCGGCCGATGCGGCCGAAACCGTTGATGGCAACCTTGACTGTCATGTTCATTCACTCCCGATAGAGTAGGGCCCGATAGCGAGGGCCTGGAATTGAGGAGATGGAGAGCGCCTCAAGGCGCCCTCATTAAAGCTTTGCTTCCGCGGCCGCAACGACGGCGTCGGCGGTGATGCCGAAATGCTTGTAAACTTCCTTGACCGGGCCGGAAGCGCCGAAGCTCTTCATGCCGATGAAGGTGCCCTCCGGTCCGATGAACGCATCCCAGCCTTCGCGAACGGCGGCTTCGACGGCGATCTTGACCGGCGAGTTGCCGAGGATTTCCTTGCGATAGGCTTCCGGCTGCTCGAAGAAGAGTTCCGTGCAGGGAACCGATACGACGCGGACGGTGACGCCCTTGGCTTCGAGTGCCGTGCGGGCTGCAACGGCAATTTCGACTTCCGAGCCGGAGGCGAAGATCGTCACCTTGGCGTCGGCATTGCCGGCGAGCACATAGGCGCCCTGTTCGCAAAGGTTCTTTTCGCTGTATTCGGTGCGGGCTGCGAGCAGGTTCTGACGCGTCAGAGCAAGGCCCGAGGGACGGTTGTGCGTCTTGATGGCGATCTGCCAGCATTCCGCCGTTTCCGTGGCGTCGGCCGGACGGAAGACCATCAGGTTCGGGATGGCGCGCAGACCGGCGAGCTGTTCGACCGGCTGGTGCGTCGGGCCGTCTTCGCCGACGCCGATCGAGTCATGCGTCAGGACGTGAATGACGCGGATGCCCATCAGCGAAGCAAGGCGGATCGGCGGGCGGCAATAATCCGAGAAGATCAGGAAGCCGCCGCTATAGGGGATGATGCCGCCATGCAGCGCAATGCCGTTCATGGCAGACGCCATGCCATGCTCGCGGATGCCCCAATGCATATAACGACCGGCGAAATCCGTCGGCGTGATCGAATGCATCTGGCTGGTCTTGGTGTTGTTCGACGGCGTCAGGTCGGCGGAGCCGCCGAGTGTTTCCGGCAGGAAGCCGTTGATGACCTCAAGCGCGTCTTCCGAAGCCTTGCGGGTCGCAACCGTCGGTTTGGTCTCGGCGAGCTTCTTCTTATATGCGCTGATCGCGGCGTCGAAGCCTTCCGGCAGCTCGCCTGCCATGCGGCGGGTGAACTCGGCTTTGGCCGGAGCCTTGGCGAGGCCGTCTTCCCAGGACTTGACGAGGTCGACGGAGCGGGCGCCGGCAGCACGCCAGCTGTCGAGAACGTCCGACGGGATGACGAAGGCTTCGGCTTCCCAGTTCAGCGCCTTGCGGGTGGCAGCGATTTCCTCGGCGCCGAGCGGGTTGCCGTGGACCTTGTGGGTGCCCTGCTTGTTCGGGGCGCCGAAGCCGATGATCGTCTTGCAGGCGATGAAGGTCGGGCGGTCGGACTTATGGGCAGCTTCGATCGCGGCGGCGACGGCAGCCTGATCATGACCGTCGATCTCGATCGTGTTCCAGTGAACGGCCTTGAAGCGGGCGATCTGATCGGTGGAATCCGACAGCGAGACGGCGCCGTCGATGGTGATCGAGTTGTTGTCCCAGAACAGGACGAGCTTGTTGAGCTTCAGGTGGCCGGCGAGCGCGATGGCTTCGTGGCTGATGCCTTCCATCAGGCAGCCGTCGCCGCAGATCGCATAGGTATAGTGATCCTGGAGATCGGAGCCGAACTCCTCGCGCAGCTTGCGTTCGGCAATCGCCATGCCGACGGAATTGGCAATACCCTGGCCGAGCGGACCGGTCGTCGTTTCAATGCCGGTCGCGTGACCGTATTCCGGATGGCCGGCGGTCTTCGAGCCGAGCTGACGGAACTGCTTCAGATCCTCGATCGTCATGTCAGGATAGCCGGTCAGATACAGCAGCGAATAGAGCAGCATCGAGCCATGGCCGGCCGACAGCACGAAGCGATCGCGGTTAGGCCAGTGCGGCTTCTTCGGATCGAACTTCAGATATTTGGTGAACAGGACCGTTGCCACGTCAGCCATGCCCATCGGCATGCCCGGGTGGCCGGAGTTCGCCTTTTCGACGGCGTCCATGGCGAGAAAACGGATCGCATTCGCCATCCGGTCGTGTTGTTCGGGAGAGGTCATGGCTTTTCCGCAAGTTCCGGGTGTCGGGGGATGGCCTCGAGCCTCCAAGACCATCGAGTGAAAGCGGCAGAGACATAGCAGTTGGGGCGGGCAAGTCAATAAATGGCAGGTCAAATCCGGGCGCGCAGCGGCGATTTTTGACATTTGATCGCGCGATTGTACAAATGACGAATCTGGTGTGGCGAGCCTATGTAAAACGCTCATCCACAGGATAGGCCGGTGGGCAAGTGACAGGATTTATTGACGGGCCGTCGGCGAGCTGCATATCCTTTTGAAATCGTAGGGTCGGCGCGGCGTGCCGATTCGCGGATCCTGCGCGGGAATCGGAAAGACATGATGCCCACAGGCAAAACCATGGAAGCAGCGCTCAACGAATTGAGACAGGCGATATCGAGCCTCGAAAACGCCGTCGACATGCGCGTCGAGCGGCAGCGCGAGCAGGGCGAGATCGAGGGCGAGGTGCGGCGTGTGCACGCCGATCGTTCGCGGCTCGCGCAGGAACTCGACCAGGCCGAATTCCGCGCCAACCGGCTCGAAGAGGTTAATCGCGAGGTGTCGCGGCGGCTGGTGACGGCCATGGAAACGATCCGCGCGGTTCTGGATCGCTGATAGAAAGAGTTTGGCATGGCGCAGGTGACGGTAACGATCGACGGCAAGGCCTATCGCATGGCCTGCGAGGAAGGCCAGGAGGATCACCTGACCGATCTCGCCACCCGCTTCGACCGCTATGTCGGCCATCTCAAGGATCAGTTCGGGGAAATCGGCGATCTCAGGATCACCGTCATGGCCGGCATCATGATCACGGACGAGATTGCCGAGCTGACGCGCCGCGTCGCCGGATTGGAATCCGAGCTGGAGTCGCTGCGCGGCAATCGCGATACGGTGCTTGCCGCGACCGCCCGGACCGAAGAAAATCTTGCGGCAGCGCTGAGCGAGGTGTCGAGCCGCATCCGCGGCATCACTGACAAGCTGAATGGCCGGTCCGCCCCCGAACTCAATTGATCTCAATTAAATAGGGGCCGCCTTCCGTCGCCACTGGCGCGCCGGCACAAACGACCTTATATATCGCCATGCGGTCTGCGCCTCTCGACAGGAACCACAATCCCTGGGGCCATACTCGATCCAAAGGGAGCTGTCCCTGGCCAGGCCCGTGGGCCTGGACACACGGCGCCCACCTACGTTTGTAGGCACCCAGGATCGTAAACATCCATCGGTGGTCGTGGATCGCACCCTTCCTTCCATTTTCAGCGAAGACGCCGGATGGCGGGCGAACGTGGGTTACCCGTTCGCCCTTCTTCAGCGCGTCCGTTACTTCTTCAGACCTGGAAGGGTGACCTGGAAGACCTGGAGCATGGTGTCGACGTCGGGACCGCCGTCCGCCTTGTAGGCGGCGCCCACCTGGAATCCATCCTGCGTCAAGAAGTCGTTGTCATTGGCGACGAACAGGAAGTAGTCGTCCGGCAGGTTCGGGTCGAGAACGCTCGCCAGACCCATGGCTTCCCATTTTTCCGACAGATTGTTCTTGTCGTTCGGCGCGCCGTTGTGCAGGCCGAAGCGGGCGAGGTCGGCCTTGTCGTTGAGGTCGATGAAGGGTGTCAGCGTCGCCGGCGTCAGCGAGGGATCGACGACGCCCTTCGGTGCGATCGGCTTGCCGTCATCGAAATCGCTGCCGGCGATGTCGGTCGCGGCGGAAATGTCGACGATGTCGACCTTGCGGTAGAGCGAGGTGTCGCCTTTCAGGCCCTGGCCGTTGCCGCTGTCACGGGCGAGCATCAGGAAAGTCTTGTCGGAAAGAGCGACGATTTCGCTCTCAGCGGCGATCGTCGTCTTGTCCTTGGCGTCCTTGAAGACCGGCAGCGGCACGACATATTCGTGCACCAGTTTCAGGTGATCGGGATCGGCGGCGTCATAGATCATGGCGCGGGTATTCTGGCGGGTCGAGCCGGAATCGCCGCCGTCCTGGCGGGCAGCCGATTGCAGCACAGCGATGATGAACTTACCATCAGGCGTCATCGCCATGCCTTCGAGACCCTGGTTGTTCTGGCGGCCGGTCTCCGGATCTTTCGGGTCCGGAGCGGAGGCGCCGGGACCGGGATTGTTGGAGGCAAAGCTCAACGCGCCCTTGCGCATCGGCAAAAGCGCCTTCGGCGGCTGGGTGGCAGAGAGCAGGTGGCCGTCAGCGGAGAAGTGATAGATATAAGGACCATATTCGTCGCTGACGAACATGGTGCCGTCGGCCATGCGGATGATGGCTTCATTGTCGAGCGCGATCTTGCCGTTCGTCGCCTGCGGCAGCGCGGGAAAACTACCGGCAGCAGGGCGGACGCCGGATTCCGGGTCGAGACCGGTCATGTCGCCGCCCTTGTCGTCGACGAAGAGTGTGGAATCGACGAGCTTTGCGTCGACGCCCGACTGTTCCTTGCCGGCCTCGGGTGCAGCACCCGGAGCGGTCGGCGTCAGGCCGATCGAGATGGTGTTCAGGCGTGGCCGGTAATCAACGGTGCCGAGGGCGTTGTAACCGCGGTCGGGCAACAGGTAGAGCGTGCCCCTGTAGCCGGCGCCGTCGCGGCTCCAGGCGGCGGGATCGATCGCCATGCCCGAGCCGGAACCGAAGGTCTCGCCGAGTTTGTCACGCTGGTTGGCCGGAATGCGGCCGATGCCCACCAGGCCCTTGTTGACGAAGGTGAGGCCGCCGACGGTGGCGGAATTCTCGGCCATTGCGACAACTGGCACGGCGGCGGATGCCGCGAGAACCGCGGCGAATAGCCGCGCTGTGTAAAGTCTGACATTCTTCATGGAAATACCCTCTCGGTCAAAAGCGCTCTCGAAACGGCTTCCGCCCGCAGGCTGGACACCGCTTCAAATGACACCCCGGCCTGGATTCGATATCCCGATGGCGCAACACGCCCTGGATTTCGTCGCCCCATATCCCCGGCAGACGGTCTATGACGGGATCGTGATATCTGGATGACACTTCTCAGCGAAAGCGTCATGCTGGAGATGAAGTCGGGCTTTCGCGTGTCCGCATTCCAGCTCGCTGCTCTATCCGACCGGGTAAGGCCCTTCGGCGAAGACCTCATCGTGGTAGCCCTTGGAGCCGACATTCAGCGCCAAAGGGCTTCGCCATTCCCTGTTGTCGCGCAGGCAATCGAGCACGAAACGGAAATCATATCGCGGCTGCCAGCCGAGTTCCCGCCTTGCGCGTTCGTTGACATAGACACGGTCGAGCGAAGGAAACATCTTCCAGCTGCGGGATGCGTAAAGGGCGCCTGCACCCGGGAACAGTCGTTCGACGACGTGAGGCGCGTCGCGCCGGATTGCGGCAAGATCGCTCGCCGAAAACGGCGTCGTGGCGGAGATGATGTAGCGGCCAAAGCCGATTGCCGGCGCCTTTTCGAGCGCCAGCAGATGGGCGCCGACCACGTCGCTGATATCGACGCGGCGGTGAAGAAGCTCGTTGGCCTGGGCGTTCTCTGCCGAATAGCCGTTGCGAATGTCAGGATCGTCGTCATTGTCGGGAAAGAAACGCGACGTCCTGAGAATGGCGACCGGCAGGCCGGACTTGCGGGCGAAGAGTTCGCACAGACCTTCGGCGGCGAGTTTCGTCACGCCGTAGATGTTTTTCGCGACGGGAAGCACGTCCTCGGTCACCCATGCCGCCGGTTCGCCGGCAGCCGGCGTCAATGCCGCACCGAAGGTGCTGGTGGTGCTGGTGAAGACGAAGCTTGCAACGTTGGCAGTGACCGCCTCTTCGAGCAGGTTGAGGGTGCCGGCGACATTGGTGTCGAGGAAATCGTAATTGTCGTGGGTTGCCACATGCGGTTTGTGCAGCGTCGCGGCATGGATGACGTGGCTGATGCCTGACATCGCCTGCCGGACGAAGGCGCGATCACCGATCGAGCCGACCATGTCGGTAAAAGCCGAGGGCTTGATATCGATGCCGCGCACCCAGCGGCTTTCCGCCCTCAAGGTCCGCATCAGCGCCTCGCCGAGATGGCCGGCACTTCCCGTCACCAGTATCGTCATCACATCGTCTCCTGACCGTTCGGCGGCGGACGCTATAAAGACTAAGGTTTTCAGACAACGCATAAATTATGCATGGGCGTGCAGGAAAGCTTGAGGCTCAGCCGATGGTCGTAACAAGGCGGCCGGCGCTGCCATCGGAAAGCATGATCCGTTCCCAGGTCACGCGGCCGGCGACGATCGGCAGCAGCGCATTGCCGTTGGCGCCGGTATCGAGGGTCAACGACGAGAGCCTGCCCTCATGCCAGCCGCGCTCCTCCAGCGACTGCTCGGCGGCGGCGATTTCGGCGGATGCATAAGAGAATAGGGAGCGGCCGAGAAAGGCGCCGAGCGGCGCCCGCCACTCTGCCTGCCGCGGGCGGGAGGCGGAGAGCAGCCGGTGGGTGCGGTCGCAGATCAGATGCACCGGCCGGACGGAATCCTCGACCAGCCGTTTCAGCGCCGTATCGACTGCTGCATATTGCGGTGAGGCGAAAATCCGTTCCAGCTTGATGGACTGCTCGGGCGAGAGAGCGAGTTGATCGCGTTCCCAGCGTGAGACGGTCGTCTGGTTGACGCCGAGGAGTTCGGCGAGGTGTTCCTGCTTCATGCTGCGCAGCAGCCGCATGCGGCGTATGCCGGCGCCCGATATCGTCATCTGCCTGATCCCGTGCCGTTTTGGCCAGCATAAGGCTTCGGCTGGCCGGCCGGCAAGCTGTTGGGCGGCTGGATCATTATTCGGGCTGGCCCTCGAGGTCGCCTTTCAGCCGGTCGAGAATTGACAGGGAATGGCCGGCATAATTGCTGATCCAGCGGTCATAGATGTGCTTGATCGGCAGGCTGTTCAGGTGGTTCCAGCGTTCGCGGCCTTCCTTCCTGGCGATGACCAGGTCAGCCTCTTCCAGCACCTTCAGATGCTGCATCACCGTACAGCGATCCATCTGCGGAAACATCTCGCAAAGGGTCCCCGTGGTTCGGGGGCCATCCTTGAGCAGATCGAGGATTTCGCGGCGGCGATGATGCGCCAGCGCCTTGAAAACGGGATCGTCGGTTGATTCGCTTGACATGTTATATTTTTATAACATAATGGCGCCAAGGACAATGGAACAGACACACTGGAGAAGAGGAGAAGTGTCATGTCTCTCGGAATCCGCATTTCCGGCCGTGTCGGCCGCCCCGTTGCAGAGGTGTTCGATGCCGTCGTCAACCCGAAGAAGCTCAGCAGCTATTTCACCACGATCGGCGGAGCGAGCGCACCGCTCGTGAAGGGCACGACGGTGACCTGGTGGAAGGACGCGCCGGTCGAGGTCGTCGAACTCGTGCCGGAAAGCCGCATCGTGCTGCGCTGGGATGGCGGCACCGGCGAAGACAAGGCGACCTATAAGACGCTGGTGGAGATGAACTTCAAGCCGCTGGAAGACGGCGGCACGCTGGTGACCATCGCCGAGACCGGCTGGCGTGAAGACGATGCCGGCCGGCGCGGCACCTATCTCAATTGCGAAGGCTGGACGCAGATGCTTTGCTGCATGAAGGCCTTCGTCGAATACGGCATCAATCTGCGAGAAGGCATGTTCCTCAGCGAAATGAAGGGTGAGCCGGCCAGCGCGCCTGATGTTTGAACGAGTGCGTCGGTGTCAAGACGATCGGTGGCGCAATCGTCGCATTCGCCAATATCACCGAGACTTCGCTTGCCTGTCACACTGCGGGTGCTAATTTCCGGATTCGATACTTCATTTCGGTTTCCAGGAGATTCATTATGCAGCTTGGCATGGTTGGTTTGGGCCGCATGGGCAATTATATGGTCCAGCGCTTGATGCGAGGCGGTCACGAATGCGTCGTCTACGACGCCAGGCCGGAAAGCGTTGCCGAGCTCGCAGGCCTCGGGGCCACCGGCAGTGCTTCGCTCGCGGAATTCGTCTCGAAGCTCTCCCATCCGCGCGCGATCTGGCTGATGCTGCCGGCGGCGATCGTCGACAAGGTGCTGGCGAGCCTGGTGCCGCTGCTTGAGAACGGCGATATCGTCATCGACGGCGGCAACTCCTATTATCACGACGATATCCGCCGCGGCGCCGACCTTATCACCAAGGGCATCCATTATGTCGACGTCGGCACCAGCGGCGGCGTCTTTGGCCTCGAGCGCGGTTATTGCCTGATGATCGGCGGCGAGAAGGGCATCGTCGAACACCTTTCCCCGATCTTCGCGACGCTGGCGCCCGGCGCCGGCAAGACCGAAGCCTCGCCGAACCGGAGCGCCGAAGCGGCTGCGGTCAGCACAGCGGAACAGGGTTACCTGCATTGCGGCCCGCATGGTGCCGGTCATTTCGTCAAGATGGTGCATAACGGCATCGAATACGGCCTGATGGCCGCCTATGCCGAAGGTATCAATATTCTGAAACATGCCAATATCGGCGCCGCCTCGCACGAGGCCGATGCGGAGACCGCGCCGCTCGCCCATCCGGAACATTTCCAGTATGATTTCAACCTGCAGGATGTCGCCGAAGTCTGGCGCCGCGGCAGCGTGATCACCTCCTGGCTGCTCGATCTCACGGCCGATGCGCTGCATGCCGATCCTGCACTTTCGAAATATGCCGGCCGCGTCTCGGACAGCGGCGAAGGCCGCTGGACGATCATGGCAGCAATCGACGAGAGCGTGCCGACGCCGGTGCTGAGCGCTGCGCTCTACGGTCGCTTCTCCTCGCGCGACAATGACGAATTCGCCAACAAGGTGTTGTCGGCGATGCGCGCGGGCTTCGGCGGTCACGTAGAAAAACCGGCCGCGAAATCCTGAAGGCGAGCGACTTCACTCACAGTTCCGACAAAGCCGTCATCCTGAAATAACGAGCGTACGCTTCGTTTCGAGGCGGCGGCGACGTTGACCTTTCCTAGCCATCGGTATGGTCTTCCTACGGCTTGCTGGCGGCAACGGTCGCGAGTATCCATTGCAAAATGTCGGCGCTGCTTTGCACAAGCGACCGACATTTCATTGGAGGCGGTCATGGAGCGTGGCATGGCGGGGGGCTTGAAGGCCGTCATATTCGGCATACTGGCATTGCTTGCGCTTTTATCGGCGGTTTCGCCTGGCTTTGCCCAGACTCCGCCGGCGCAAGTGCCGGCCGCGGCGGCCCCGCCGGCCGAGGTGCGTCAGATGATGGAACTGATGCAGACTCCTCAGGTCAAACAATGGATGTCGACGCAGATGGCGGCGGCGCCCGCGAGCGATTCGGCGGCCGGCGACCAGATGTCGGTATTGTCAGGTCTGCTCCAGCATGCCCGCCGGCACGTCTCGATGGTCTCCGATGCAGCGATGACACTGCCCTCGCAGGTCGGCCATGCTTCTTCGCTGCTTTTCGGCGAGATCGCCGCCGCCGGCTGGCCGCGCATGGTGGCGCAGTTTCTGGCGATTTTCCTGCTCGGCACCATCGTCGAGCGCATTGCCCGCTATGCCTTCCGCCGCCGTCGCCAGGCGGCGCAGATGGCAGGCATGCATCTCGCCCCGCGCGTCATCCCGGCGCTGATCTTCGCCATGACGACGGCACTTGCTCTTCTCAGCGTCAGCTGGCCGCCGATCAGCCAGAGCATCGCGATCGTTTGCGTTGTCGCGCTCGTGGTCCAGCGTTTCACCATCTGCCTCGGAGGCGTGCTGGTCGATCTCATCGGGCTGGCGCGAGCCGAGGAAGAACGGCAGGAGATCAACGCTCCGATCATGCCGGCGCGTGACGTCGCATTCTTCTGGTATCGGCGCTGTGCGACTTTCGTCATCTATTTCATTTTTGGATGGGCGGTGATCCAGTCGATGGAGCCGCTCGGTTATTCCTCAAGCGTGCGGCTCCTCGTCGGCTATATCCTCGGCATTGGCCTGCTGCTGATCGCGATCGAGGCGGTCTGGTCGCGGCCGCACAAGGACGAGAAGCGTGGTCACGGGACATCCTGGGCACTCACCGTCTATTTCCTGGTGCTCTGGAGCCTTTGGGTCGCAGGCTTCAACTGGCTGCTCTGGCTCGGCATTTACGTGTTGCTGCTGCCGCGCGTGCTTGCCGTCTCGACGATTGCGGTAAAATCGCTGCAGCAGACCGAAGCGAGCTTCCTTGCCACGCGCCGCATTACAGCCGTGCTGCTCGACCGCGGCGTGCGGGCGCTGATCATTGCCGTTGCCGCCATCTGGCTTGGGCATATGCTCGGCGTCGGCGCCGATACGATGGCCGCCGGCGAAACGATGATCGACAAGATCGCGCGCGGCGTGATCGGCGGCATCGTCATCCTGCTTGCCGCCGATCTGCTCTGGCACGTCATCAAGGCCTATATCGACGGCAAGCTGGTTGATTCATCCGTGGATGGCGCAGCAACGGATGAGGAGAAGGCCAAGCGCGCGCGGATACAGACGCTGTTGCCGATCTTCCGCAATATCCTTGCCGTCGTCATTGTCGTCATCGCCGTTCTGATGGTGCTCTCCGGCCTTGGTATCGAGATCGGGCCGCTGATCGCCGGCGCCGGTGTCGTCGGCGTCGCGGTCGGTTTCGGCGCGCAGACGATCGTCAAGGACGTCATCAGCGGCATGTTCTATCTCTGGGACGATGCCTTCCGTATCGGCGAATATATCGAAAGCGGCAGCCACAAGGGCGTGGTCGAGGCCTTCAGCCTGCGCTCGGTGAAGCTCAGGCATCATCGCGGGCCGCTGACGACGGTGCCGTTCGGCGAACTCGGCGCGGTGAAGAACCTCAATCGCGACTGGACGATCGACAAGATCAGCCTCAACGTCAAATACGACACCGATCTCGTCAAGGCGAAGAAGGTGATCAAGCAGATCGGCCAGACTCTGCTCGAAAATCCGGAATTCGGCCCTCATATCATCGAGACGCTGAAGATGAAGGGTGTCGAGCAGTTCGGCGAATTCGCCATCGAAATCCGGCTGTCGATGATGACCAAGCCCGGCGAGCAATTCGTCATCCGCCGCAATGCGCTGGCGATGATCCGCAATGCCTTCCAGGAAAACGGTATCGAATTCGCCGTGCCGACGGTGCAGGTGGCGGGCGACCGCGACGCGGAGGTGGATGCTGCCGTCGCGCGCTACGCCGCGCATGCGCGGGCGAGCAGCGAGCCGGCGGCATGAACCGCCTCACATCGCGCTGGCGGCTGCGATCAGCAGGCCGCCGATGATCGCCATGTTGGTTTTCCATGTATTGATAGCGCTGTCGCGCGCCGTTCCCTGCATGTCCCAGAAATTCAGCAACATGACGGTGGCGGCCAACGTGAAGACGATGAGACCGAATGCCGCTGCCGCGACGAACAGGCCGAGCATCAGCAGGATGCCGGCGACGATCTGGAACATGCTGCCCAAGACCAGCACCCATTTCGCAAAAGGAACGCCGCGGGCTTCGATCGCCTCGGTCAGCGGCACGATGACGAAAAAATGTTGAATGCCGCCAGCGACATAGAGGCCGCCGAGCAGCAGGCGGCCGAGGGCAAGCATCACGAAGGCCGAACCATCCTGCATATCGAACCTTTCTCCCGCGTCTCAACTCTCGATCGAGCGCAAGGCTCTGCCGAAGCTTACGAAAATGCAATGTGCTGCGACGCCCGGCTGCGCAAATTCGCCCCAATTGAGGATGATTGAGGCGCAGGCGGCGGGGCTGGGGTAGCGGCGGCATGGCTTCATAGAGCTTATATGCCTCTCATGTTACGTCATCTGAAATGATTCCCGCCAAGCTGGCAGTTACAGCAGGGTACGAGAATGTCGGGGCACGGCAATTTGGAAGAGATGGAAGAAACGGGCGGGTTTTCTTTTGGTGGGCTATTCAGACGGTACAGAACGCCGCTGTTGGCAGCCGCGTCACTGGTGGTCTTCTGCCTCGTCGGTTACGCGATCATGCAGCTCACCAACGAGGTGCGCTATGACGACGTCGTCGGTGCGCTGGCCGCCACCAGGCCGAGCGCGATCCTGCTTGCGTTGTTCTTCACGGCGCTCAGCTTCCTCGCACTGATCTTCTACGATCTCAACGCCATCGAATATATCGGCAAGAAGCTGCCCTTTCCGCATGTGGCGCTGACGGCGTTCAGTGCCTATGCCGTCGGCAATACAGCCGGTTTCGGCGCGCTCTCGGGTGGTGCGATCCGCTATCGCGCCTATACCCGCCTCGGGCTCTCGCCGGAGGATATCGGCCGCATCATCGCCTTCGTCACGCTGTCCTTCGGATTGGGGCTTGCGGGCGTTGCGGCAATCGCCCTCATCGTCATCGCCGACGAGATCGGCCCGCTGATCGGGGTCAGCGCCTTCCTCCTGCGGCTGATCGCCGGTTCGATCGTCGCCATTCTGGGCGCGGTGATGATTATCGGCCGTGACGGGCGCGTGCTCGATCTTGGGCCCGTGGCAATCCGCCTGCCGGATTCGCGTACCTGGTCGCGGCAGTTTCTCGTCACCGCCTTCGATATCGCCGCCTCGGCGTCGGTACTCTATGTGCTGCTGCCGCAGACGGCCATCGGCTGGCCGGTCTTCCTCGCCGTCTATGCGATCGCCGTCGGTCTCGGCGTGCTCAGTCACGTTCCGGCCGGGCTCGGCGTGTTCGAGACCGTGATCATCGCGTCGCTCGGCAGCGCGGTAAACATCGATGCCGTGCTCGGATCACTGGTGCTCTACCGGCTGGTCTACCATGTGTTGCCGCTGCTGATCGCCGTGCTCGCGGTCTCGGCGGCGGAGCTGCGTCGTTTCGTCGATCATCCCGCCGCCTCCAGCATGCGGCGCATCGGCGGACGGCTGATGCCGCAGCTGTTGTCGGCTCTCGCACTGCTGCTCGGCGTCATGCTGGTGTTTTCAAGCGTCACGCCGACGCCGGACCAGAACCTCGAATTCCTCTCCAACTATCTGCCGCTGCCGATGGTCGAAGGAGCGCATTTCCTCTCCAGCCTGCTGGGGCTGGCACTCGTCGTCGCTGCGCGCGGTCTCGGCCAGCGGCTCGACGGCGCCTGGTGGGTGGCCGTGTTCTCGGCGCTTGCCGCCTTGACTTTGTCGCTGCTGAAGGCGATCGCGCTCGTCGAAGCCGCTTTTCTCGCCTTCCTCATCTTCGGGCTCTTCGTCAGCCGCCGGCTCTTTACCCGCCAGGCCTCGCTGCTCAATCAGGCGCTGACGGCGTCCTGGCTGATGGCGATCGCGGTGATCGTCGTCGGCGCCGTCGTCATCCTGCTCTTCGTCTATCGCGACGTCGAATACAGCAACCAGCTCTGGTGGCAGTTCGAATTCACCGCCGAGGCGCCGCGCGGGCTGCGCGCCGTGCTCGGCATCACCATCATCTCGTCGGCGATCGCCGTTTTCAGCCTGCTCCGGCCGGCGAGCTTCCGGCCGGAGCAGGCGACGGATGAGGCGCTGGCGCGTGCCGTCGAGATCGTCATGAAGCAGGGTAATGCCGACGCCAATCTGGTGCGCATGGGCGACAAGAGCATCATGTTCTCGGAAAACGGCGATGCATTCATCATGTATGGCCGGCAGGGCCGCTCCTGGATCGCGCTGTTCGATCCGGTCGGCGATCATCGCGCCGTGCAGGAACTCGTCTGGCGTTTCGTCGAAGCGGCGCGCGCCGCCGGCTGCCGGGCCGTGTTCTACCAGATCTCACCGGCGCTGCTGTCCCATTGCGCCGATGCCGGCCTGCGCGCCTTCAAGCTCGGCGAACTGGCGGTGGCCGATCTCAGGGCCTTCGAGATGAAGGGCGGCAAATGGGCGAACCTTCGCCAGACGGCAAGCCGCGCCCAGCGCGACGGGCTGGAATTCGCCGTCGTCGAACCGCAGGACGTGTCTTCGGTCATCGATGATTTAGCCGCGGTTTCGACGGCCTGGCTCGAGCATCACAATGCCAAGGAAAAGGGCTTCTCGCTCGGCGCCTTCGATTCCGATTACGTTTCGTCGCAGCCGGTCGGCATCCTGAAAAAGGACGGCCGGATCGTCGCCTTCGCCAATATCCTCGTGACCGAATCCAGGCAGGAGGGCACGATCGATCTCATGCGCTTCTCGCCGGACGCGCCCAAGGGCTCGATGGACTTTCTCTTCGTGCAGATCATGGAATATCTGCGCGGGCAGGGTTTCACCCACTTCAATCTCGGCATGGCACCTCTCTCCGGCATGTCGAAACGCGAGGCGGCACCCGTCTGGGACCGCATCGGCAGCACCGTCTTCGAACACGGCGAGCGCTTCTATAACTTCAAAGGCCTTCGGGCATTCAAATCCAAGTTTCATCCGCACTGGCAACCGCGCTATCTTGCGATCTCAGGAGGGGGCAATCCGATGATCGCGTTGATGGACGCGACATTTCTGATTGGGGGCGGATTGAAAGGGGTAGTGAGAAAATGATCAGGACAATCCTTCTTGCCACGGCATGCGCCTGCATGCTCGCGGCCGCACCGGCGACCGCTGCCGAGGAGACCACGCAGAGCTTCGAAACCGGGCTCATTCCGTCGCCGCACATCTTCCTGCCGGAAGGGGAGGTGAAGGGCACTGTGATGCTGATCTCGGATGCGGCCGGCTGGGGCGACTATGAGAAGGGCGAAGCCGACAGGTTGGTCGCCGAAGGTGCCGTCGTCATCGGCGTTGACTTTCCATCCTATATCCAGGCGCTCAACCAGTATGACGTCAGCCTTAACGACGGCTGCGTCTATATGGTCTCGGACATCGAATCGCTGAGCCAGCAGGTGCAGCGCGCGACCGGCAACAACGCCTATCACCTGCCGATCGTCGCCGGCATCGGCGAGGGCGGGGCCTTGGCGCTGGCGATCGCCGCGCAAACGCCGGATGCGACGATCGGCCAGACACTTGCCGTTAATCCTGTCGCCGGCATTCCGCTTGCCAAGGAGCTTTGCACGCCGGCGTCCAAGCAGGTGGTTGGCGAACGCACCATCTATGGCCTCAGCGACGGCGTCCTGCCGGACCCGATCATTACAGTCTTCACGCCTGATGCCAACAAGGATGGCCGGGCGCATACCGAGGCGCTGAAGAAGGCCCATGACGAGATCGAGATCCGCGATTCCACCGACGATGCGCAGACGGCGTTTGCCGATACGCTCGACGATCTCGTCACCGCCTCCGGCGCCTTCGGCAACCCGCTTGGCCTGCCGCTGGCGGTGCTCGAGGCGACGCCCGCCCTCGACACGATGGCGGTAATTTATTCCGGCGACGGCGGCTGGCGCGACATCGACAAGGAAGTCGGCGGCACGCTGCAGAAGGAAGGTATTCCGGTCGTCGGCGTCGATTCGCTCCATTATTTCTGGTCGGAGCGCAAGCCGGAGGAGACCGCCGCCGATCTTTCGAAGATCATCGATTTCTATCGCAAGCAGTGGAAGGTGAAGCACGTGCTGCTCGTCGGTTATTCCTTCGGCGCCGATGTCGTGCCCGCCACCTACCAGCTCCTCAAGCCAGCCGAAAAGTCGGCGGTGGCGCAATTGTCGCTGCTGTCGCTTTCGCACCAAGTCGACTACGTCATCTCTGTTCTCGGCTGGCTCGGCCGGAAGACGGAAGGGGCGGGAGGCGATCCTGTCGGCGATCTGAAGAACATCGATCCGAAGCTCGTGCAATGCATCTACGGCAAGGACGACGATGACGATGTCGCCTGTCCGGCGCTGAAGGATAGCGGCGCCGAGGTCATCGAACTGCCCGGCGACCATCATTTCGACGAGAATTATGACCTTCTCACCAAGACGATCATCGACGGGCTGAAGAGACGGCTGCAGGACTAAAGCGCCGTGCGCCCGATAGGACGCGCTAGCGCATCATCGTCTCTTCGTTCCAACCGAGATCTGTAAGTTCCCGGCTGCGAAACCTCGCATCGTCAGCGACGATGAATTCGTCGAGCTGCGGCGGGGCGACACTGGTGCCGGAGAGCATCGCATGCACCTGGCCGCGATGATGGGTCTGATGCTGGAAGAGATGGCTAAGCACGTCTTCCATCCGCTCCTGCTGGATGCGGGCGCCGCGGTGGAGGCTGACGGTGGAGACCAGCCTTTCCGGCGTCAGAGCCTCGCAAAGCGTCGTCAGCCGCTGATCGACCCTCGCCTGCGCTGCGGCCAGCGATGCGAGATCGTCGAACGGCTCGTCGACCTCGAAGGCCTTGAGCCCGAGAGTGCCGCCTTCCAGACCGTCGACATAGAACCAGTCGACGGTGATGATGTGGTTCAAGGTTTCCTTGATCGAGGGGAAGAAGCTCGTGCGCGGCGCTTCGAATTCGCCGGCCTTCAAAGTCGCGCAGCCCTGAAGCAGACGATGGTTGGCAAGGGCGTTGTTATAGGCGAGTTTGCGAAACGCCCTCGTGGGATCGAAGGTCGGCATCGGGCTTCTCCTCATCAAGCTCTTTTGGAAGGGGTTTCCGTCAGTTCTTTTTATCGAGATTGCCGTCGCGCCAGACGAGATGACGTGCTGCAACGGGCAGTACCTCGATTTCATCGGCGATGAAATAGGGTGGGATGTCGAGTTCGATCAAGGCCTTGCGCGTCGCCGGCACCCATTTGAATTCGAGATGATTGTCGCCGTCCTCGACCCGATGGATGATCTCGCCCGGTTTGAAGGGGAATTCCGGCGGGATTTCCATCAGGTAATAGAAGCCGAGTTCATGCCAGTCGCGCTTTTCATAGTGGAAGAAATTCTCGACCATCCACAGCAGGCGGTGGACGATCACCTCAACGCCCAGTTCCTCCACCATTTCGCGCTTCAGCGTCTCTTCCGACGTTTCGCCGATTTCTGCCCGACCGCCCGGAAAAGTCCAAAAGGGTTCATGCACGGCGCGATGAACGAGCACGTGCCCGTCACGAAAGCCGAGGCCGGCGATGCGGTAGTTGAAACGCAGACCGCCCGCCTTCAGGCGGATGTGAGTACGCTTGGCCATGCCGTACTTATCCAAGATCGATAACGACAATTTCCGGCGGCACGCCGAAGCGCACCGGTGCGATGGAGCAGCCGAGGCCACCGGAAACGATGATATTACGCCCCTCCTCGATCATATGGCCATAGGCGTAGCGGTTGCCGTAACGCGAGGGGACGACCGGCGAACGGCCGAGGAGGCGGATCTGTCCGCCATGCGTGTGGCCCGATAGCGTCAGCGACACGCGCTCCGGCACGCGGGGAAAGATATCGGGCTCATGGGCGAGCAGAATGACGGGCGCATCGTCCGTCACCTGAGCCATCGTTCCATCGAGATCGTCGAGGCCGAGCATCTGCGTGCGGCCCCACTTCCGGCCGGGCAGCAGCGCCAGTTGATCTTCGAGGCCTGCGAGCCAGAAGCCGCGGCCATCCTTTTCGAGTCGAACGGCGCGGTTGCCATAGACCGGGATGCCGACGTCGGCGAGGGCTCGGTGTCCAAATGTTTCCATTCCGCCGTTCTTCTGAGCGGTCCTGTCCTCCCACCAATCGTGGTTGCCCATGACCGCATGGACGCCGAGAGGGGCCTGCAAGGTGGCGAGCGCCTTCGACCATTGGCTCGAATGCACGTACTGCGTCACCATGTTCATGCCGGCGGCATAATCGCCGAGCAGGACGGTGACATCGCCTTCGAGTTCATTTGCCGTGCGGCAGATCGCGGCAATGCGGCTTGCCGACATCCAGGGTTCGCAGGCGTGGAGATCGGCGAGCGCAACGACGCGCAGTTTGAGCCCCGGGGTCCATCCCGGCGGCGTCAGCTGATAGCGGGTGATGGCGAGCCGCGCGAGCGGTTCATAGGCGAAGGCATAACCACCGAGCGACATGACGCCTGCGACACCGCCGCCCAGAACCTTGAAAAATCCGCGGCGGGTGATCACTCAGTTGTCCTCCTGGAACAGCCGGAACTGCGCAGCCTCCATATCCTTGGGTGGTTGCATTCCCAGATGTTTCCACGCGATTGCGGTCAGAACACGGCCGCGTGGCGTGCGCTGGATGAAACCCTGTTGGATCATATAGGGCTCGATGATGTCCTCGATCGCGTCACGCGGCTCGGACAGGCCGGCGGCAATGGTTTCGATGCCGACCGGGCCGCCGCCGAAATTGACGGCGATCATGTTGAGGTAACGTTTGTCGAGCTGGTCGAAGCCGACATTGTCGACCAGCAGGCGGGTTAGTGCCTCGTCGGCGATCTCGCGGGTGACGGCTTCCGCCCTTGCCACCTCGGCGAAGTCACGCACGCGCCGCAGCAGCCGGCCGGCGATGCGCGGGGTGCCGCGGGCGCGTCTTGCGATCTCGCGGGCGCCCTCCTCGGTGATCGGCAGGTTCATCAGCCGCGCGCCGCGGCGCACGATCAGTTCAAGCTCCTCGACGGTATAGAAGCTCAGGCGCACCGGAATGCCAAAACGGTCGCGCAGCGGCGTCGTCAACAGGCCGAGGCGGGTGGTGGCCGCCACCAGGGTGAATTTCGACAGGTCGATCTTCACCGAGCGAGCGGCAGGCCCTTCCCCGATGATGAGGTCGAGCTGGAAATCTTCCATGGCCGGATAGAGGATTTCCTCGACGGCCGGATTGAGGCGATGGATCTCGTCGATGAAGAGCACGTCGCGCTCCTCGAGATTGGTGAGCAGGGCAGCGAGATCGCCAGCCTTGGCAATAACAGGGCCCGACGTCGAGCGAAAGTTGACGCCGAGCTCTTTGGCCATGATCTGCGCCAGCGTCGTCTTGCCGAGGCCGGGCGGACCGACGAAGAGCACATGGTCCAGCGCTTCGCCGCGGTTTTTCGCCGCCTCGATGAAGACCTTAAGATTGGCGCGCGCTTCCGCCTGGCCGGTGAACTCGTCCAGCGATTGCGGGCGCAACGTGATATCAAGGTCTTCGCCCCGCTTTTCCGGCGATATTAGGCGGGCGGATTCGCTCATGTCAAAAGTTCCATTCCAGGTATGGTTTTTGCGGCTTGGGCATCGAATGTCCTGGTTGTCACGCAGCCCGCATCACGATTACGAAGGGCGATGAAGATATCTGCAAATTCTGCATTCGTCCGCACCATGATTGCGAGCGTCTCCTCGACTACTCTTTCATCTTCAAGGATCAGGTCGGCCGAGTCCAACAAGTCCGAAATCGCCTCCATGATCTGTTCTCTCTTCAGCTTGATCCGTTGCCTCAAGAACCACGCGCATTCCATCAGCGTGATGCAACTGATATAGCCGGGTGCCGTGTCGGACAGGCTCGCGAAGAGCGTTGTAACCTTCTCCGTCTGGACGACATCGTCTTTCAGGAGGAAGCGCAGCATAATATTGGTGTCGAGGGCAATCATCTTGCACTAATCACGTGATCGGCGATGGCTTCCCCAATCGCCTCGTCCATTTGTGTCAAAGTGATCGTCGGTCGGTTCGGATCGTGAAATTTGCCTGCAAGGTCGATGGCGCGCTTGTTTTTGGCTTTCATGATGATTTCGCCATCGCGATTGATGTAGCGGATCCTGTCGCCGGACTTCAGATTTAGCAATTCACGAACTTCAGCCGGAATTGTTGTCTGGCCCTTCGATGTCATCGTACCGTAGTAGATATTCATGCGGATCTCCTTACCATTCGAGTTTAGTAAGGAATTGCGATATATTCAAGGAGCTCACCGCGCCAGTTCCTTCAGCCCCAACCTGATCAGCTTGGCGCTGTCGGCGCCATCGCCCGCCGTCTTCATGGCCGCGGCAACCGCATTTGCCGCCTGGTCGCGGGAGTAACCGAGGTTGGTCAGCGCGGATACCGCGTCGGCGACAGGCGCGGCCGCGACCCCTTCGCCGAGTTCCTGCTTGAGGGCGATATTGATCGCTTCCCCGGCAAAGGCCGGCGCCCGGTTCTTGAGTTCGGTGACGAGGCGCATGGCCACCTTGGGACCGACGCCCGGGGCACGGGAGACGGCGGTGCGATCCTGCAGGGCGATCGCATTGGCGAGTTCGCCTGGGGTCAGCGTCGAGAGCACGGCGAGCGCTACTTTGGCGCCGACGCCCTGAACGCTCTGGAGCAGGTTGAACCATTCCCGCTCCAGCGCGGTCATGAAACCGAAGAGCTTCAGCTGATCCTCGCGCACATAGGTCTCGATGAACAGCACGCAGGCCTCACCAGTCGAGCCTAGCTTGGATAGGGTGCGGGCCGAACAATGGGCGACGTAGCAGACGCCGTGCACGTCGACGAGCACATAGTCTTCGCCGATCTCGTCTATGGTGCCTTTCAGCTTGCCGATCATGGGTCGCGGTCTCTCAAGGATGCGTTTCGGGAGAAATGATGTCCAACTCAGGGAAATAGGAGCGGTAGCGCGCGCCATCGCGCGTCAGAAGGCGGTGCGATCGAACGAGGGCGTGCGCCCCGATGAAAAAATCCGGCAGGGTGCGCTCGCGCAGGCCGCCGCTTCTCCGGTACTGCGCATGTGCCATGCCGGCCCGGTAAGCGGCGGGAAACGGCAGGGCCTCGCGGATCAGGTTTAGCCGCGACAGGAGAAATGCAAGGGTTTCCTCGCGCGGGGTCATGCTTGCCAGCTCCGCCCAGACGACCGGTGTCATGATGAATTGCGAATCCGGACGCAATACGCTCAACGCCCGCGCGGACCATTCCCTGAAAGGATTATCCGGCCCGAAAATATCGATGAAGATGTTCGTATCAACGAGGACTGAGGTCGTCACGTGGTCCCCTCAACCATTCCATGAATTCATCGGTCGTCATGCCGCTGGTGTCGAAGGTTCCGCTCATACTGCCGAGCCAGGATTCAAAATCGTCCTGTGATGGCTCTATCCTGCTGGATAGGACAACGAGGCGGGCACCCTTTTCATCGGCAACGAAATCCACTTCGGATCCGGGGCCGATCTTCAAACGGTCTCGGATGTCCTTGGGAATGGTCACCTGGCCTTTTTCCGTCACGCGCATGGTAATACCTCCGAGGTATTACTTATCATCGAATGGGAACAAGTCAAGAACAGATTAGCCGGCCAGCGCCTGCCGCATCCGGTTGCTGCCGCGATTATGCGCATGGCAGATGGCGATCGCCAGGGCGTCGGCGGCGTCGTTGCCCTTGAATTCGACCTTCGGCATCAGGATCTTCAACATCATGTGGATCTGCTGTTTTTCGCCATGGCCGACGCCGATGACGGCCTTCTTCACGGCGTTCGGGGCATATTCGGAGACCGGCAGCCCGGCGCGTGCCGGCACCAGCATGGCAATGCCGCGGGCCTGGCCAAGCTTCAGGGTCGCCACCGCATCCTTGTTGACGAAGGTCTGTTCGACGGCGGCCTCATCCGGCTTATAGCTGTGGACGATCTCCGCCAGGCCGTCATGCAATTGGCAAAGGCGGGAGGCAAGGTCCATATCGCCATCAGAGGTCACGGTTCCGGATGCCACAAACCGCAGGGAATTGCCTGATGTCTCGATGATTCCCCAGCCGGTGCGGCGAAGCCCGGGATCGATGCCGACGATGCGAATCGTATTTTGCATGGTTCAACCTATAGCGATTGCGAAATAACTGCCATTGATATGTGAACAAAACAAAAACATTCCCGGATTTCGGCCCTGCCATTTACCGCGAATTAAAACAGATGCCCGAATTCTAGTCATCGAATACGAGAGGGCTTCTTTTCGCGAAGATTTAAGCCCCCGATGTTGTGTTTATAGGTCAGTTGATCAGGCATGCGCTGCGTGCCCGCGCTTGGCAGGCGCGTTCAGAAGGGGTTCGTTGTACATGGCTCGGAGATTTCAATCCCTGTCCTTTAAGGTCATCGCCACATTCATTCTGCTGACCGTGCTGTCGATCGCGGTCATCGATGTGCTTGCCTATTTCGCCAGCAGCCGCATTTCCGACGAGCAGGCGCTGAAGGCCAAGGAAAGCGTGCTGATCTTTCGCGGCGACATGCTGCAGGACCAGCTGACGCAGCTTGAAAACCAGGCCAACTCCATCGCGCGCATCGAGGCGCTGCAGATGTCGATCACCAATCTGAAGAGCGGCTGGAAGACCATCGAGAAGACTGCGGGCGATGCCCGTGCCGAGCTGAAGAAGGTTTTCATAGCAGGCAATCCCAACCCCGCCGACCAGCGCGAGAAGCTCATCAAGCCGGAAGGGCCGAGCGGCTTTTATTATTCGAGCCACGAGAAGACGCAGGGCGAAGTCGCCCGGGACCTCGAGGACACCGCCTTCAGCGATCTGCTGATCGTCGATCTCGAGGGTACCGTGCTCTATTCCTACAAGAAGGAAGATGATTTCGCCGAGAACCTGAAGTCGGACGCCTGGAAGGCGACCGGCGCCGGCATCGCTTTCGCAAAGGCGATCGAGAATACCGCCAAAGCGACCGATGACGCCGCGCCGACAGGCTTTTCCGGCCTTCGCGTCGATGCCGGCAGCGGCAAGTCGGCGATCTTCTATGCCGTGCCGATCGTCAAGCTTGGGGCGGCCAAGGGCATCATCCTCTTCAAGGTGCGCGACGAGATCGTCACCGGCATCCTCGCCAAGGGCATCGTCCAGGGCAGCACGGCGCGGGCGGCGATCGTCTCCGGCGATGGCTCCGCCGTCGGGCTCGACGGAAGCGGCAAGCTTGCGACGCTCGATGCGACGCCATTCACCTTCATCAAGAGCGCGCTTGCCAGTTCGGCGATGACAGTTGCCGATTTCGACCGGGCGGATGGTGCGGCTCGTGCCTATGTCCGCGGCATCGACTATCGCGGCGACCGCTTCCTCGTGGTCGAGAGTGTGCTCTTGAGCGAGCTCAATGCCGGCTCGATCGAGATCGCCACCCTGCTGACGATGATCGGCATCGGCGTGCTCGTCGTCATGGCGATCACGACCGGGCTCGTCACCAACTTGCTGTTTTCGCCGCTCGCGCGGCTTGCCGGCGTCACCCGCGATGTCGCCGACGGCAAGCTCGACAGCGAGATCGGCAGCCTGAACCGCAAGGACGAGATCGGCACGATGGCCAACGCGCTCGACCGCTTTCGCCACTCGCTGATCGAAAGCCGCGAGCTCGAAGCCGCCAGCGAAGAGACCCGCCTGCAGGCCGAGCAGGACCGCCAGCAGAATCTGGCCGAGCGTGAGGCCGAAGCGAAAACGCTGCAGCAGGTGGTCGAGGCGATTGACGAGGGCCTGCATCATCTGGCGAGCGGCGATCTCGCCTATCAGATCGATACCCGCTTCCCGAACGAGCTTGAAAGCCTGCGCGTCAATTTCAACGAGGCGCTGGCGACGCTCAGCGAAACCATGACGGCCATCGGCGGCAACTCGATGGCGGTGCGCGCCGGCTCCGAGGAGATGCGCACCGGCGCCGACGAACTTGCCGGGCGCACCGAGCGCCAGGCCGGCTCGATCACCGAGACGGCGAATGCGATCAGCGCCATCACACAGTCGGTCCGCCGGCAGATCGAGCGAGCCGAGCAGGCCGAGCGCATCGCCCGCGACGCCAAGAAGGAGACGACCGGCTCAGGCCAGATCATGCGCGAGACGATCGCGGCGATGGAGGCAATCCAGGCCTCCTCGCGCCAGATCAACACGATCATCTCCGTCATCGACGACATCGCCTTCCAGACTAACCTCCTGGCGCTCAATGCCGGCGTCGAGGCGGCGCGCGCCGGTGAATCCGGCAAGGGCTTCGCCGTCGTCGCGATGGAAGTGCGTGAGTTGGCCCAGCGTTCGTCGAGTGCGGCCAAGGAGATCTCCAGCCTGCTGCAGAAATCGACGCATGAGGTCGAAAGCGGCGTTACCCTTGTGGAAAAAGCGGGCGTCGCCCTGACGGGTATCGGTGCCCATGTCGAGGCGATCAACGGGCAGATCAACGAGATCATGAGTGCGACCCGCGAGGAGGCCAATACGCTGCGCGAGATCAATAGCGCCGTCGCCGAACTCGACGCGATGACGCAGCAGAACGCCTCGATGGTCGAAGAGACGACGGCGGCGATCCACCGGCTGGCGACGGAAGCCCTGGAAATGGACCGCCAGCTCGGCAATTTCACGCTGCCGCCCGGCCACCGCCAGCCGATCGCCGAGGTACATGTGCTGCGCCGTCACCGATAAACGATCGCTTGTGACATTGCAGAAGGGTCGCGCTCGCGCGGCCTTTTTGTTTGCGCGCATGGTTTGGAATGGTGCGGGCGCGAACCTACATAGACGGCATCGTTCAACTGCCCGGCAGGTTTCCCATGGTTCCCTTCTCCATACTCGACCTTTCCCCCGTTGCCGAAGGCAGCACCGTGCGCCAGTCCCTCGAGGGCTCGGCGCGGATGGCTGTGAAGGCCGAGGAATTCGGTTACAAGCGCTTCTGGCTTGCCGAACATCACGGCATGCCGGGGATCGCCAGTGCTGCCACATCAGTCGTTATCGGCCATGTCGGAGCTGCGACAAAGCGCATCCGCATCGGCTCCGGCGGCATCATGCTGCCCAATCATTCGCCGCTGGTCATCGCCGAGCAGTTCGGCACGCTGGAGGCGCTCTTCCCCGGCCGCATCGATCTCGGCCTCGGGCGCGCACCGGGAACGGACATGCGCACGGCACAGGCGCTGCGGCGTAACCTCGAGGCCGGCGCAAACAGCTTCCCGAACGACGTGGTGGAACTGCAGCAACTCCTCGATACGCCGGTCGAGAACCAGGCGATCCTCGCAGTTCCCGGCAATGGTTCACATATCCCGATCTGGCTGCTCGGCTCCAGCCTCTACAGTGCCCAGCTTGCCGGCATGCTGGGCCTTCCCTATGCCTTCGCCTCGCATTTCGCGCCCGACATGCTGCTCGATGCGATCGCGATCTACCGCGACCGCTTCCAGCCCTCGGCGACGCTCGACAAGCCCCATGTGATGGTCGGCGTGATGGGCGCGGTGGCGGCGACGGACGAGGAGGCACGCTACCATTTCACCTCCGCAGAGCAGCAGTTCGTCAATCTGCGCCGCAATGTCCGCGGCCCGTTCCCGCGTCCGGTGGCCGATATGGCGGACTTCTGGTCGCCGATGGAAAAGATGAATGTCGAACACACGCTGCGTTATGCCGTGGTCGGCTCGCCGAAGACGGCGGAGGCGAAACTGACGGAGTTTCTACAGGAAACGCAGGCCGACGAGGTGATCATCTCGATGCCGATCCACGACATCGAGGCGCGGCTGAGGTCGGTGGAGCTTTTTGCGGGGCTGGGAAATTTCATGCGAGCCGCCGCTTAGGATCTACGCAAGGCGCACTCCGACGGCGCCATCTTCCCGGCAAGAAAAAACCCGGCGTTGCGGCCGGGTTTTTATTTGACCCCTGCCTGCGGAGATCAGGCCGAGAGCTTCGCCAGCACTTCTTCCGAGACTTCGAAGTTGGAATAGACGTTCTGCACGTCGTCATCGTCTTCCAGGCTGTCGATGAGTTTCAGCAGCGACTGAGCTTTTTCCTCGTCTACCGGGACGTTGTTCTGGGCGCGCCATATGGCCTTGACGGTTTCGGCTTCGCCGAGGCTCGATTCCAGCGCTTTCGCCACTTCGCCGAGGGCTTCGAAAGCGCAGGTGATGTAGTGGCCGTCTTCGTCGGACTCGACGTCGTCAGCGCCGGCTTCGATCGCGGCTTCCATCACCTTGTCGCCATCGCCGACGGAAAGCTTGTAGGTGATTTCGCCGACATGGTCGAAGGAGAAGGAAACGGAGCCGGTTTCGCCAAGAGCGCCGCCGGCCTTGGTGAAGCTCGAGCGGACGTTGGAGGCGGTGCGGTTGCGATTGTCGGTCAGGGCCTCGACGATGATCGCCGTGCCGCCGGGGCCGTAGCCCTCATAGCGGACTTCATCGTAGTTTTCGCCGTCGGCACCGGCTGCCTTCTTGATGGCGCGGTCGATATTGTCCTTCGGCATGGACTGGGCCTTGGCGTTCTGGATTGCCAGGCGAAGGCGGGCGTTCATCGTCGGGTCGGGCAGGCCGGCCTTGGCGGCAACGGTGATTTCGCGCGCAAGCTTGGAGAACATTTTCGACCGCACGGCATCCTGACGGCCTTTGCGGTGCATGATGTTTTTAAACTGTGAATGGCCAGCCATGGCACCCCTGTTCACGTCTCATTGTTCGGAATGGGCCGCCTTATAAGAGCGAAACGGCACCCGTTCAAGGAAAAAGCAGTCGGGAACAAAGGCGAGGGGGTGACGTTTCAACCGAACTCCATCCAACGGAAAGGAACGATCATGGCAAGTCTCAGTGAGGCGCAGGAACATCCAGCACGTCAGCTCTGGGATCAGGTCAACGGTGTTCATGCCGGCATGCTCGGAATTTCCGGACTGGACATGCACATGCAGCCGATGGCGCCGCATGCCGATCCCACCACCAACACCATCTGGTTCTACACCAAGACCGACGCCGACATCGTGCGCGCCATCAAGCCCGGCAGCCGCGCGCATTTCTGCGTCATCGGCAAGGATCACGACTATCACGCCTGCCTCGCCGGTGTGATCGAGGTGCATCCTGACCCCTCCAAGATCGAGGAATATTGGAGCTCGATCGTCGCGGCCTGGTATGACGGCGGCAAGAAGGACGCCAAGCTCACCATGCTGTCCCTCCATGTCGACGATGCCGAGATCTGGGTTTCCACGGGCAACAAGCTGAAATTCGGCTGGGAGATCGCCAAGGCCAATCTCGACGACGACAAGATGCCGGATGTCGGCATTAAGCGCCATCTGCAGTTCGCTTGATGCGCGAGGCTCCTGCAATAATTCCTTAAATCGGAATCGATTTAAGGATAAAATTATGCAGCAATTCAAAGTGCTACAGCGTCCTTTGCGCGTCTGAAAAGACGCGCGGCGCTGCAGAAGGAAAACCGCCGGGCCTTTTTACTGCACGCCCTTCAACACATAGATCAGCGGCTTTTTCGGCAGCGTGCGCATCGAGACGGTGATGCTGTCATCGGGCGCATTGGCGACGTCGAAATCCTTGCCGAACATCGAGACGAAGGCTTCGACCGGCGGGCCGCGCCGGTGCATCGGCAGGATCAGCGACGAGCGTAGCCGCTTGATGACGCGGCTCATGCTGTCGGCGCCCATGGTCAGGCCGCCATCGACGGGGACCATGACGATGTCGAGCCGGCCGATCTCGGTATAATGGGCATCCGTCAGCTCATAGTGAAGGTGGCCGAGATGGCCGATGCAGAGGCCGGCGATCTCGAAGATGAAGATGGAATTGCCGTTCTCATGCGCGCCGCCGAGGCCGTAGCTGAAGCGGATATCCGTGGGGACGTTGCGTATATAAGCGTCGCCGACGACGAGATTGATATCGGCCTTCTCGCCCGGAATGTCGCTCCACCCATGCAGCACATGTTTGATGCCGGGATCGGGGGTCAGGGTATAGTGGGTCGTGTGCGCCTTGTTCATGGTCACGACATCGGGCGGTGTTGCCGGCCTGTACCAGCCATTATAGTCGGTCGCGATAACGATACCGCCGGGCGTATCGATCTCGAAGGTCGAATGGCCGAGGAAGGTCAGTTTGACGTCCTCGCCCTCGGAGACGGCAGGCACCAGCGGCGGGGCGCCGGAAAAGCTTGCGAAGGTCACCTTGGGGATGGTTTGCGCGATCGCCTGGCACTGGCTGACCGGCGGCCGCTGCTCTTGCGCCCCGGCAAGATTCGGCACGGCGAAGGCCGTAAGGCATGCGATAGCGAGGACAAGATATCGCGGCTTCATGCCACCCCTCCGGCGCTCTATCACCCTTCGATCGGCGCATAACCCCGAAAATCGATTCCGATTTTCGGGGTTATGCGCGAGTGGCGGGGAGGATGCGGCATGAGGCCGCAGGGGTCCAGACGGCGGATGCTCACAATTGCGTGTTGGATGGCCGCCCGTCGCCCCTTACCGCCAGAACTCCGGCACCGTTTCGGCCAGCCGCGGCCCGAGTCGGAGCGGCGCAATCTTTTCGGCAAGTCCTGTGGTATCCGAGATCTCCACGCCGACGCCGCAGATCGTCGCGGGGCCGTTGGCTGCCTCCATGCGGCCCTTCGGCATCTTGGAGATGAAGCGATTGAGCGGCTCCTCCTTGTCCATGCCGAGGGAGGAGTCGTAGTCGCCGCACATGCCGGCATCCGACAGATAGGCCGTGCCGCCGTTCAGGATCTGTGCGTCGGCGGTCGGCACATGTGTGTGGGTGCCGACGACGAAACTGGCGCGGCCGTCGACGAAATGGCCGAAGCACTGCTTCTCGCTGGTCGCCTCCGCATGGAAATCGAAGATGATCGCATCGGCCTGTTCCTTCAGCGGGCAGGCGTCGAGGATGACCTCAGCCGATTTGAAGGGGTCGTCGAGTTCGGGATGCATGAAGACCCGGCCCATGACGTTGGCAACGAGCACACGCGCGCCGTTCCTGGCATAGAAGAGGCCGGAGCCTCGGCCGGGCGTGCCCTGCGGATAGTTGGCGGGACGCAGGAATTGATCGTGGCGGCCGGCAAAAGCGACGGCTTCCTTCTGGTCCCAGACGTGATTGCCGGTCGTCACCACATCGGCGCCGGCATTGATCGTTTCCAGAAAAATGTCCTCGGTGATGCCGAAGCCGCCAGCGGCGTTCTCGCCGTTGACGACGACGAAATCGAGCTTGAGGTCGGAGACCAGACCCGGAAGGCGATCCCAGACCGCCGTGCGTCCCGTCTTGCCGACCATGTCACCCAGAAAAAGCAGCCGCATTCCCTATCCAATCCAAGAGGCAAAAAAGCGAAGGCCGCTTTCTGTCAGGATGGCATCCAGGCTTATGTCGTGCGGCTCGTCGGGCACATGTGCCACTTCCTGGCAGTCGAATGCAATGCCGATCAGCTTCGGATGCAGGCCTTTTTGCCTTAGCCGGCTGATGGCGCGGTCGTAGTGGCCGGCGCCGTAGCCGATGCGGTGGCCGCGGGCATCGAAGGCCGAAAGCGGCACCAGCATGATATCGGGATCGAGAATGGCGGCATCCGAGCTCGGGCCGACCGTGCCGAAACCGGTATCGACGAGCGGTGCACCCTCCGCCAGCTCGCGAAAGACGATCGTCTGCCGATCGAGGATCGCCGGCACGCAGAGCCGCGCCCCGCGTACGGCAAAGCGCGCCATCAGCGGCCTGAGATCGACTTCAGAACGGATCGGCAGGAAGCCGGAGACGATCGTATCCAGCGCAAAACCGACGGCCTCGCCGGCATGGTCGGCCATTGCTAGGCTTTTGGCGGCACGTTTCTCGGCGGGGATGGCGTCGCGGGCGGACAGCCGTTCGTTGCGCAGCTGCGCTTTCAATTCTCTAGAGGTCATTGGATCTGCCGGTTCTGAGAGATTTACCCGAGCATAGACGGCGGGATGTCCGATGCAAATGCCGGATGCGACAGCATCGCGCTCGTTTCACGCCTCGGCCGCCGGCAGCAGCGATCGTCAGACGACGATGCTTGTCGGTATTGTCGCCGTGGCTATGGAGAAGCCTGCCATATTGGCCCCGGCCTGCCGGTCCTGCTGCCGCAACTCGCGCATCGCCTTTTCGAGCACTTGCTTGAGTTCGCGCACGACCGCCTTGAACTCTTCCATCGTTTCGCGATCATCGGCCGAGATTCCTGAGAATTTCGGGGCATCCTCGGCGACGCTCGCATAGGCCTTGCGGGTGTTGGCGGTAGCGTCCGGTTCCTGCGAGCCGGTCTCGCCGGCCGCAGTTTCTCCTGAAGTATCCGTCAACGCAGCAGCGGCCCCGCTCGTTGCGACTGCTGTTGCACCCGTGGTGGCATCCACCGGAACAGCCGTTGCCGGGCTGCCGGTCGCGACTGATGATGCGAATCCGGAGGCGGCGGTGCCGACCTTGCGCGCCAGTTCGGCGGCCAGCCGGGCGACCACCTCAGGTGCCATGTTGGAGCTGCGCAGCATCTCCAACTCCTGTTTTGCCTCTTCGAGCTTGCGTTGTGCCTTCGCCTTGGCCTCGTCTCCCGAGTTCGCCAAGGTCTGGCGCATCTGCTGCAGCGCCTGGGTGGCGCGCTGCAGCTTCAGCACGCCCTGATCGGTCTCGCTTCCGGCGGCTGTAATGGCTGCCGTCGAAGACGCGCCGCGCAAGATGATGGAGGCAGACGTGGTTGCGACCTGCATGAACAATTCCCCGATTTTTAATTCGAGGCCCCGATTGCGATTCGGGCGCATTCTGCAACGTCAGACTTGCGTGGACCTGTGTCTTGGGGATTTAGGCAGCGCAGCGGCCAGCCGCTGCATCGTCTCGTCGAATAGAGGGGCTCCGCCGGGCGCCCAGCCGAGCGCGCGGATTTTCGCAGTGCTCATGGGATTGAGCGCGGCGCTATCGGCAGGGGCCGGCAGCGCGTGCCGACAGCCCGTCTCGCGGCGGATGGATGAAAGGATATCGCGTGTGTCGACTGACATGTCCGAGACGTTGAAGACCTCGCCGGAGATCCGGGTGCTTTCTGTCTCCAGCATCAGTCTTACCGCCCGACCGAGGTCGCGGCCGTGAACTTCCGTTCCCAGCCGGGCAGCAACCGACCGGCCGGCGAGGTAATCGGCGATGAGGCCGTCCCATTTGTTCGGCGAGAGATCGCCATAGACACCGGTCGCCCTCAGGCTTACGCCGGCAAAGCCCGGCGTGGAGAGATGGGCAAGCGCGCGTTCGGCATCGAGCTTGACCTGGCCGTAGAGTGTTTCGGGCTTGGCCAGCATCGTCTCCGTCAGTTCGGTTGCCTCGGGATGTTCGCCGTAGGCGGCGCGGCTGGACAGGAAGACGCAGCGGCGCGTGCCGGCGCGTTTGGCGGCTTCGAAAAGCCGGACGGTGCCGTCGAGGTTCAACCTGTGGAAGGTCTTCGGATCGTCGCCCTCGCCGCCGCGATATTTGCCCGGAACATGACTGAAAGCGGCGTGGACGAAGAAATAGGCGTCATCGAAGACATCGATCTGATCCTTGTCGGGATCGAGCGAAAGCGCTGCGAACTCGACCGGGCGGGAGAAGAGGCGGGGCAGCGGCGCGCGGCGCCCGCCGACGATCACCTGATATCCGGCGGCCAGCAGTTCCTCGACGACATACCGGCCGACGAGACCCGTTCCACCCGATACCAGTACCTTCATGCTGCCCCTTCCGGATTGTCCAGCGCCGTGATCTCAGGCACGTCGCCGCCATCGTGGAAACGGTGCCACAGATCGATCAAAGGTTGTAGTCGCGCTGCCTTGGGATGATCCTTTTCCCACGGTTTTTCATACTGGTAATGCAGGATCGAAATGCTCTTCCAGTCCCAAAGGTCCGGCATGGTGAACCATACATATTGCAGCATGTTGAAATAAACCGGCAGGCCGTGCCAATCCGGGAAGAACGTCTCGAGAAAGGTCTGATCGGTGCGCCGCCAAAACGTGTCTGGCCTGTCGAGCCTTTCGAGCATGTGCCGGAACGTGTCATGCGAGGGCGTGGCGACGAAGACGCCGGAATTCATCCGGCGGAAGTCGGCGAGGTTTTCGTAGACATTCGGGGCGGCGGAAAACTCCGGATAGAGGAAGAGCCTGTCGACGTTCTTCAGCACGAGGGCGTCGGCGTCGATGAAGACGCAGCGCTGGTATTCGACGAGCTGCCAGAGCCTGAGCTTGCAGAAATTGTCGAGCGGCGAATGGAAATCCGGCTTGCGGCCCTTGGTGAAAGGGGCTGTCGAATGGAGCTGGCCACGCGCATGGCGTTCGTTGAAGGCGGCAGAGAGCGGCAGGTGCTCGACCTCGATCAGGCGGCAGTCGAGCGCTTTCAGGGGCAAAAGGGCGGCCGCATCGACGCCGCCGGTGTGGAGAATGACGATATCGGCCCTAGTGCCGGTTTGGCGCAGGGAGCGGGCAAGCGCGGTCGCGCCCATGGCGTAATCGGCATTGGTGACCAGTGTGACATAGGCGAAGCGGGCGGGCATCCCGCTGGTGTTCGTCATATTGCGGTGCTCATGAAACCGACTTCAGCCGCTTGCCTTCCGGATCGTGATTGATTGTCGCGGCGATGTCCTTGGTCCAGGCGGAGACGGCCGGCACGCGCGAGCGGTCGACGCGATAGGCGAACTTCTTCGCGACGTCGACGATCTCGCCGAGCAGGCCGGCTTCCAGCGTGATCGGTTCGAGGCCGAGATCGCGGAATTTTTCGTTGCGGACGATCAGCTCGTTCTCTGCGGCTTCCTTGCGCGGGTTGGGCAGCCAGGCAATCTTGGCGCCGCTCATCCTGGCGATCATCTCGGCAAGGTCGCGCACCCGGTGGGTTTCTGTCATCTGGTTGAAGATCTCGACGCGGGCGCCGCGAGCCGGCGGGTTTTTCAGCGCCAGCTCGATGCAGCGGACCGAATCCTGGATATGGATGAAGGCGCGGGTCTGGCCGCCGGTGCCGTGCACCGTCAGCGGATAGCCGATCGCCGCCTGGATGAGGAAGCGGTTCAGCACCGTGCCATAATCGCCGTCATAGTCGAAACGGTTGATCAGCTGCGCGTGGCGGCGCGTCTGCTCGGTATGCGTACCCCAGACGATGCCCTGGTGCAGATCGGTGATCCTCAGGCCGTCATTCCGCGCGTAGAACTGGAAGAGAAGCTGATCCAGGCACTTGGTCATGTGATAGATCGAGCCGGGATTGGAGGGATAGAGGATCTCCTGGCTGACCGTCTCGCCGCCTGCAGTCTCGATGTCGACCGGCAGGTAACCCTCGGGGATCGCCGCCCCGACTGTCGAATAGCCGTAGACGCCCATGGTGCCGAGATGGATGAGATGGGTATCGAGATTGAGCTCCGTCAGCGCGTTCAACAGGTTGTGCGTGGCGCTGACATTGTTGTTGACGGTGTAGTTTTTGTGACGGTCGCTCTTCATCGAATAGGGCGCGGCCCGCTGCTCGGCAAAATGGATGACGGCATCCGGGCGGTGTTCGGAAAGCCAGTTTTTCAGGAGTTCGTAATCCTTGGCGAGATCGATCAGATTGAAGTGGATGCGGCGTCCGGTTTCTGCATGCCAGATTCGGGTGCGCTCCTGGATCGAATCCATCGGGGTCAGCGACTGAACGCCAAGTTCGGTGTCGATCCAGCGGCGCGAGAGATTGTCGAGGATATGGATGTCGTGCCCGGCATCGGAGAGATGCAGCGACGTTGGCCAACCAATGAAACCGTCTCCGCCCATAACCGCAATCTTCATCGCATCGTCTCCTGATTGGTCGCTCATTATCGGGAATAGTTAGGAATTGTGACAATCATTCAATGCTTGCCTGTCCGGAAGCGTTGCGCCAAACAGGGCACCTGAGTTTGGAGAAAATTATGACGGAACGCCCTTTTTCCATTTCGGGAGAGCTGACGGAGGCCGGACACAGCCTCGTCCAACGGGTCTATTATGAAGATACGGACTTCTCCGGCCTGGTCTATCACGCCCGCTATCTGCATTTCCTGGAGCGCGGCCGCACCGATTATCTGCGCTGCCTCGGCGTCGAGCAGCGCGAACTCGTCAGTGCCGACGAGGAGGGGCTGGTTTTCGTTGTCCACCGCATGGAGATCGACTTCAAGAGCCCGGCGCGCATGGACGATGTGCTGACGATCCTGACGCATACGGAAAAAGCCGGCGGCGCCAAGATGGTACTCAATCAGCAGATCCGCTCGGGCGAGACGCTGCTGATCGCCGCCAAGGTGATTATCGCCGTCATCAACGCCCGGGGGCGGCCGAGGCGGCTGCCGGAAACGCTGGCGGTGAAATTCCTGGAAGGCAGCCAGCCGTTGTAGTCAAAATCGCTTGAAATTCAGGTCTTGTCAGAACTTGAGTTTTATGTGAAGGAATTCCCGCGCCGCAGGATGAGCGCTCTTTCGGCAGCCGGACCTTGCTCCGGTCAAGTAATCCATGGAACGAAATCTTCCAAACACAGGCTTACTGTCACAGTCCGGCACTAACGATCTATTAACCATAATAGTGTCTTACTGGGAAAGTCGGAGTTTGTGCGGTGCACGCCTTCCTTTGACCAAATTTGACGGCAAGAAGGCGGAAGATGAGCTTGGAAGTTTGACCAGGGCTTTGGGCGGCGGCCGCCGGACACTTCTTGCGAGATCAGTTTGTGCCGCCCGGTCCAGCACCGGGCGTTTGGATTCGGGGATTTTGGACCAATGGAACAAGTAGGATTGGCAGCAGCAACGACGGACGTCAGCCTCTGGTCGCTTTTCATGCAGGCCGGCATCGTCGTCAAGCTCGTCATGCTCGGGCTCATCGCGGCCTCGGTGTGGACGTGGGCGATCGTCATCGACAAATACCTGGCCTATGGCCGCGCACGGCGCCAGTTCGACAAGTTCGAACAGGTGTTCTGGTCGGGCCAGTCGCTGGAAGAACTCTATCGCTCGCTGTCGGAGCGTAACAATACAGGGCTCGCGGCGATCTTCGTGGCCGCCATGCGCGAATGGAAGAAATCCTTCGAACGTGGCGCTCGATCGCCGATCGGCCTGCAGATGCGTATCGACCGCGCGATGGATGTGACGCTCGCCCGTGAAACCGAATTTCTCGGCGCTCGCCTTGGATCGCTCGCGACCATCGGCTCGGCCGGTCCGTTCATCGGTCTGTTCGGTACGGTCGTCGGCATCATGACCTCGTTTCAGGCGATCGCCGGTTCGAAGTCGACCAACCTTGCGGTGGTTGCGCCCGGTATCGCCGAAGCGCTGCTGGCCACCGCGATCGGCCTCGTCGCCGCTATCCCGGCAGTTATCGCCTATAACAAGTTCTCTGCCGATGCCGGCAAGCTCTCGGGCCGCATGGAAGGTTTCGCGGATGAATTCTCCGCCATACTTTCGCGCCAGATCGACGAGAAACTGCAGCCGCGCGCTGCCGCTCAGTAACCAACGGAGTATTCTCACATGGGTATGGCTGTTGGAGGCAATGGCGGCGGGGGCGGCGGACGACGCCGTCGCGGCGGTCGGAACAGGGCCGTGATTTCTGAAATTAACGTGACGCCGCTTGTCGACGTCATGCTGGTGCTTTTGATCATCTTCATGGTCGCGGCACCGATGATGACCGTCGGCGTGCCGATCGACCTGCCGGAAACGCAGGCCAAGGCGCTGAATTCCGAGACGCAGCCGATCACCATATCCGTCAAGAATGACGGCGAGGTGTTCCTGCAGGAAACGCCGATCCCGGCCGCGGAGATCGCCGCCAAGCTCGAGGCGATCGCCACCACCGGTTATAATGAACGTATCTTCGTGCGCGGCGACGCGACAGCGCCTTACGGCGTCATCGCCGATGTCATGGCGCGTATTCAGGGCGCGGGCTTCAAGAATATCGGCCTCGTGACGCAGCAGAAGAAGGACCAATAGCGCGCAAAATGAAGGCCAGTGTCATCACATCTGCTGTTTTGCACGGCCTGGTGCTCACCTGGGCGATGGTATCGCTCGGCGCTCCGGAATCCTTTAAGGTAGAGGATTTCGAGGCGATGCCGGTCGATCTGGTGCCGGTGGAATCCATTACCCAGATGCAGCAGGGCGACAAGAAGGCTCCGAAGAAGGAGACTTCCGCGCCCG
The DNA here is from genome assembly GCF_025941625.1 of Rhizobium acaciae. Classification (NCBI taxonomy): domain Bacteria; kingdom Pseudomonadati; phylum Pseudomonadota; class Alphaproteobacteria; order Hyphomicrobiales; family Rhizobiaceae; genus Rhizobium; species Rhizobium acaciae. Next base: position 308,228 of record NZ_JAPCZO010000003.1, read on the forward strand.
TGCCGACGACGCGGCCGCCGATTGCGCAACCGGCCGAGAATGCCGGCGACAACAATGTCGATCTGAAGACACCGCCGGTGCCGAACGCCAAACCCAGCAATACGGAGGCTGCCGCGGCGAATTCGAGCGACAAGCCGATGCCGAAGATCGATCCTAAGCCGAATGACGTGAAGGAGATCGTCAAGGAGGAAACGGAAGTCGAGCAGCCGAAGCAGGTCGCTTCAATTCCGCCGCCGAAGCCGGTCGAGGTGACGCCGCCGAAGCCTGAGGAAAAACCGCCGGAAGAGCAGGCCAAGCCGGAGGAGCCGCCGAAGCCCGATGCCGAGGCGCTGCCGGACAACGTGCCGACCCCCGTCGCCAAGCCGCAGGTGAAGCCGCCGGAACCACAGAATCCCGTCGAAAAGCCGCCGGAAAAGACTGCGGATCAGCCGAAGACCGCCGACACACCGACCGACAAGAAGAAGGCGGACAAGAAGCAGGAAACGGCGAAATCCGCCTCATCGATGAAGAGCGACTTCAATGCCGACGAGGTTGCTGCGCTGCTGAATAAGACCGACCCTTCCGCTGGGGGTGCGAAGCGCTCGACTCAAGAAGCATCGCTTGGTGCTAAGAAAAGCAATGGTGGTGCTTCCCTTAGCCAGAGCGAGATTGATGCCGTGCGCGGCCAAATCTCTGGCAACTGGACGGTTGTTTCCGGGTTGGCCGGCGCTAACGAGGTTCATCTTAAGGTTCGTGTTCAACTTGATCCGGCCGGCAATGTCGTTGGCGATCCTGAGGTCATTGCTTCAGGCGGGCCGGATTCAACACGTCAAGCGCTCAAGAGCAGTGTCTACCGCGCAGTTATGAAATCATCTCCTCTCAAAAATTTGCCTGCAGACAAATATGAGGGAGAAAACGGCTGGAACGAGATGGATCTCAACTTCGATGCCAGCGATCTGGGGATTTAAGTGTCGAAGAACCTGTTCCATTTCGCGAAGGCTTTCGGGATATACGCGGTGCTGACAGGGTTCGTCGTTGGCTTCACCTTTCCACTCAATGCGGATGCGGAGACGGTTGATCGCGGGAACCGCAGCGCAAAAGCGACGGCTATCAGTGCGTCCGAATTTAATGCGATGCGAGATGCGATCGAAAGTCACTTCATCGTCGATACCAGGCAGAAAGACCTCGGCAGCGTACATATGAAGGTTCACGTAAAGCTTGATAGGGATGGCCAGATCGTAGGCGTCCCTGACGTCGAGGTCAGCGGTGGCAGTGAGCGTACGCGGAAAAGTATTGCCGATGCTGCCCTTCGCGCAGTTCGTCGCGCAGCTCCTTTTACAATGCTTCCGAAAGAGAAATACGATGTCTGGAAGGAAGTTATTTTCAACTTCGACACCAGCGCTCTTACCCAATAAGATGCTGAAAGGCTTGTTTGATATGGTCAAGTGTTCCCTCATCCGCGCGCTCGTGGTCGCCGTGGGCATGACTGCCGCCGCTCTTACCTCCTCTCCGGCGAATGCGCGCGTTGAAATCAACATCAACAAGGGCAATATTCAGCCGCTACCGATTGCCGTGACGGATTTCCTGCAGGGCGATATGGGCGCGCAGGTCTCACAGGTGATTGCCGCCGACCTGCAGCGTTCCGGATTGTTTGCGCCTATTAACAAGTCCGCTTTCATCGAGAAAATTTCCAACCCGGACGCTTCGCCGCGCTTCGAGGACTGGAAGGTCATCAATGCCCAGGCGTTGGTCACCGGCCGGGTTACCAAGGAAGCGGATGGCCGCCTTCGCGCCGAATTCCGCCTGTGGGATACTTTTGCCGGACAGCAGATGACCGGCCAGCAGTTCTATACCCAGCCGGAGAACTGGCGCCGTGTGGCTCACATCATCGCCGATGCGATCTACAAGCAGATCACCGGTGAGGAAGGTTATTTCGACACCCGCGTCGTCTTCGTCTCCGAATCCGGCACCAAACAGCAGCGCAAGCGGCAGCTGGCGATCATGGATCAGGATGGCTTCAACGTGCGGATGCTGACGGATGGCAGCGATCTCGTGCTGACGCCGCGCTTCTCGCCGAGCCGGCAGGAAGTGACCTACATGTCCTTTGCCAACCAGCAGCCGCGGGTCTACCTGCTGCAGCTCGAAACCGGGCAGCGCGAGGTCGTCGGCAATTTTCCCGGCATGACCTTCTCGCCGCGCTTTTCGCCTGATGGTCAGAAGGTAATCATGAGCCTGCAGCAGGATGCCAATTCCAACATCTATACGATGGACCTGCGCTCGCGCACGACGACGCGGTTGACCTCGACGGCGGCGATCGACACGTCGCCCTCCTATTCGCCTGACGGCGCACGCGTCAGCTTCGAAAGCGACCGCGGCGGAAAGCCGCAGATCTACGTGATGAACGCCGATGGCTCGGGCCAGACCCGTATTTCCTTCGGCGACGGCTCCTATTCGACGCCGGTCTGGTCGCCGCGCGGCGATCTCATCGCCTTCACCAAACAGGCCGGCGGCAAATTCTCGATCGGCGTGATGAAGCCGGATGGTTCCGGCGAGCGCATCCTGACGACGGGCTTCCACAATGAGGGCCCGACCTGGGCGCCGAACGGCCGCGTGCTGATGTTCTTCCGCCAGGCGGCGGGGTCGGGCGGTCCCCAGCTCTATTCGATCGATCTGACCGGCTACAACGAACAGCTTGTGAAGACACCGACTTATGCTTCCGACCCGGCCTGGTCGCCGCTTCTGGAGTAGGCGATGTGCTGCCTTCTTGTCGCCCCAAAGTCATGGAACCGAGCGGCCAAGGGACAAGGTAGCAAATCGTTAACCATAATCTTTGAGGGGCGGTTAACCGAGTGCGGTTACTGTCCGGAAACCCTGATGAAATCGCAAGGAGACCGGCCATGAGCCGAATTCATACCCCGGCAATGAGCCGCATGCAGAATTTCGCCCGCAACCCCGTCATGATCGCGCTTATCGCCGGCCTCGCGCTCGCAAGCTGCGCCAAGAAGCCGCCGAACAGCGCCGGCGACCTCGGCCTCGGCAGCGGTGCTGGTGGGGCTGCAACGCCGGGCTCTGCCCAGGACTTCACGGTCAATGTCGGCGACCGCATCTTCTTCGATACCGACTCCTCATCGATCCGCGCCGATGCCTCGCAGACTCTCGACCGTCAGGCCCAGTGGCTCGCCCGCTACCCGAACTATCAGGTCACCGTCGAAGGCCATGCCGACGAACGCGGCACGCGCGAATATAACCTCGCGCTCGGCGCCCGCCGTGCGGCGGCCGCCAAGGACTATCTCGCTTCGCGCGGCGTCCCAGCGCAGCGGCTGAAGACGATTTCCTACGGCAAGGAACGTCCGGTTGCCGTCTGCGACGATATTTCCTGCTGGTCGCAGAACCGCCGCGCGGTTACCGTGCTTGGCGGCGCCGGCATGTGATTGCCGAGCAACAACTCGCTTTTGGAAGGCGGTCCCATCAGGGGCCGCCTTTTCTTTTTGACCACACTTTGGCCAGACTCCGTTGCTTTTTGAAAGCAATTGGAAAAATCTCCTGTTCGTGCCATCGAGGTGCGAAGAATCACTGGGACAGGACGATACATATGAAGAAACTTGTCGTGGCAGGCATGCTGTGCCTCGCGGCTGTGACCGGAAGCGAACGGGCGGCCTATTCGGCCTCGTTCTTCGGGCTACATCTCGGCGGCCGATCCGCGGAAAATCAAGCGGCGCCGCCTGTTGTCAAGGTGCAGAGCGGCGATGCGGAGGTCCGCGTGCAGCAGCTCGAAGAGCAGTTGCGGCAGCTGAACGGCCGGATCGAGGAGATGAGCTTTCAGCTTCTGCAGATGCAGGAGACGATCCGCAAGCAGCAGGAAGACAATGAATTCCGCTTCCAGCAGCTCGAAAAGACGGGTGCCGGCGGTGCCGTCAAGGCGCCTGTCAAGAAGAGCGAGACCGATGCCGCTCCTGCCGCCTCCGGCGGCGACGACATTGCCAAGGTGATCCAAGCACCGCAGGGAGCCGAAACGGCTCCCTCCACCAGTGTGCCTGAGAATAGCGGCCTCGGCCAGCCGCCGAAGGAGCTCGGCTCGATCGATTTCGATCAGAACGGAAATCCGATCGGCGGAAGCGTCGACGAAAATGCCACGATCGGTTCCGGGCCGATTCCCGATGCCAGCCCCAAAACGCCGCAGCAGACCGCCTCGCTCGGCAGCGAGGCCGACCAGTACAAGGCCGCCTATGGCCACGTGCTATCCGGCGATTACAACACGGCCGAACAGGAATTCACGCAGTATATCACCCGCTACCCGAGCAGCGCGCGGGCGGCGGACGCCAATTTCTGGCTCGGCGAAGCGCTCTATTCGCAGGGCAAGTACAATGAGGCGGCCAAGACCTTCCTCAATGCACATCAGAAATACGGCACTTCGGAAAAGGCGCCGGAAATGCTGCTGAAGCTCGGCATGTCGCTTGCCGCCCTCGACAATACCGAGACGGCCTGTGCGACGCTGCGCGAAGTGTCGAAGCGTTATCCGAAGGCCTCGCGTGCCGTCATAAGCAAGGTTGCGAGCGAACAGAAGCGCCTCGCCTGCTAAGGCCTTCCGGAATGTCTCCGGAAACCGCATCGCCTCTACAGGCGATCCTCCAGTTTCTTTTGTCGCTTCAAAGCCCCGCGCGCATTCTCGTCGCGATATCAGGCGGCAGCGATTCCACCGGCCTGCTTCTTCTTCTCGATGAAGCCGTGAAGGCCGCACCCCATCTCAAGATTTCCCTTTGCGCTGCGACCGTCGATCATGCGCTGCGCGCCGGCTCGGCAGACGAGGCGCGTGAGGTCGCAGCCCTTTGCACATCGCTCGGCATTCCCCACACCACCATGATCTGGGAGGGCGACAAGCCGAAAACCGGCATCATGGCGGCGGCCCGCGAGGCACGCTATGGCCTGCTGGAAACCGCCGCCGAAAGTTTCGAAGCCGATCTCATCGTCACTGGCCATACCTTCGACGACCAGCGCGAAACACTGCAGATGCGTGGGATGCGAACGGAGCAGATTTCGACCGGCATTGCGGATGCGGTGCTCTTCAACCGACGCTTTTGGATTTTACGGCCGCTTCTCTTTTCCAGCCGGGCAGATATCCGCTCTTTCCTCAAAGAGCACGGCGTGCCGTGGATCGATGATCCGAGCAACGAAGATATGACGTACGAGCGCGTGCGAACACGCCGGAAGCTTTCGACGGATGCAGGTGCCGAGAGGAATATCCGCGCGGCCTGGGAAGCGCGACTGGCACTTGCGGCTAGGGGAGCAGAATGGCTGGATCGTCATTTCACGCTTCACGGCGGTCTGCTCGGGCAGGTGACGCCTGACGGGTTGCGGCAGGATCGGGCGGTCCTCGATTATACACTCGGCCGTCTGACAGCCATTTTCGGTGGGCTGCCGTTTGCGCCGGGGAGGGCGCACATGGAGCGTATCCTTGCATTTGTCACCGGCGGTGAGCCGGGACGGATGACCGCTGGTAGGGTGGTGTTCGATCTCAGGCGTGACGGGCTTTATCTGGCGCGCGAGAGCCGGGGGATATTGCCGCTGGTGTTGCAGCCGGGAGAGGCCGGGGTTTGGGATGGAAGGTATTATGCGCGCAATGGTTTGTCCACATCGATAGTGGTTGAGGTCGCTGCCGCAAACGCCCCCTCATTCCTGTGCTTGTCACAAGAAACCAGCGAGTCCTGGGGCGCGGAAGACACTTCACGCGTTATTGAGTCAAGCACGACGCAGACGCGCGGTGGCTGGATTCCTGTGGCAAGCACAGGAATGAGGGGGCGTATGCAGCACCTTCCCAAGGCGGCATGGAAGCGCGCTGTCGCTTCGGCGCCAGTTATATTTGCCAAAGCGGACTTTTTATCTCCGGAATCCGCCCGCATGGTCGAACTGGCACCCTATTTCGCACCCTTCGACCGCTTTTTGACACGATTTGACTTCATCTTTGCCAATAGGCTTTCGGCGGTTTTCGCGACGGCGCCCTATGCGAGGCTGCCTTTAAGAAGTATTGACGGAAAAACCATCTGACTTAGGGGATCGCCTTGGCAATCGCACGGCGCAACCCTATGTTAGAAACGAATAAGACGGTCGCCATGAGGCGGCTGTTCCATGCTGGGGAGTTCAATGAACCCTAACTTACGAAATTTCGCCTTGTGGGCGATCATAGCGCTTCTGCTGATCGCCCTTTTCAGTATGTTTCAGACGGCGCCGGCACAGACGGGCTCCCGCGAAATCCCTTATTCGCAGTTTCTGCGTGAGGTCGATGCGGGCCGCGTGAAGGACGTCGTGGTCACGGGCAACCGTCTCTCCGGAAGCTATGTTGAAAATGGCACCACCTTCCAGACCTATTCGCCTGTGATCGACGACAGTCTGCTCGATCGCCTGCAGTCGAAGAATGTCCTGGTTTCCGCCCGTCCTGAAACGGACGGCTCTTCGGGTTTCCTCAGCTATCTCGGCACGCTTTTGCCGATGCTTCTGATTCTCGGCGTCTGGCTGTTTTTCATGCGGCAGATGCAAGGCGGCTCACGCGGCGCGATGGGCTTCGGCAAGTCCAAGGCCAAGCTGCTCACCGAAGCGCATGGCCGCGTGACTTTCGAAGACGTTGCTGGTGTCGACGAGGCCAAGCAGGATCTCGAAGAAATCGTCGAATTCCTGCGTGATCCGCAGAAGTTCCAGCGTCTCGGCGGTAAGATCCCGCGCGGCGTGCTGCTCGTCGGTCCTCCGGGCACCGGCAAGACGCTGCTCGCCCGCTCGGTTGCCGGCGAAGCCAATGTGCCCTTCTTCACCATTTCAGGTTCCGACTTCGTCGAAATGTTCGTCGGCGTCGGTGCAAGCCGTGTGCGCGATATGTTCGAGCAGGCGAAGAAGAATGCGCCCTGCATCATCTTCATCGACGAAATCGATGCCGTCGGCCGTCATCGCGGCGCCGGTCTCGGCGGCGGTAATGACGAACGCGAGCAGACGCTCAACCAGCTGCTGGTCGAAATGGACGGCTTCGAGGCGAATGAAGGCGTGATCCTGATCGCCGCTACCAACCGTCCCGACGTTCTTGACCCGGCGCTGCTGCGTCCCGGCCGTTTCGACCGTCAGGTCGTGGTGCCGAACCCCGACATCGTTGGCCGTGAGCGTATCCTCAAGGTGCATGCGCGCAACGTTCCGCTGGCGCCGAATGTCGATCTCAAGATCCTCGCCCGCGGTACGCCCGGTTTTTCCGGCGCCGACCTGATGAACCTCGTCAACGAAGCCGCCCTCATGGCCGCCCGCCGCAACAAGCGCGTCGTCACCATGCAGGAGTTCGAGGACGCCAAGGACAAGATCATGATGGGCGCCGAGCGCCGTTCCTCGGCGATGACCGAGGCGGAAAAGAAGCTCACCGCTTACCATGAGGCCGGACACGCCATCACCGCGCTCAATGTCGCCGTCGCCGATCCGCTGCACAAGGCGACGATCATTCCGCGCGGCCGTGCGCTCGGCATGGTCATGCAGCTTCCCGAGGGCGACCGCTACTCGATGAGCTACAAGTGGATGGTCTCGCGCCTCTGCATCATGATGGGCGGCCGCGTCGCCGAAGAGCTCACCTTCGGCAAGGAGAACATCACTTCGGGTGCTTCTTCCGACATCGAGCAGGCGACCAAGCTTGCCCGCGCCATGGTCACGCAGTGGGGCTTTTCCGATCAGCTCGGTCAGGTCGCCTATGGCGAGAACCAGCAGGAAGTCTTCCTCGGCCACTCGGTTTCGCAGTCGAAGAATGTTTCGGAAGCAACCGCGCAGAAGATCGACAATGAAGTGCGCCGCCTGATCGACGAAGCCTATACGCAGGCCCGCACGATCCTTACGGAAAAGCACGACGAGTTCGTCGCCCTTGCCGAAGGTCTGCTCGAATACGAGACTCTGACCGGCGAAGAGATCAAGGCGCTGATCCGCGGCGAAAAGCCTTCCCGCGATCTCGGTGATGATTCGCCGCCGAGCCGTGGCTCGGCCGTTCCGAAGGCCGGCGCACGGCCTGCCACCAAGGGCGACGAGCCCGAAGGCGGCCTCGAACCGCAGCCGCATTGAACAGCGGCACCAACCCGAACAAGGCCGGATTTCCGAAGTGGGAGATCCGGCCTTTTCTATTGGTAACGGGATATAATCATTTTTCTCGCTAATTTACGTGCTGATCGCCGCATTTTGTGGCATTCCGCTGAATTGAGGCAAGCATGAATCACGCTCCTGGATTGACGACATTCCACTGAAGCCGGATTCGCTTGGAACGATGCGCTGCCTTGAATGGCGCGCGGAAAGCGCAGGAGTGCAGATGAAAAGACGCTATTTCGGTACCGACGGCATTCGTGGCCAATCCAACGTCTTCCCGATGACGCCGGATCTCGCCATGCGGGTCGGCATTGCCGCCGGAACGATCTTCCGCCGCGGCAATCACCGCCACCGCGTCGTCATCGGCAAGGATACGCGCCTTTCCGGTTATATGCTGGAGAACGCCATGGTCGCGGGCTTCACGGCCGCCGGTCTTGACGCCTTTATTCTCGGCCCGATCCCGACGCCAGCTGTTGCCATGCTGACACGCTCGCTGCGTGCCGATCTCGGCGTGATGATCTCGGCTTCGCACAATCCTTACGAGGATAATGGCATCAAACTCTTCGGCCCTGACGGCTACAAGCTGTCGGATGACATCGAGGCCGAGATCGAGGATCTGCTGGAAAAGGACCTGAATGCGCAGCTTGCCAAGTCCGACGATATCGGCCGCGCCAAGCGTGTCGACGGGGTGCATGACCGCTATATCGAACATGCCAAGCGCACCCTGCCGCGCGACGTGACGCTGCAGGGCCTGAGGATCGCCATCGACTGCGCCAATGGCGCTGCCTACAAGGTGGCGCCGGCCGTGCTCTGGGAGCTCGGAGCCGAGGTCGTCACCATCGGCAATGAGCCGAACGGCACCAACATCAATCTCAATTGCGGCTCCACCAGCCCCGTCGCGTTGCAGAAGAAGGTCGACGAGGTGCGTGCCGATATCGGCATCGCGCTCGATGGCGATGCGGATCGCGTCATCATCGTCGACGAGAACGGCTCGATTGTCGACGGCGACCAGCTGATGGCCGTCATCGCCGAGAGCTGGGCCGAGAGCCAGCAGCTGCGCGGCAACGGTATCGTGGCGACCGTCATGTCCAATCTCGGCCTCGAGCGTTTCCTCGATGACAAGGGCCTCGGCCTTGCCCGGACGAAGGTCGGCGACCGCTATGTCGTCGAGCATATGCGCCAGCATAATTACAATGTCGGCGGCGAGCAGTCCGGCCACATCGTGCTTTCGGATTACGGCACGACCGGCGATGGTCTCGTCGCCGCGCTGCAGATCCTGGCCGCGGTCAAGCGTACCGGAAGGACTGTCAGCGAGGTCTGCCGCCGCTTCGAGCCGGTGCCGCAGCTCCTGCGCAATGTCCGCATCAGCGGCGGCAAGCCGCTGGAGGATATCCAAGTGCAGAAGGCGATCGCCGATGCCGAAGCCGAGCTTGCCAGGAACGGTCGCCTGGTCATCCGCCCCTCGGGCACCGAGCCGCTGATCCGCGTCATGGCCGAGGGTGACGACCGCGCCCAGATCGAACGCATCGTCAACGAGCTGATCGGCACGATCTCGAACGTCCGCACCGCCGCCTGATTTTTTTTGAGGCGAAATTTCAAAAGCCGGTACGCAAGTGCCGGCTTTTTGGTTATTGGCGCCTCGGTTCGAAGATCCACTCCGGATCGACTTCCCGCCGGAACCGTTTCCGCCGTTCCGAAGACAGCATTTCAGTGACTTGCCAGCTTGGCTTCCGAGGGGGAGCAAACCTCGGCAGCCGCAGCATGTCGGGGCGCAGTGAGAACTGAGGCGGCATCCACGGAAATTTGCCGATGCCTTGGTGACAGCGCTGTCAACCTCCACACGCGGATGCTACACGGCGGCGTTTGCATTCAAAGGAAATATCATGAAAAAATTGGTGCGCCTGCTGCTGACGATTGCTCTCGCATTCGTCGTCTTTACCGGTTTCCGCTGGTACCGCTACATCACCAACACCGACAGCCCCTACGATGAAATCGGCATCACGCTCAACAATGCCATGCCAGGCCCGATCAATGCCTGGGGCTGTGCCAAGCTCAAAACGACCTTTGGCACCTCCCTGCCCCCGTACGGCTGCGCCGCCGAAAACGCGACGCAGTGGAAGTAACGACAGGGTTCGCCGATTGGAGCCGACCGACTTGATGGCGAAGGAAACCAACTTAGCGATTTGACGGGGTGGGGGTTCTTGGCATTGCGGCTGGCGATATTCGGCAAGTCCGGGGCTGCCAGCCTTTGGCCGAGTTTCACCATATCGAGGAACTTGCCCGCCAATCTCTCTCTTAACGTTTCTTCCCATTTATAGTTAAGCAGCTTTTAACGTTTCCAATTCATTATCCATACGAAGCGTACCAGATTGGCGGCGATTCAGCCTGCCGACGCAACGGGATTTTGGAGTGGGATCCATGAAAAGAAGCTTGTCCGGCATCTTCGCCGCATTGTTGATCGCGACAAATGCCTATTCCGCGGATTTCGCTCCTGCCGAGCCTATCCCGGAGCAGCCGCCGGAGGTAACGGTCACCGAAGCGACCGGCTGGTACCTGCGCGGCGACGTCGGTTATGCCTTTACCGATCTGCGCGGCGCCCGCTATTTTCAGGGCAGCAACGCGACGGAAGTCGATTTCGACGACGCTGATCTCGATGACGCATGGACGATCGGCGGCGGTGTCGGTTATCAGATCAACAGCTATCTGCGCACCGATCTGACCTTCGACTATCTCACCCAGGCGGATTTCAAGGGCTCGACGGTTGGGCAGTGCGGCTTTCCGCTGGTGGACTGCACTTCGAGCGACCGCTCTTCGCTGACAGCCTATACGCTGCTCGCCAACGCCTATGTCGATCTCGGCACCTACGGCTACGTCACGCCTTATGTCGGCGCCGGTATCGGTGGTTCTTACGTGAAGTGGAAGAACCTGCGCAACGTCGCCTGCGCCGATGACGGCAGCTTCTGCGACGACCAGGTCACCCATGGCGGCAAGGGCAACTGGCGCTTTACCTACGCCCTCATGGCCGGCGCCTCGATCGACGTGACCTGCAACGTCAAGGCCGATGTCGGCTATCGCTACCTGCATATCGACGGCGGCAACATGTTCGGCTATGCCGACAATGGCGGCCCGGGCCGCGACAAGGGTCTCAGCGTTCACGAAGCCCGCGTCGGTGCCCGCTATCTCTTCGGCGGCTGCGCCCAGGCGAGCTACGAACCGCCGCCGGAAATCCCGCTGCAGCAGCCTGTCTACAAGTAAGTCCATTTCCCAGACATTTGAAAGCCGCCCCCAACCGGGCGGCTTTTCGTATTGCGGCCCTACCGCCCTGCGCCAAAATATGTTCCGCCCGCGACACTTCGATCTTGACTATGACGCGCCGGATCCATACACACGGCGGCGGGACACCCTTCCCCAACGAAGGGCTTTCTATCTGAGAGGATAGCATCATGGCGAAGACCGCAAAGCCGGACATCCGTCCGCACAATACCCATTTTTCTTCTGGCCCCTGCTCGAAGCGCCCCGGTTGGTCGCTCGAAGCCCTTTCCGACGCGGCCCTTGGCCGTTCGCACCGCGCGAAGGTCGGCAAGGCCAAGCTCAAGCAGGCCATCGACCTTACCCGTGAAATTCTCGAAGTGCCGGCGGATTACCGCATCGGCATCGTTCCGGCGTCCGACACCGGCGCCGTCGAAATGGCGCTCTGGTCGCTGCTCGGCGAACGCGGCGTCGATATGCTCGCCTGGGAAAGCTTCGGCGCCGGCTGGGTCACCGATGTCGTCAAGCAGCTGAAGCTCAAGGATGTGCGCAAGCTCGAGGCCGGTTACGGCGAGCTTCCCGATCTCTCCGCCGTCGATTTCGACCGCGACGTCGTCTTCACCTGGAACGGTACCACCTCGGGCGTGCGCGTGCCGAATGCCGATTTCATCCCTGATAACCGCAAGGGCCTGACGATCTGCGACGCCACCTCGGCCGCTTTCGCGCAGGCTCTCGATTTCGCCAAGCTCGACGTCGTCACCTTCTCCTGGCAGAAGGTTCTGGGCGGCGAGGGCGCCCACGGCGTCATCATTCTCTCGCCGCGCGCCGTCGAGCGTCTGGTCACCTACACGCCGGCCTGGCCGCTGCCGAAGATCTTCCGCATGACCTCGGGCGGCAAGCTGACGGAAGGTATCTTCCAGGGCGAGACGATCAACACGCCGTCGATGCTCTGCGTCGAGGACTATATCGATGCGCTTGTCTGGGCCAAGGGCCTCGGCGGCCTCAAGGGGCTGATTGCGCGTGCCGATGCCAATGCCAAGGTCATCCACGATTTCGTCGCGGCAAACGACTGGATCGCCAATCTCGCCGTCAAGGCGGAAACGGCCTCCAACACCTCGGTCTGCCTGAAGATCGTCGACAAGGACATCGCAGCGCTTGACGACGACGGCCAGGCGAATTTCGCCAAGGGCCTGGTCGGTCTCTTGGAAAAGGAAGGTGTCGCCTATGACGTCGGCCACTACCGCGACGCGCCGTCGGGCCTGCGCATCTGGGCCGGCGCCACGATCGAGGCATCCGACATGCAGAAGCTGATGCCCTGGCTTTCCTGGGCCTTCGAAACACAGAAGGCGCAGCTTAATCAGGCCGCCGCCTGAGATGATCGCATTCGGCTCCGCCATAGAGCGGAGCAGCATTCCTGATTCATTCATCGCCGAACACTTTTGAAGGAGGCCCTCATGGCACCTCGCGTTCTCGTATCCGACGAATTGTCGGAAACCGCCGTCCAGATTTTTCGCGACCGCGGCGTCGAAGTCGATTTCGAACCGCAGCTCGGCAAGGATAAAGACCGTCTGCTCGAAGTCATCGGCAAGTATGATGGCCTGGCCATCCGCTCCGCCACCAAGGTGACGGAAAAGATCATCGAGGGGGCGACGAACCTCAAGGTCGTCGGCCGTGCCGGCATCGGCGTCGACAATGTCGATATCCCGGCCGCCTCGCGCCGCGGCATCATCGTGATGAACACGCCCTTCGGCAACTCGATCACGACGGCCGAACACGCGATCGCGCTGATGTTCGCCGTCGCCCGCCAGCTTCCGGCAGCCGATACCTCGACGCAGGCCGGCAAGTGGGAGAAGTCGAAGTTCATGGGCGTCGAGATCACCGGCAAGACGCTCGGCGTCATCGGCGCCGGCAATATCGGCTCGATCGTCTGCGCCCGGGCCATCGGCCTCAAAATGCACGTCGTCGCCTACGATCCGTTCCTCTCCAAGGAGCGCGCCGAGGAGATGGGCGTCACCAAGGTCGAACTCGAAGAGCTTTTCGCCCGGGCCGATTTCATCACGCTGCATGTGCCGATGACCGACAAGACGCGCGGCATCCTCAACAAGGAAGCGCTGGCAAAGACCAAGCCAGGCGTGCGCATCATCAACTGCGCCCGCGGCGGCCTGGTCGATGAAGCAGCGCTTGCCGAAGCGATCAAGTCGGGCCATGTCGCGGGTGCCGCCTTCGACGTGTTCGAGGTCGAGCCCGCCAAGGAAAGCCCGCTCTTCGGCCTGCCGAACGTCGTCTGCACGCCGCATCTCGGCGCCTCGACGACCGAGGCGCAGGAGAACGTCGCTTTGCAGGTGGCCGAACAGATGGCGGATTACCTCGTCAATGGTGCGGTCTCCAACGCCATCAACATGCCGTCGATCACGGCTGAGGAAGCGCCGATCCTGAAGCCCTTCATTCGCCTTGCCGACGTTCTCGGCGCCTTCGTCGGCCAGGTCACCGAAGAGCCGATCAAGGAAATCGAAATCCTCTATGACGGCATCACCGCCAACATGAACACGCGGGCACTGACGAGCGCAGTGCTCGCCGGCCTCATCCGCCCGCAGGTCGCCGACGTCAACATGGTTTCGGCGCCGATCATGATCAAGGAAAAGGGCATCGTGCTTTCCGAGGTCAAGCGCGACAAGACAGGCGTCTTCGACGGCTATATCAAGCTGACGGTGACCACCGAAAGCATGACACGCTCGGTCGCCGGCACGGTGTTTTCGGACGGCAAGCCGCGCTTCATCCAGATCAAGGGCATCAACCTCGATGCCGATGTCGGCTCGCACATGATCTATATCACCAACACCGACGTCCCTGGCATGATCGGCTTCATCGGCACGACGCTTGGTGCTGCCGGCGTCAACATCGCCAACTTCCAGCTCGGCCGTGACAAACAGGGCGGCGACGCTATCGCGCTGCTCTATGTCGACGGCAAGGTTGATGACGCCGTGCTGGCTGAGTTGACGGCCCACCAGGCGGTTCGCCAGGCAAAGCCGCTGACCTTCAATATCGACTGAGTTTTTCCTCCCGAGGAAATGAAAAACCCGGCGCTGGAAACGGCGCCGGGTTTTGCTGCGTCAGGAGCAAGTGAATCTCACAGCGCGTCGCGCTTTAAGTCTTTATTTCATGCATGTCGTGGTCCCAAAACCGCTGCACACTTTTGGGCGACATGCATTAGTGGTGCCGTCGTTTCCGGCGGAGGATTTTGCCGAAACGGGCGACATCGTCTTCAGCCTTCGTGCGGTGAAGGAAGGCGAGCCTGCTACCGTCGAGACCCTGGAAGAATTCGTCCCAGGAAATCTCTTCCTGCGTTTCAGAGGAAAAATCGACGCGGACGGTTTCGCTGTCCGGTGCGTTCTTGATCCGGGCGGGATGGCCGCCGCGCTCCTCGATCCAGTGTCTGATCCTGCTGTAATCCGTCGTCGTGCCGAACCTGCCCATGAAACCCTCCTCAGCAATTCGATTGCGACTTCGATGCCCAAGAACGGACGATCGAGGGAATTGTTCCGTGGTGCCTCAAATATTTATCGAGGACCGAGATCGCGATGGCAAACCGCCGCTTTTGCACATTCTGAAGGCGAAAGCCTAAAGTTTAACCCTGAGTATGATTCTGATTTTATTTAACTTTTCCCAGTATATCCCTGTCATCGGCATCAACCGCACGCGAATTTCCATGGCCCCCTTGCAGAAGACCGAGCAGACCGAAGCACCGAATGACGACTTCCGGTCATTGTTTGCAACGCATCCGTCGCCGATGTGGGTCTATGATCCGATATCGCTGCGCTTTCTCATCGTCAACGAGGCGGCGGCAGCACTTTACGGCTATGGGGCGGACGAGTACCGGCGCATGACGGTTCTGGATATCCGCCCTGAGCATGAGCGGGAACGGATGAGCGACGCCGTCAGCGGCCGTACCGACATGGAAAAGGCGGAACGCTGGGTTCACCTCAAGGCGAGTGGCGAGACCTTCGAAGTGCTGACCTATGGCCGAGAAGTGCGTTTCGAGGGCCGGGCCGCAATCCTGGCGATCGTGCAGGACCGCAGCGAGGTCAACGCCGCCAGACGCCAGATGAGCGATACGCGCTCGCTTCTCGATAGCATCGTCGACAACCTGCCGGTCGGCGTCTTCGTCAAGGACATGGAAGCGGACGGGCTCTACGTTCTCTTCAACGAGGCCTGCGGCGATATCGTCGGCATGAAGGCGGAGCACGTGGTCGGCCAAACCGACCGGGCGCTGTTTCCTCCCAGTCAGACAGACGCCTTTCGCGAGCAGGATCGCCGGGCCTTCGAAGCCAATATGGCAATCAGCTTCGAGGAGACGATGCTGCGCGCCGATGGCATGCCGCGCATCCTGCGCACCGTCAAACGCGCGCTGCCGACGCCGGAGGGCCATGCACCGCGTTATCTGCTCGGCATCTCGCAGGACGTGACGGAGGAGCGCACCGTCGAGGCAAAGCTTGCCCATCTCGCCATGCACGATTCGCTCACCGGCCTGCCGAACCGGGCGGCATTTTCAAACCATATCAACCAGCGGGCGGTCGAAGCGACCGCCGACAGCGCGATCGCGCTGCTTTATATCGACGTCGATCACTTCAAGCATATCAACGACAGCAAGGGACATGCCGCCGGCGACGCGCTGCTTTGCCAAGTGTCGGAGCGGCTGCTGCAGCTGGCGGAGGAGGACGATCTCGTCGCCCGTCTCGGCGGCGACGAATTCGCCGTCGTCCTGGAGCTCGACGAACCGAAGCGGGCCGGGCGTTTTGCGCAGCGGCTGCTCACGGCGCTGAGCCATGCCTTCGATCTCGACGGCGCCCGGGAGCATGTCACCTGCAGTATCGGCATCGCCTTGGCGCCCGATCATGCCGGCGACGCGGATGTGCTGATGCGGCAGGCGGATCTGGCGCTCTATGCCGCAAAGGAGAGCGGACGCTCGACCTATCGTTTCTACGAGACGGAGATGCGGCTTGCCGCCGAGCGCCGCCACGTGATGACCGCCGAGCTGTGGGAGGCGCTGGAGAAGCGCCAGTTCGAGCTGCACTACCAGCCGATCGTGCAGCTCGACAATGACGGCATCGGCGGCTTCGAGGCGCTGATCCGCTGGCGCCATCCCAAGCGCGGGCTGGTGGCGCCGATGGAATTCATTCCGCTCGCCGAGGAAACCGGGCTCATCGTGCCGATCGGCGACTGGGTGATCCGGGAAGCCTGCCGTACGGCCGCCGGCTGGCCCGCCCATCTGAGGATCGCCGTCAATCTCTCCGTCAGCCAGTTTCGGCATGCGAGCCTGCTTTCGACAGTGGTCGCGGCGCTCGACGAGACCGGCCTCAGTGCCGACCGGCTTGAAATCGAAATTACCGAGTCCGTATTCCTGACCGATGCCGACCAAAGCCTGCCGCGGCTACGCGCATTGAAGGAACTCGGCCTCCGCATCGCCATCGACGATTTCGGCACCGGCTATTCGTCGCTGAGCTATCTCCGGTCCTTCCCCTTCGACAAGATCAAGCTCGACCGCAGCTTCGTTTCGGGCATCGAGACGGATGCGGGCAATCTCGCCATCGTGCGCGCCGTCGTCGGCATAGGCTCCGGCTTTAACGCGACGACGCTGGCCGAAGGGATCGAGACGGAAGAGCAGTTGCAGAAGCTGCGCGCAGAAGGCTTCAGCGAGGTGCAGGGCTATCTGCTCGGCCGGCCGATGCCGCAGCACGAGGCGGAGGCGCTGATCCACGGCCGCGCGCTGAAGGCCGCTTCATCTCGCAGATAGACGTGCTTGCGCGGCAGCTGGGATCAGCCGTCCGGCAGAGGCATGCCGCTTGATGCCATCAAGCATTCGTCATTTTGAGAAGGGCGGCAGAAGCGGCATAATCGTCGCGGGCTAGAAAGGAGAATGTCTATGAAACGCTTTTCATTCTCGACGATCGGACTGGCGCTCGTAACCGCCATCATCGCCAATCCGGGCATCGCATTCGCCTGCAACAAGCTGATCGGCACCTGAGCCGCACCCCCACTCGAGGGCGCGGCTTCGGCTGCGCCTTCTCTTCACGGGGAATGCGAAATATCGGTGCCTGAAGGCTGCCCCTTGCGCCCAAGGACAATCCTTTCTATATCGGTGCCTCATCGAGAGACGGCGGCCGATCCCGCCGGAGATCAGCAATCCGCCGCAATTGCAGCGCAAGGGCGGATCGTGACCGCGCAGAATTGGCACCATCGTTGAACACACTGGATTTTGACAAGAAGCCGGAAGAGACCCGCGTCGTCGTCGCCATGTCGGGCGGCGTCGATTCATCCGTCGTCGCCGGCCTTCTCAAACAGCAGGGTTACGATGTGCTCGGCATCACGCTGCAGCTTTACGATCATGGCGCCGCCGTTCACCGGGCCGGCTCTTGCTGCGCCGGCCAGGATATCGACGATGCGCGTCGCGTCTGCGAAACGCTCGGCATTCCGCATTACGTGCTCGATTACGAAAAGCGCTTTCGTGAGACGGTGATCAACCCCTTCGCCGAAAGCTATGTGGCGGGCGAAACGCCGATCCCTTGCGTTTCCTGCAACCAGACCGTCAAATTCGCCGATCTTCTGGCGACCGCCAAGGAGCTTGGCGCCGATGCGCTGGCGACCGGTCACTATATCCGCTCGGGATTGAACCCTTCGCCGGAGAATCCGGGCCGCCGCGCGCTTTTCCGCCCGGCCGATGCCGACCGCGACCAGAGCTATTTCCTCTTCGCGACGACGCAGGAACAGATCGATTATCTCCGCTTCCCCCTAGGCGGCCTGCCGAAGGCCGAAACCCGCAGGCTCGCCGAAGAGATGGGCCTCGTCGTTGCCAAGAAGGCCGACAGCCAGGACATCTGCTTCGTGCCGCAGGGCAAATATTCCGACGTCATCACCAAGCTGAAGCCGAATGCGGCGCTCGCCGGCGAAATCGTCCATCTCGATGGCCGCGTGCTCGGCAGCCATGAGGGCATCCTGCACTTCACGATCGGCCAGCGCCGCGGCATCGGCATCGCCACCGGCGAGCCGCTCTACGTCGTCTTTCTCGACGCCCGCTCGCGCCGCGTCATCGTCGGGCCGAAAGAGGCGCTGGAAACGCACCGCGTCTACCTGCGCGACGTCAACTGGCTGGGCGACGAGACACTTTCGGAAGCAGCCGCCGGCAAGGGCTTTGCCTGCTACGCCAAGGTCCGCTCGACGAGGGCGCCGGCGCCCGCCGTGCTGCATGTCGATGCAACCGGTACCTATGTCGACCTGACGGTCGGCGAGGCGGGCATCGCGCCCGGCCAGGCCTGCGCGCTTTATTCGGCGCCCGGCGACAACGCCCGCGTCTTCGGTGGCGGCTTCATCGAGCGCTCCGAGCGCGAACCTTCGGCGGAAGCCTGCCTGAAGGCCCTTCTGGCCAGCCCCGTCGCCGCCTGAAACCCATCGGAAACGGGAGGCGGCAAAGCCCACCGTTTTTCTCGATCATGCGCTTGACACAAAGCCGAAGCGCACCTTATAAGCCGCTCATCCCACGAACCGGCATCGCTTCGCGAGCGGGTATCGTTGACCAGTGGCGGAGTAGCTCAGTAGGTCAGAGCAGAGGAATCATAATCCTTGTGTCGGGGGTTCAAATCCCTCCTCCGCTACCATCTCGTTATTGCAGAATTAGCGATTTTTGCGGCTCGATTTTGAGCCGGTTCCGAAGTCTCTGCTAGCAGATTGGTAGCAGCGCCAAACGTGGCGGCGAGGGGGCAAAACCAATTTGGCCCCTGATCTGCATCATTTCCACCAATGCCGAGGACAGGCCTATCTGTAGAGCGTCAAAAGCAATACAGGCATCTTCGTCGCCCAAAGGTGGGATGCGACGGCGATAATAATAGCCCATACGGCAAGCGAAAACATGACCGCCGCTAACCTCATCCCGACTGGCTGCATCATTTCCTCCATCCCAGCATCACGGTGCCTCCTCAGACGAATTTCATGCTAGCAAGACGCAGGCCCGTCAGCTATCGCAAGAAATTGCTATGAGATCGGCACTGCAGAGCGCGCTCGGAAAACTGCAAGATTTCGGCGATGCGACGCCCTTTCATTCCCCGTCAAACGAGGAAATGAAAGTTGTCGTATTTCGCACCATAATAATCCGGTCCGCTCGTTTCCGTGATGATCGGGTTGGTGTCGAGCAGGAGATAGTCGATGTCGCCATAGGCGCTGAGATCGATCAGTTGGGGGGCTTCCATGCTGTCGGCGGTCACGGTGACCGTGGTCGAGAAGACGATATTGCCGTTCAACTGGCCTTCGATCGTCAGAACGTTGTCATAGTCGGACGTGCCGTTGGCAACCTCGAATTGCTCGATCTGAAAGGGTCCGCCATCGGCCGAATAGATCGGCGTCCAAAATACGCCGCCCGAAAGATGGTGATTGCCGTCGGCGCCCTCCTGCACCGTTGCATCGTCTCCGTCCCGCCAGGCGCCCCAATCGAAGCCTTTGTAGCCAGTTGGGAAGTCACTTTGGCCAACATCCTCGAAGTTGGCGAACACATCGCCGCGTTCCGGCAGATCTATTGCAATACTGAACGCGCCGACATCGGTGGCGCCTTTGCCGTCTGATATCTTGAAGGTGAATTTTTCGACCAGCTCATCTCCCGGTCCGAGCGCTACGACCACCGGGTTGGAGTGATCGACCGCATAGGTGTAGCTGCCGTCGGAGTAAACGGTGAGCGTACCATACTCTCCTTCGATCGTCGTGCTTGTGGCCGGGGATCCATTGGCCGGCTGCGGAATGCGTTGTCCATTCACGAAATTGAGGCGTACCGCATCTCCGTCGACATCGGTGGAACTGGTATTTTCGAGAATGTCGCCGCTGATCGGGTCGTTGATATCGAAAACAGGCAAGTATACGTCACCTGCGACCGGCTTGTGGTTTGCCATTTCTGCCTCCCGTGTGATGTTCAATTCGACTGTGCAACCTTATCGGGTATCTGGCAACCGCAATTGATGGAGCGCCAGAGCAATTCCACCCGTCAATCCAACAGATTTCGATCGGTTACACCTCAGGCATTCAAGTAAAGAGAGCGGCTCGAATGCCGATCCTGTTTATGAAGCCAGGATTTTACGTCTTGTCTTACGCTGCTGCCGCTTCATCGATCATGGTGTTTCTCGCGTTTTCAGGCGATCCATCAGCTCGTCCAGCGGAAAACTTTCAAGCAGGATAATAATGACAGGCCAATGATGACGTCGTCATGACGATATACTGCATGAATCGCTCGGCGTGCCAGGAGCAACCTTGAAGGCGGAATGGGGCCGATCGG
Source organism: Rhizobium acaciae (assembly GCF_025941625.1). Lineage (NCBI taxonomy): Bacteria > Pseudomonadati > Pseudomonadota > Alphaproteobacteria > Hyphomicrobiales > Rhizobiaceae > Rhizobium > Rhizobium acaciae. The sequence continues at coordinate 328,851 of NZ_JAPCZO010000003.1, forward strand.
CAGAGCCCAAACGTCTGCCGACCATCAATCAATGCAGGCCGCCAACCCCGAGCAGGCTTTCGACAGCCTCGTGATCCCTGGTGAGATTTTCCGGCGTTCCGGTCCAGGCCAGTCGTCCTCGTTCGAGAATGACGACCTGATCGGCAAAATCGAGCGCGCTCTGGATGCGCTGTTCGACCAGCAGAATGGTCATGTCTCCCGTCTTGGCGAGGTCGGTAAAGGCGGCCATCAGTTCCTCGCAGATAACGGGCGCAAGGCCCTCCAGCGGTTCGTCGAGCAGCAGGACGGAGGGGCGGCCGAGAATGGTGCGGGCGGTGGAGAGCATCTGCTGCTCGCCGCCGGAAAGCTGGCTGCCGAGGTTGAGGCGGCGCTCCTTTAGGCGCGGGAACATCGCATAGGCTTCCTCCAGCGCCGTCTTCGGTCGCGCCTTCAAGCCGACGAAGAGGTTTTCTTCGACCGTCAGCGTCGGGAAGACGCAGCGTGCCTGCGGCACATATCCGAGGCCCTTGTGCGCGCGTGCAGCGCTCGGTGCCGTCGTGACATCCGAACCGCCGAGGCGGATGCTGCCCTCGTATCGCCTGGTCTGCCCGGCAAGCGTCGCGAGCAGCGTGGTCTTGCCCATGCCATTGCGGCCGAGCACGGCAAGCCGGGCGCCTGCCGGCACGGAGAAGGAAATGCCTTCGAGCACTCTCGTCGGCCCATATCCGGCCGACAGGTTCTCGACCTCAAGCGACAGGGCTGGCATTGGCATAGCTCCCGAGATAGGCCTCGCGCACGCGCGCATCCTTGGTGACGTCTTCCGGCAGGCCATCGAAGATGATCGCGCCGGCGGCAAGAACGATGACGCGTCTGGCAAAACGGAAGACGAGATCCATGTCGTGTTCGATCATCAGCACGGCGAGATCGGCGGGCAGATCGGCCAGCGCCTGCTCGATGCGGCCGGTATCGCTCTGCGGCACCCCGGCTGCCGGCTCGTCGAGCAGCAGCACTTTCGGCTTCAGCGCCAGCGCCACGGCGATCTCGAGAAGCCGCTGCTGGCCATAGGCGATTTCGCTGACCTTGCGATGCATCAGGAAAGCCAGTCCGAGTTTTCCAAGGAGATCCTCGACCTCCGCCATGACATCGGGCATACGCAGGAAATTGCCGAACATGTGCCCGGTCTTTCCATCGCGCTGAAGGACGGCAAGTCCCACATGTTCGGCCGGCGTCATGTCCTGGAAGAGCCGCGTCACCTGAAAGGAGCGGACAAGACCGCGTCTGACCCTGCCGATCGCATCGACCTTCGTCACCACCTCGCCGCCGAGACGAACCTCGCCGGAATCGGGCGATAGATTGCCGGTCACGAGGTTGACGAAGGTGGTCTTGCCGGCGCCGTTCGGGCCGATCAGCGCGATCCGATCGCCAGGCGACATGGTGAGCGAGACATTATTGGTGACGGCCAGGCCGCCGAAGGCTTTCTTGAGATTGGCGACTTCGAAGACCCGGCTCATCAGCGCTGCTCCCTGCGGCGGCTAACGAAGGCTGCGGCCGTGCCATAGAGACCTTTCGGCGCAAAGAGTACGACGGCTATCAGCAGCGCACCGACCATGGTCAGCCAATGGAAGGGATTGGCGGCGGAGACATAGTCCTCGAAGAGCATGAAGATGACAGTGCCGGAAAGCGCTCCGAAGAGAGAACCGGTGCCGCCGAGGACCAGCATGACCAGCGCTTCGGCCGACTGCGTGAAAGACAGACTGTCGAGGCCGACGACCTGTGTCGAAATCGCGTTCAAGGCGCCGCCGACACCGGCAACGGCGCCGGAGATCGCGTACATCCTGATGAGAGCTGCCTTCGGCGAAGCGCCCATGGCGCGGATGCGCAGCGGGTCCTGCTTGATGGCGCGGCAGAGCATGCCGAAGGGCGAGCGGACCAGAACCCTCAGCAGCACGAAGACGATCAGCAGCAGCGCCATTCCGAAGAAGAAGGCGGTGTGACCGTAGAGATCGAATTCGAAGAGGCCGAAGACCGGGTCCGGCGCAATGCCGGAAAGTCCGTCGCTGCCGCCTGTCCAGGACGAGGCCTTGTTGGCGAATTCATGGAAGAGGTTGATCAGCGCAATCGACAGCACCAGCTGCGGCAGCCCATGCGCACGCAGGATGATGGCGCCGCAGAGCAGCCCGGCAACCGCGCCGCCGGCAACGCCGGCCAGCATCATCAGCAGCGGGTCATTGATGCCGTAATGCGCCGACAGGATCCCGGCGGCATAGGCGCCGGAGCCGAAAAGTGCTGCATGGCCGAGCGTTGCGACGCCGCAATAACCGGTCACGAGATCGAGCGACAGGACGAGCAACGCGATCGTGATCATCCGGGTAAGAAGGGCGAGATTATCGGGGAAGGCGAAATAGCCGATCGCGGCAATGGCTATGATGACCGCTAGTCCGATAAGATCGCGGCCGATAAAGCCGCGACGATGCTGGAGACCTTCGGTTTCGTCGTTCATGACAAGCGCCATCTTATTTTGCCCTTCCGGCAAGGCCGCGCGGGAAGACGCAGATGATTGTGATCACGGCGAGATAGAAGAAGAATTCGCCGAATTCCGGCATCAGATACCGCCCTGTCGTATCGATCGCACCCAGCAGCAGGCAGGCGATCAGTGCACCCGGAATGGAGCCCGCGCCGCCGACGGAGACGACGACCAGGAAGGTCACCATGTAGCGTAGCGCGTAATAGGGTTCGACGGGCAGGAGTTCGGCGCCGACCACGCCGCCGAAGGCGGCAAGTCCGACGGCAACGGCAAAGCTCACCGCATAGATGATCTCGGTGCGCACGCCGAGTGCCGCAGCCATTGCCGCATCATCGACGGAGGCGCGCAGCTTGACGCCGAAGCTCGTCCTGTCGATCGTAAACCAGAGGGCGAGCGCCACGGCGAGGCCGCAGAGGATGACGAAAAGCCGGTGAACGGGAATGGTTCGGAAGCCGAGATCGGCTGACCCCTGCAGCGCACCGGCAAGCGGTATGGTCTTCAGCGTCGGCCCCATGACATAATTGGCGATGCCGATGACGCAGAAGGTGATGCCGATGGTCATCAGCACCTGGGTCAGTTCCGGGGCGCCATAGATCCGGCGGTAGAGAAAACGCTCGATCGGAATGGCGACGATGATCGTGATGGCAACGGCGGCGATGACCGCCGCGGCATAACCAAGGCCGAGATCGCGTGCGACATAGGAGGCGATATAGCCGCCGATCATTGCGAAGGCGCCATGGGCCAGGTTGACGACACGCATCAGCCCCATGGTCACCGAAAGGCCGATCGATATCACGAACAGCACCATGCCATAGGCAAGGGCGTCGACGGCTATGCTGAAGACTGTCTGCATGGGAATACCTTGCTTCCAAGCGACGGGCTCGGCCTGATCGCAGGCCAAGCCCGTCACCTGTCTTGACGCTCGATGTTACTTGACGGCGGCCAGACCCGGATCGCCCTGCTTCTCGAAAGTCTGGACCTCCTTGTTGATGTAGGTCCCGTCATCGGCTTTCGTCACTTCGCGCAGATAGATGTTCTGCGTGATGTGACGACTTTCCGGATCGATCGAAACCGGGCCGCGCGGGCTCGTCCAGGCAAGGCCCTTGACCGCATCGACGGCCTTCTCAGCATCCTGCTTGCCGCCCGTCGCCTCGATCATCTTGTAGATGACATGCATGCCGTCATAGGCGCTGACTGAGGGGAAGGAGAGTTCGGCCTTGTTGCCGATCGCTTTGGTTGCCGCCTCGACAAAAGCCTTGTTCTCGGGAGAATCGTGCGACACGGCGTAGTGGAAGGTCGTCTGAATGCCGAGTGCGGCATCGCCGAGCGCCGGCAGATCGGATTCCTGCGTGAGGTCACCCGGCGCGAAGAACTTGATGCCGGCAGCCTTCAGGCCATTGTCGTTGTAAGCCTTGACGAAGCCGAGCGTCGTCGGACCGGACGGCAGGAAGGCGAACACGCCCTCAGCGCCGGAATCCTTGATGCGCTGCATGATCGGGCTGAAATCGTTGGTCGCAAGCGGCATGCGGATCGCCTCGACCACCTGGCCGCCGGCCTTTTCGAAGCCGGCCTTGAAAGCGTTCTCGGCGTCGATGCCGGGGCCGTAATCGCTGACAACGGAAATCACCTTCTTGACGCCGGCGTCGAAGGCGACCTTGGCGATCGGCGTCGAGGTCTGCCAGGTGGTAAACGAGGTGCGGACGACGAGCGGGCTCTTGGTGACGATCGCCGAGGTGGCGGCGTTCATGATGACCATCGGCACATTGCCCTGCTTCAGGATCGGCGTCACCGCCATGGCATCGGGCGTAAAGTAGAAGCCGGCCAGATACTGGACCTTCTCCTTGACGATCAGTTCCTGCGCCAGCGCCTTGGATTGGGCGGGATCGGCCTGCGGCACGTCGCGATAGACGATCTCGACCGTATCGCTGCCGACCGTGTTGCCGTTGACCGCCATATAGGCATCGATGCCGGCCTTGAAGTTCTTGCCCTGCAGCGCGAACGGACCGGAGAACGGCCCGATGACCCCGACTTTGATGGTGTCGGCATAGGCGCTCGTGCCCATGGCGACTGCCGCAATGGCGGCCAGAAATAGTTTCTTCATTCTCTCTCTCCCTTTTTGGCGCACTCCGGCGCCGTATTCGCTAGCCGCTGGAAATTTAGCGCTAACCTCTCATGCGAAATGGTGATGTAAAATGAAATAAATACCGTAATCCATAACTGTACAATTATGATTTTGGCTCGAAGAGCGGAACTATCGGCGGCCGGTTCTACGGTCGAATTCTGGTCGATGGCCCACCTCAGACACTCCTATCAGAATGGCAGTCCCACATAGTTCTCCGCAAGCGCCGTCGAGGCGGCGCGGGAATGGGTGAGATAGTCGAGTTCTGCTTCCTGGATCTTCTGGTCGAAATCCCCGCTATCCGGAAAACGATGCATCATCGTCGTCATCCACCAGGAAAACCGCACGGCTTTCCATACGCGGGCGAGCGCTTTTTGCGAATAGGCGTCGATGCCGCCATCCGATCCCTCGCGGTAATGCTCGATCAGCCCGGAGAAAAGATAATGAACGTCGCTGGCGGCAAGGTTCAGTCCCTTGGCGCCGGTCGGCGGGACGATATGGGCGGCGTCGCCGACCAGGAAAAGCCGGCCGAAACGCATCGGTTCGGCGACGAAGGAGCGCAGCGGCGCGATCGATTTCTCGAAGGACGGCGCGGTCGCCAAGGCCTCGGCGTGATGCACCGGCAGACGCCGTCTCAACTCGTCCCAGAAGCGATCGTCGCTCCACTCCTCGATCTTCTCGTCGAGCGCGCATTGGATGTAGTAGCGGCTGCGGGTCGTCGAGCGCATCGAACAGAGCGCAAAGCCCCTTGGATGGTTGGCGTAGATCAGTTCATGACTGACAGGCGCCACGTCGGCAAGGACCCCCAGCCAGCCGAAGGGATAGACCTTCTCGAAACTCCTGATCGCCCGTTCCGCGACGGCCTTGCGGCTGACGCCGTGAAACCCGTCGCAGCCGGCGATGAAGTCGCAATCGATGCGCTTGGCAACACCATCTTTCACATAGGTGACGAAGGGAGAGTGGCCGTCGAAATCATGCGGCGCGACATCGACGGCATCGTAGATCGACAGGGAGCCGCTCGCTTCACGCCGCTCCATGAGATCGCGCGTCACTTCGGTCTGTCCATAAACCGTCACGCGTCTGCCGCCGGTCAATTCGTGGAGGTCGATGCGATGGTCGCGTCCGTCGAAGGCCAATGAGAAACCGTCATGCGGCAGGCCCTCGGCATGCAGCCGCGTCCCGGCTTTTGCCTGATCCAGCAGCCCGACGGTGCCTTCCTCCAGAACGCCGGCACGAACCCGGCCGAGGATGTAATCCTTGTTCACACGATCGATAATGACATTGTCGATGCCGGCTTCGGTCAGAAGCTGGCCGAGCAGCAGGCCGGAGGGTCCCGAACCGATGATGGCGATCTGAGTTCGCAAATGCTTCCTCCCTGCATTTTTGCGTTTTGCCAGATTCTGCCGTGTCGCGCTTGCCGCAGCAATGGACATCCCGACCGAAAAATTGCACTAATCGAACATTGGTGCGGGAGGAGCCCTATGAGCAGACATGTCCCTACCTACGAACTCTACGGTGAGAATACCGGGCGAAAGCCCGATTTTTGGTTGCATTGCGAAACAATTCGCTCCCGCAGCAGCTTGCATCAATGGGAGATTCGCCCGCACCGTCACGAGAGTTTCTTTCAGATATTATACATTGAAGGCGGTTCGGGCGACGCGATCTTCGGCGAAAAGAGCCATGCCATCCGTCCGCCGGCTATCATCACTGTGCCGCCTGGGCTCAATCACGGCTTTCGTTTTTCACGCGATATCGACGGCCTGGTGATCACCCTGTTGAGATCGCACCTCAGCCATCCGCCCGGCGAGCGAAGCCACCTCGGCGAATGGTTTGCTACGCCGCATCTGACGCCGCTCGATCCCGATAATGCCGAGGCAGCCTATGTCATGCAGACGTTGAAGCGGCTGGGCGACGAATTCGAAAACCGCCGCAGCGGCCGCAACGAGGCCTTGGCCGCCTATGTCGCCTTGGCGCTGCGGCTGACGGCGAGGATCTCCCATGAGGGGAATGCGCACGAGCTTGCGTCAAACGAGAACGAGCGGCGGATGGAAATGCTGAGCGAGCTTATCCAGCAACATTTCCGATCACACAAACCCGCGTCCTTCTACGCCAGGGAGCTTGGGCTTTCCCCGACACATCTCACCCGTATCGTCCGGTCGATGACCGGCAACACGCCGCATGAATTGATCGCCGGCAAACTCGTCGAAGAGGCGAAACGCCAGCTGGTTTTTACGCTGGGCAGCGTTCAGGAGATCGGATTTCGGCTCGGCTTTGCCGATCCCGCCTATTTCTCGCGCTTCTTCGTTAAATACACCGGAGAAACGCCGCGGGTCTGGCGCATGAACGAGAAGGTTCGACTTGAAGGTGTATAGGTCATCCGCAAGGTTGCCCGGTTTACCAGGCTTCGACGCCCTCTTCCGTGTTGCGGGCGCGTTCGCCGGCGCGGGTCTCGTATGCATCTCGTTGCTCAGCTGACTTGACGGTATCGTCTGAGCCATCGCGCTGGGCTTCGGGCGTCATGTAGAAGGCGAGCGCCTTTTCCAGCCGGGCGGCGGTAAGCGTGGCAGCGAAACTTTTCATGTCGTTTCCTCGGTCGACGGCCTTGAAGCTTGCTTGAGACACATAGCCTACGATGCGGTCTTCCAGGAACAGTGCGCCGATGGTTTTCACCAACTTTAGACTTTGCTTGACGATTGTTTCCACCGGATGATCTCCGCCGACCAGTTCCGTGCGATTCCGTTTGGTTTTCGCTTCACGCCGTCGGCCATTTCCAGTTTCGCACCTCCGGCATGTCCTCGCCATATTCACGCACATAGTCGTGATGCTCCGCAAGCTTGCCGCGGAAGGCGGCGAGCGCTTCGCCAGCTTTTTCCTTCAGGCCCGGCACACGCTCGATCGCTTCGATGGCGAGGTGGAAACGGTCGAGTTCGTTGAGGACGGTCATGTCGAAGGGGGTCGTCGTCGTGCCTTCCTCGATGAAGCCGCGGACGTGGATGTTGCGGTGGTTGGTGCGTTTATAGGTCAGGCGGTGAATGAGATAGGGATAGCCGTGATAGGCGAAAATGACAGGCTTGTCGGTGGTGAAGATCGCGTCGAAGGCCTGGTCGGTCAGGCCGTGCGGATGCTGATCCCTGGATTGCAGTGCCAGGAGATCGACGACGTTGACGGTGCGGATCTTCAGTTCCGGAATGGCCTTGCGCAGCAGACCGACGGCGGCAAGCGTCTCCATGGTCGGCACGTCGCCGGCGCAGGCCATGACGAGATCGGGCTGGATGGTGTCGTCCTCGTTGCTCGCCCAGTGCCAGATGCCGATGCCGGCCTCGCAATGTTTCACTGCCTCGTCCATCGACAGCCATTGCGGCTCCGGCTGCTTGCCGGCGACGATGACGTTGATGCGGTCATAGGTGCGCAGGCAATGGTCGCCGACCCAGAGCAGGGTATTGGCATCCGGCGGCAGGTAGATGCGGACGATATCGGCCTTCTTGTTGGCGACGAGGTCGACGAAGCCGGGATCCTGATGGCTGAAGCCGTTGTGGTCCTGACGCCAGACATGCGAGGTCAACAGGTAGTTCAACGACGAGATCGGCTTTCTCCACTCGAGTTCCCGCGTCACCTTCAGCCACTTGGCGTGCTGGTTGAACATGGAATCGATGATGTGGATGAAGGCCTCGTAGCAGGAGAACAGGCCGTGCCGGCCGGTCAGCAGATAGCCTTCCAGCCAGCCCTGGCAGAGATGTTCGCTCAGCACCTCCATGACACGGCCGTCGCGGGAGAGGTGGACATCGTAAGGCTCGATACCCTCCATCCAGACACGGTCGGTGACTTCGAAGACGCTGCCGAGGCGGTTCGATTCCGTCTCGTCGGGGCCGAAGATACGGAAATTGGCGGCCTTCGCGTTGCGCTTCATCGTGTCACGGAGGTAATGGCCGAGGATTTCCGTCGACTGCACCATGGCGCTGCCGCGCTTGCCGATATCGACCGCATAATCGCGGATATCGGGAACATCGAGTTCCCTGCGCAGCAAGCCGCCATTGGCATGCGGATTGGCGCCCATGCGGCGCTCGCCGACTGGGGCTAGCGCCCGCAGTTCGGGTTTCAGCCGGCCGTCGGCACTGAACAGGTCCTCCGGATCATAGCCCCGCATCCAGTCCTCGAGGATCCTGCGATGCCCTTCGTTCTCGCGGCAATTGGAGACCGGCACCTGATGGGCGCGCCAGAAACCTTCGACCTTCTTGCCGTCGACTTCCTTCGGTCCTGTCCAGCCTTTCGGGCTGCGCAGCACGATCATCGGCCAGCGTGGGCAGATATCGGGCGCCTTGCCATTGCGGCCTTCGTCTTGGATTTCGCGAATGCGGTCGAAGACCCTGTCGAAGGTCGTGGCCATCTGCTGGTGCATGTCGCGCGGCTCGTGGCCCTCGACGAAGAAAGGTTCGTAGCCGTAGCCTTCGAAGAGGCTCTGCAAATCCTCATGACTGGCGCGGCCAAGAATGGTCGGATTGGCGATCTTGTAGCCGTTCAGATGCAGGATCGGCAGCACGGCACCGTCACGGGCGGGATTGAGGAATTTGTTGGAATGCCAGCTCGCAGCCAGCGGCCCGGTTTCGGCTTCCCCGTCGCCGATGACGCAGGCAACGATCAGATCGGGATTATCGAAGGCGGCGCCATAGGCATGGACGAGGGCGTAACCGAGTTCGCCGCCCTCATGGATCGAGCCGGGCGTTTCGGGTGCCGCGTGGCTCGGAATGCCGCCGGGGAAGGAGAACTGCCGGAAGAGCTTGCGCATGCCCTCTGCGTCCTCGGAAATATCGGGATAGATCTCGCTGTAGATGCCTTCGAGATAGGTGTTGGCGACCATGCCCGGCCCGCCATGGCCGGGGCCGCACATGTAGATGATATCGAGGTCGCGGGCGCGAATGAGACGGTTCAGATGCGCATAAATGAAGTTGAGGCCGGGTGTCGTGCCCCAATGGCCGAGCAGGCGAGGCTTGATGTGCTCTGGTTTCAGTGGCTCGCGCAGCAGTGGATTGGCCAGCAGATAGATCTGGCCGATGGAGAGATAGTTGGCGGCGCGCCAATAGCGGTCGATGAGGGTGAGTTCGGCATCGGTCAGGGCGGCGGTCGAGACATGCTTTTCCATGGATTTCTCCCGTTCGAAAACTTGTTCAACGTCAATTCTACCGGACGGCGTCGGCCTGTTGTTGATCTGGATCAGCCACTGCCAAGAAGGGACAGCGCCTCCTCGGCGATAACCTGCTCTTCATCGGTCGCAACGACATGAACGAGGATGCGGCTTTCCCGCATGCTGATCGTGAAATCATTGGCGGCATTGGCCTTTTCGTCGATTTCGAGGCCAAGCCAGGACAGTCGCCTGGCCACGCCTGCGCGGATCTCCGGCTGATGCTCGCCGATGCCGGCGGTGAAGACGATGGCGTCAAGGCCATTCAACGTCGCCGCCATGCGGCTGATTTCGCCGGCAATGCGCAGTGTGAAGAGGTTGATCGCCTGGCGCGCCTCCAGCCGTCCATCCTTCAACAGGTCGCGTGTATCGGCGCTGATGCCGGAGACGCCGAGCAGGCCGCAGCGATGATAGAGCAGGTCCTCGATCTCCTCGAAGGACTGTTTCCTCTCACCGGCCAGATGCAGGATGACGCCTGGATCGAGCCAGCCCGGGCGCGTCGCCATCGGGATTCCGTCGAGCGTCGAAAAGCCCATGCTGCAGTCGCGGCTGATGCCCTCATCCAGTGCACAGAGGCTGGCACCGCTGCCGAGATGGGCGACAACCACTTTTGCCGCGCGCGACGCCTTGCGGCGAAGCTCGCCGGCGATGAATTTATAGGACAGGCCGTGGAAGCCGTAGCGCTTGATGCCTTCGTCATGCAGCATGCGGGGAATGGCGAAGCGGCGAACGAGATCGTCCTGCGTGGCATGGAAGGCGGTGTCGAAGGAGGCCGTCTGGGCAAGATGCGGCTTCAGATGCTTGAGCGCGCGGATGAAACGCAGCGCCTGCGGCTGGTGCAGGGGCGCAAGCGGGGTCAGCGCATCGACGGCATCGGTAGCGGCGGCGTCGAGGGTGATCGCTCTCGTGAAGCGGTCGCCGCCATGGACGACACGGTGGCCGGCAGCGCGCGTGGCGGTCATGTCGAAATGATCGGCAAGAAGCGCTAAGGTCTCATCGATGACGCCGTGCAGATCTTCCGTCACCTCGGCCTTCAACGGCATCTCGATTATCTGCGGTCCTTTCGTCAGGTTGAGCGACAGTGGTTCGGCGCGGAAATCGATGACGCCCTTGCCGATACGCCTCGCCTCGGTTCCTTCAGTCGCGAAGATGCCGATCTTGACCGTGGAGGAGCCGGCATTGAAGGTCAGTAGCAGGTCGGTCGATGCCATGTTTTCTAAGACTCCGCGCGCGTGACGATAGCCGAACTTAGTGCCGCGGCTCCTGACGGAAAGGCATTTATTCACCCGCCCGTGCGTTTTGTCACTGCCCAGCCTATCATCTTGTCCGGCCGGCATTGTGACACAGCGTCCTTCATGAATATGCCGAGACGGGCAGCTTGCAACGGTTAATATCTTTGGTCGGCTCGACCATCGGCGTCGGCCTCGCCAATCAGTTCCTGGCGCCGGCAGGCACTGCGACCAGCGGCGTCGACTGGTCGCAGGCGACCAATATCGGCCTGTCGCTTTTGATCTCTCCGCTGATCGGCTTCGGCCTGTCCGTTGTTCCCCTGCTGGTCATGAAGCTCCTGGTGCGCTACAAGGCGCTCTATAGCATCTGATCTATGGTCCGGGCGCGGCAGCCGAAGTCGTGGCGATGGTCACCATCGCTTCGGCAGATCATCTCGGTCTGTCGGTCTCGACCACGCATGTGCTGTCATCAGGCGTTGCCGGCACCATGGCGGCGAACGGTTGCGGCCTGCAATGGTCGACCGTGCGCAACATGCTGATGGCCTGGGTGCTTACGCTGCCGGCCTCGATTGCGATCGCCTTCGTGCTGTTCGTGATCATGCGCCAGGTTTTTTAGAGAAAACTCCCGGCAAAGCGCGAAGCGGTTGTCCTGGAATTGCGTCAAAACAAAAGGTTAGTGCATTCCGTCAGGCCGTGGAGGCCAGACTGGCATTGCGATCGCTGATGAAGATGCCCGCCTCGGCGGCGGGCATCGCCTTGCCGAAGAGATAGCCCTGGCCGATGTCGCAGCCAAGCTGCAGCAGGAAGGCGAGCTGGCCGTGCTCCTCGATGCCTTCGGCCGTCGTCTTGATGTTGAGGCTCCTGCCGAGGCCGAGCATGGCGCGGACGATCTTTTCTTGGCGCTCGTCGTCGCGATAGGTGGCGATGAAGCTTTTGTCGATCTTGATCTTATCGAAACGATAGCGGGCGAGCTGGGCGAGGCTCGAATAGCCTGTGCCGAAATCATCGAGCGCGATCTGGATGCCGGCGGCGTGCAGCTCGTCGAGAATGGCTGCTGCGACAGCGGGATCCTGAATCAGCGCGTTTTCGGTGATCTCCACTTCCAGGCGCTGCGGCGGCAGCCGGCTTGCCGAAAGGACCTTGAGAATGCGCGACGTCAACAATTTGTCTTCCATCTGCACCGGCGAAACGTTGAAGGACAACATCACATGCTCCGGCCATGTGAGGGCGTCGCTGCAGGCCTGGGTGAGAAGGTCCTCGAACAATGCGGTGATCATGCCGGTTTCCTCGGCGATATCGATGAAGACCGGCGGCGGAATATTGACGCCGTCGTCGCCGATCCAACGCGCCAGCGCCTCGAATCCGCAGAGCTGGCCGGTCTTCAGGTCGATGAGCGGCTGATAGAAGGGCTTGATCGCCTTGTTGGAGATCGCGGCGCGCAGCCTGGTTTCCAGCGCGGCGCGTTCCGTTACCTTATTCTGCATCGAAGGTTCGAAGACGAAATAGTGGTTGGGTCCGCGCGATTTCGCCTCGTACATGGCGAGGTCGGCACGGTGGGCGGCATCTTCCAGCGGCTCGGCTCCCTCGGCCCAGCGGTCATAGCCGACGCTGGCGCCGACTTCGACGGCAAAGCCATCGATATGGATCGGTCGGGTGACGGCCTGGATCAGCAGCTTGGCAAAACGCTCCTCGCGCTGCGCCGTCAGGGCGAAGGCGACTATGATAAATTCGTCGCCGCCGAAGCGATAGACGCAATCGGCATTGCCGAGCGCGCAGATGCGTCTGGCGACCTCGATCAACAGGACATCGCCGCCCTTGTGGCCGACGAGATCGTTGACCTTCTTGAAGCCGTCGAGGTCGACGGAGAAGATGGTGACGTTGCGGTCCCACTCCTCGATCTCGGCCTCGTCGTCCTTGATCGGCCGTGAAAGGATCTTGCGCTCGAAGGCGTATCGGTTCGGCAGCTTGGTCAGATGGTCGTGGGTTGCGGTCCAATCGGCCTTTGCCTGGGCGGCGGCGCGCAGTTCCATTTCCTTGCGCAGGTCGGCGATGCGCAGCACCGAATAGATGAAGCTCATGGCGCCGGCGATGCCGAGCGCCAGAACGAGCTTGTCGGCGCCGTACTCGTCGAAACCAGTCATGAAGGCGACCAGGCTGTCGTCGAGCTGCAGCAGCGTGCCGAGAAGCCAGAGGGTCACTCCAGACACCACGATCGATACGCATTGCCGTCCGGCCCTGCTTTGGAAAAACACCGGCATTGCCTTCTCCATCTCCACCTTCGCGGAAATATCACGAAAGTCTGAAATGTTTGTTGAAACCAGAAGGCGAATTATCGGAGGCGGCAGCCTGTTGCTGTGCCGCAGAGAGACCCGTCAGGGCTTGTGGCCAACCAGGGCGTCGTTGTCAGCGCGATCCCCTTGGTTCGGGAGACCGGCCGATGCGGGAAAAGAACGAAGGCGAGCGTGCTAATGCATCGCTCGCCCTTTCTCGTGCTTCAGGCGGTGACGATCAGCAGCGGAACGCTGACGATGAGACCGACCAGAACCGTGACTGTGGCGACACGCATGAAACGCAGTCGTCGCGTGCGCTCGCCACTCCAATCATATGTCATTCTTCCATCTCCTTGGGACAAGGAAGTAGTCCCCGCAAAGCCGGGTTCAACAGAGATGACGCGATTTGCTTGTGCAAAGCTGGATAAGATCAGCAGTTTCTAATGCTGGAAGCGCAGAGACCAGCGCTGTGCGTTGCTGGTCATGCGGATGACGGAAAGCGGCTCGACGTCGCTCAACCAGAAGGAGGAAAGTGGCGCCTGCAGCACATGCACGATCGCTGCCCGGATGACGGCCGCATGGCTGATTGCAATGACGTGGCCGCCGAGGACGGTCTGGCCATCCATCCAGCCGGCGATGCGCGTGCGTAGATCAAGAAGGCTCTCGCCGCCATGCGGGGCTGCTTCCGGATCGCTCATCCAGCCCATGAGGTTCTCCGGCTCTTCGGTCCCGATCGCCGTGATCGACCTGCCGGCCCAGCGGCCGTGGTCGCAGTCGCAAAGCGCCTGATCTATCCGGGCTTCGAGGCGGAGCGCGTCAGCAGTCTGACGGGCGCGCAAGGCGGGGCTCGTGGCAATACGGTCGGCGCGGGTCAGAGCGATCATCCTGCCGGCCTCCTCCACTGCATTGTCCTCCAGCGGTTCGTCGAGCGGGAACAGGGCCTTGCGGCTTGCTGCCGTTGCGCCATGGCAAATCCAGGTGAGGCGCGTGTTCACAGCCGTTCTTGCCTCCCGGAATGCGGCGACAGCGTCCTTCGCCGGCTTGTGAAGTTTCGTTGACAGTCTCTTCGGCGTGCAGATATAACCGTGCTGTTGCGGGTTTGGAAGCCGGTGTAAGTCCGGCGCGGTCGCGCCACTGTGACCAGCGTGTCGAAAGCTCTTCGCGCTGGAAGTCAGACCCTACTGCACAAGCACTCTTTCGACTGAACGCGTCATTCCCGGAGGAATACATGTCTGACACCACTTTCGCGCCCGTGGCAGTACCGGCGCCGATCCCTGTAGGAGAGATCCTGCCCTGGGCGATCTTCGGCGGTCTGCTGATGCTCATCGTCCTCTATTTCGTCGGCACCGAGGAAGGCGCGATGGCGCTGTTCAACGGCATGTATGTGCACGAATTCGTGCATGACGGCCGCCATCTCCTCGGCTTTCCCTGCCACTAAAGCGCTTCGCGATCGGAGTCCCTGACATGGTTGGAAACCTTCTGCTTCGCGGCATGTTCGCGGGCCTGATTGCAGGCATCCTCGTTTTCGCTTTCGCCCATACATTCGGCGAGCCGCTGGTCGATGCGGCGATCGCCTTTGAGGAGGCGAGCGCCCAGGCGGCCGGCGAGGCTGCCGAACCTGAAATCGTCAGCCGCGCCACGCAAGCCGGTCTCGGCCTTTTCACCGGCGTCATGGCCTACAGCGTCGCCATCGGCGGGCTCTTCGCGCTCGCTTTCGCTTTCGTGCACGGCCGCTTCAGCAGCCTTTCGCCGCGCGGCACCTCGGCCGTCATCGCCATTGCCGCCTTCGTGGCGGTCGTGCTTGTTCCCAGCATCAAATATCCCGCCACTCCGCCGGCGGTCGGCAATCCCGACACGATCGGCGTCAGGACCGAACTGTTCTTCCTGATGATCGTCGTTTCGCTTGCCGCACTCATTGCCGCGGTGGCGCTGTCACGTCGTCTCTCCGAGCGCTTCGGTCCCTGGAACGGCGCGACCATCGCCGGCATCGCCTATCTCGTCTTCATCGGCCTCGTGCTCTATCTGCTGCCGCCGATCAACGAGGTGCCGGAGAACTTTTCGGCGATGGTGCTCTGGGGCTTCCGCACGACCTCGCTCGGCATGCATGCGATCCTCTGGGCAACGCTCGGCCTCGCCTTCGGGGCGCTGGCGGAAAGGCGGCTTGCCGTTAAGGGCGGGCAGCGCGGCCGGCCGGCAACGGCATTTCACTGAACGCATCGAAGCGCGCCGCTTTGCCGGCGCCCTGAACTTTTCGGGCGATTATGAAAAACGACAGAGCCAGACCACTGCTGTTGACGGCGTTTTCTGCCGTCGCGTTTTTTTGTGTGGTCGCCGGAAGCGCTTTTGCCCATAGCCGCGGCGACGGCGGCAGCCATGCCGGGCTGGATATCCCGGAAATTTCCCATGGCGAGATGGCTGTCATGTCTGACTATCGCGGTCGGATTATCGATCTTGCATCCCGCGCCGTTGATACGAACGAGCCGTTCCGGCGCGTGCTGAACTATGCCGAGATCCAGTATTCCTACTGTCTGTGGGGCCGGATGCCGGGCAGCGTGACCGATGAGGCAAGCCCGTTCAACGAATGCGCCCATGCCTATCTCGCCGCGACCAAGGCGGTCATGCTTTCGATGCGCGAGATGCCGCGGGAGGCTGCTGCGGCGGGTGAAATCATTTCCGCGGTCGACGCCGACATGGTGCGGCGCGGGCTTGCGCTGATCAGCTGCCGGTTCAGCGGCGAAGCCTTCAACACCGCCGATATCGTCAAGCCGCGCTGGAGCGGGATCCCATTCCATGCCGCCAGCATGGCGTCGCTGACGGGGCTTACCTCTCTGTTCGGCCTTGGCGTGTTTGCGCTTCGCCGTTTCTCGCGGCCGAAAGTTCAGTCGTCGGAATAGCGCTGCTCGCGCCACGGATCGCCATAGATGTGGTAGCCGTTCTTTTCCCAGAAGCCGGCCTGATCGGCAGGCATCAGCTCGATGCGGCGCAGCCATTTGGCGCTTTTCCAGAAATAGAGATGCGGCACGACGAGGCGCATCGGGCCGCCATGCTCCGGCGTCAGCGGCAGGCCTTCCCAGGCGGTGGCGAGGATCGCATCCTCGGCGGCGAAGTCGGCGAGCGGCAGGTTCGTGGTATAGCCGTCATAACTCGTCAGCATGACGTAAGCTGCTTCCGGCTTCGGCATGGCAAGGTCAAGCAGATCGCGCGTCGAAACGCCCTTCCATTTGTTGTCGTAGCGCGACCAGGTGGTGACGCAGTGAATATCGCTCACCCCCGTGCTCTGTTCGATCGCCTGGAAGTCGGCCCAGGTGAGGGTGCGCGTCGTTTCGACGAGGCCGCGCACCTCGAGCCGCCAGCTCTCGGTTGAGATGACAGGCTGCTGGCCGAGGTCGAGTACAGGCCAGTTCTTGACAAGGTGCTGGCCGGGCGGCAGGCGCTCGGCTTCGGGACGGCTGATACGGCCGGTCAGGAACTTGCCCTCTGCCGCCCAGCGACGCTTGGATGTGGTGAGTTTGCTATCGGCGGGCGTCTGGTCGTCGCTCATGGGCGGGGCCTCCTTGCAGTGCAGCAATAGGACATCCGCACCTGCCGGGTGTCAAGTTTCGGCTGCCCCTTGGAAATCCCCACCCACCCCTCTAAACTCGGTGCGTTGGGTATGCCTCGCTGGGGAGTGGAGGCAGAAAAGGGGAGGAGCCGGTTCTGTCTTCGAAATATCGTGCGATAGCGGCGTTGCTGGTGGTGCCGCTGATCATCTTCGCCTTCTTCACCTATGGGAGCGCGATTGCGACGCGCGCCTATATGGAGGAAGCCTCGGCGCAGGCGGGAACGGCGCTGCGCCTTGCCGTTTCGGCACTCAGCGGCCATCTCAACCGCTACGAGGCGCTGCCGGCGCTGATCGCCGATCATGACGACATCAAGGAACTGGTGAGCGCGCCTGAAGATGCGGCGCTGCGCGATGCGGCTAATCTCTATCTCAAGGAGATCAATGGGCTGCTGAAATCCTCCGATATCTATGTGGTCAAGCCGGATGGAGAGACGATCGCGGCCAGCAATTACGATGGGCCCGCAAGCTTCGTCGGACAGAATTTCAGCTACAGGCCCTATTTCCAGGATGCGATCGAAGGCCGGCAGGCACGGTTTTACGCGCTCGGCACCACCTCGCTGAAACGCGGCTATTATTTTGCCGCACCGATCAGGACCGGCGCGGATATTCGTGGCGTCATCGTTTTCAAGGTCGATATCGACATGATCGAATCCTCTTGGGGCGGCGGCGAATACAAGATTTTCGTCTCCGATCCGGAGGGCATCATCTTCATGTCCGGCAGCTCGGATTGGCTCTATGGTGCGATCCTGCCGCTGACGGCCGACCGTGTCGCCCGCACCGAGGCGTCGCGGCGTTATGCCAATGCCAGGCTGGCGGCGCTGCCGGTGACGCGTCACCATTTCGAGCAGCATGAGCTGATGACGCTGGCCGGCGAGCGCGGTTCGAGCGAATATCTGGTGCTCTCGCATTACATGCCGGCCGAGGACTGGACGGTGAACGTGCTGATGGAGACGAGTTCCATCCGTGCCCAGGCGCGCACGGCGCTTGCGGCAGTCTTTCTCTTCCTCTGCATCGCCGGGCTCGCGGTCGCGGTTCTGCGCCAGAGGCGGGCGCGGCTTGCCGAGCGCATGCAGATGCAAGCCGAAGCCCGCAACGAGTTGGAGCGGCGCGTCGAAGAGCGCACGGCCGATCTTGCCCGCGTCAACAGCCGCATCGAAGAAGAAATCGCCGAACGGCGGCTGACCGAGCAGCAGTTGCGACAGACGCAGGCCGATCTGATCCAGGCAGGCAAGCTTGCCGGGTTGGGGCAGATGTCGGCTGCCCTTTCGCACGAGTTCAACCAGCCGCTCGCCGCCGCCAAGACCTATACGGACAGCGCCTCCGTTCTCATCGACCGTGGGCGGACCGAGGAGGCGCGGGACAATATCCGGCGTATCGGCGGGCTGATCGACCGTATGGCTGCAATCAGCCGGCACCTGCGCAACTTTGCCCGCAAGCCGAACGAGAAGCTCGGTCCCGTTTCCCTCGACGAGGCGATGCGCGATACGCTTGAGATCATTGCCTGGCGGCTGAAGGCGGCGGATGCCGAACTGCTGCTCGATCTCGGGCCGCGTTCGCCGGTGGTGCGCGCCGGTTCGGTGCGTCTGCAGCAGGTGCTGGTGAACGTGATCTCGAATGCGGCCGATGCGGTGGAAGGGCTGAATGATCGACGCATCGAGGTTTCGGCCTTCGAGGAGGCCGGCAAGGTGGTGCTGACTGTGCGGGACCACGGACCGGGCGTGCCGGCGGCGATCGCCGAGCGTATCTTCGATCCCTTCTTCACGACGAAGGGCGTCGGCAAGGGGCTCGGCCTCGGGCTTTCGATCTCCTACAACATCATCAAGGATTTCGGCGGCAGCCTTACTGCTGCCAATCATCCCGAAGGGGGTGCGGTATTCCGCATCGAGCTGCAATCGGCGGCAGGGCTGATGCCGGAGGCAGCGGAATGAACGATGCGAAGATTCTACTGGTTGACGACGAAGAGGAACTGCGCCGCTCGACGGCGCAGGCGCTGGAGCTCTCCGGCTTCAGTGTCGAGACCTATTCGAACGGCGACCACGTGCTGGAGCTGATCGGCTACAGCTTTCCCGGCGTCGTTGTCAGCGATATCCGCATGCCCGGCATCGACGGCATGACGCTGATGCAGAAGATCCGCGAGCTCGACCCGGAGGTACCGGTCATTCTCGTCACCGGCCACGGCGACGTTCAGCTTGCGGTGAAGGCGATGCGCGAAGGGGCCTATGATTTCATCGAGAAGCCGTTCACGCCGGAGATGCTTGCCGGCGTCATCCGCCGGGCGATGGAGCGGCGCGGCCTGGTGCTCGAAAACCGGCTGCTGAAAGCGGTCGCCGGCAAGCGCGACGATATCGAGGCGCGGCTGCCGGGGCGCACGCAGGTGATGGTGGATCTGCGCTACCGCATCCGGGCGATCGGGGCGAGCGATGCCGATACGCTGATCGTCGGCGAGACCGGGGCCGGCAAGGAGGTGGTGGCGCGGGCGCTCCACGACATCAGCGCCCGGGCGAGCCGGCCGTTCATCGCGATCAATTGTGCCGCACTGCCGGCAAACCTGATCGAGAGCGAGCTATTCGGCCATGAGGTGGGGGCCTTTCCGGGTGCGGTAAGGCCGCGTTACGGAAAATTCGAACACGGGCGCGGCGGCACGATCCTGCTCGACGAGATCGGCTCCATGCCCTTCGACCTGCAGGCGAAGTTCCTTCGGGTGCTGCAGGAGCGGGTCATCTCCAGGCTCGGATCGAACGAGGTCGTGGCGCTCGACGTACGCTTCATCGCGACAAGCAAGGTCGATCTGGAGGCGGAGGTGGCGGCCGGGCGTTTCCGCGCCGACCTCTTCTATCGGCTGAACGTCGCGACGCTGCACGTGCCGTCGCTGTCGCAGCGGCGGGCGGATGTTCCGCTGCTTTTCCTGCAACTGGTGCGGGAGGCGGCTGCCCGCTACGGCCGCGACGAGATGGTCGTGCCGCCGGACGTGATTTCCGACATCGCTCAGCGCGACTGGCCCGGCAATGTGCGTGAATTGAGGAATGCCGCAGACCGTCTGGTCCTCGGGCTCGACAATGGCGGGCGCCAAGCCGAGGAGGCGACCGGGCTGGCGGAACGTGTCGCCGAGTTCGAACGCGGCGTGATTGCCAGCGCGCTGGTCGCACATGGCGGAAGCCTGAGACCCGTCTATGAATCGCTCAACATTTCGCGGAAGACGCTCTACGAAAAGATGCTGAAATATGGGCTCGACAAGAAGCTGCTGGCGACGGAGATCTCCGGAGAAGGACAGCGCGAAGCTTGAGCGATTGCGATGTGATGGGTGGATTTCCACCCATCACATCGGCCGTTTGTTTCCGAATCGACCCATGCTGCATCGCACTGTCGCAAAATCGTCTTTCGAAAGCGGCTGCAACGATTGCGGGTCGATTTTCCCGGCGGCAAATAGGTCATCCCCGGCGCGGAGGATGTGTCGGCGGGCTTGCTTATTTCATCAGGGAGGAAACGATGAAAATTCTAAAGGCCATGCTCGGCCTGACCGCGGCTGCCGCGGTCTCTGTTCTCGCCGGCGTCGCTTCGGCGCAGACCTATCCCGAGCGCACCATCACCATGGTCGTGCCGTTTGCGGCCGGCGGCCCGACGGATACCGTTGCGCGCCTGGTCGCCGAATCCATGTCGAAGGATCTCGGCCAGCAGATCGTCGTCGAAAATGTCGGCGGCGCCGGCGGCACGCTCGGCGCCGGCCGGGTGGCGAGTGCCGATCCCGACGGCTACACCATCCTGCTGCACCATATCGGCATGGCGACCAGCGCCACGCTCTACCGCAAGCTTGCCTACGACACGCTCGGCGCCTTCGACTATGTCGGCCTCGTCACCGAGGTGCCGATGACGATCGTTGCCCGCAAGGACATGGAGCCGACCGACCTCAAGGGGCTGATCGACTACATCAAGGCCAACAAGGACAAGGTGACAGTGGCCAATGCCGGCATCGGTGCGGCTTCGCACCTCTGCGGCATGATGTTCATGAGCGCCATCCAGACGCCGCTGACGACCGTTCCCTACAAGGGCACCGGCCCGGCCATGACCGACCTGCTCGGCGGCCAGGTCGACGTCATGTGCGACCAGACGACCAACACGACGAAGCAAATCCAGGGCGGCACGATCAAGGCTTATGCCGTGACCTCGCCCAAGCGGCTCGACGTGATGAAGGATATTCCGACGGCCGTCGAAGCCGGCCTACCGGGTTTCGAAGTCGGTATCTGGCACGGCATCTATACGCCGAAGGGTACGCCGGCTGAGGTCAACGAACGTCTGTCGAAGTCGCTGCAGGTCGCACTGAAGGATCCGAATGTCGGCGCCCGCTTCGCCGAACTCGGGACGGCGCCATCCTCCGACGCTGATGCGACGCCGGCTGCGCTGAAAGCCAAGCTCGAAACCGAGATCGCCCGCTGGAAAACCGTGATCGAGGCCGCTGGCGAATATGCCGATTGAGGATTATCCTTGTCCAGGCATGCCGAAAGAGCCCCTCACCCTAACCCTCTCCCCGCCTGCGGGGAGAGGGGATCTGCGTCACTCATCGGCGGCAAGGGGCAAAGGGCTTGCAGCATATTCCGTTCTCCCCGCATGCGGTGAGAAGGTGCCAGCAGATCCGGACAAGGGCAATCGCAGCAGCAGCGCGTCATGAACCATCTCCCCAGGAGACACCATGAAATCCATTAGCTTCGATACCACCAATGCGATTTGCGGCGCGCTTTTCGTCGCGACCGGCGCTTTCTTCGCCATCCAGTCGCTGGGGCTCGACCTCGGCACGACAGTGCGCATGGGGCCTGGCTATTTTCCCCTGGTGCTTGCCGGCGTGCTCGTGCTTCTCGGCGCGATCATCTTCATTCAGGCCCTCCGCGTCGAGGGCGAGCCGATTGACCCGTTTGCCTGGCGCGGCATGCTCTTCATCCTGCCGGCACCGGTGTTCTTCGGTTTGACGGTGCGGGGGCTGGGTTTTGTGCCGGCACTGTTCTTCACCGCCTTCATCGCCTGCTTCGCATCGCAAAAGATGAACGTGATTTTCGCGATCATCCTCTCGCTGCTGCTGACGATCTTTTCAGTGGCGGTCTTCAGCTACGGGCTCGGGCTGCCGTTCGAACGCTTCGGCCCCTGGGTCCGGTTCTAGGAGACGATGATGGATCTTTTCAGCAATCTCGCGCTCGGTTTTGCGACGGCCGGAACTCCGGAGAACCTGTTCTTCTGCCTGATCGGCGTGCTGCTCGGCACGCTGATCGGGGTGCTGCCCGGTATCGGCGCCACGGCGACGATCGCCATGCTTCTGCCGATCACCTTCCAGCTCGAGCCGGTCTCCTCGCTCATCATGCTCGCCGGCATCTATTACGGTGCGCAGTATGGCGGCTCGACGACGGCGATCCTGATCAACATGCCGGGCGAATCTTCCTCGGCCGTCACCGCGATCGACGGCTACCAGATGGCCCGCAAGGGCAGGGCGGGGGCAGCGCTTGCGATCGCGGCGCTCGGCTCGTTCTTCGCCGGCACCGTGTCGACCTTTCTCGTCGCAATCTTCGCGCCGCCGCTCACCGCAATCGCGCTGCAATTCGGTTCAGCGGAATATTTCTCGCTGATGATCGTCGGTCTCGTTTCGTCGATCGCGCTCGCGCATGGCTCGGTCGTCAAGGCGCTGGCGATGGTGGCGCTCGGGCTGCTGCTCGGCCTCGTCGGTACCGACATCTATACCGGCACGCCGCGCTTCACGCTCGGTATCCGCGAATATGCCGATGGGCTGAACTTCGTGGCGCTCGCCGTCGGCGTCTTCGGGGTAGCGGAAATCTTGCGCAACCTCGAAGGCGAGTCGACACGCACGGTGCTGATGGCCAAGGTGTCCGGGCTTTTGCCGTCCCGCCAGGAATTCAAGGAAATGATCGCACCTGTCATTCGCGGTACGGCGATCGGTTCGGCGCTCGGCATCCTGCCGGGCGGCGGCGCCATCCTTGCCTCCTTCGCCTCCTATACGGTGGAAAAGAGGATGTCGAAGACGCCGGAGGAATTCGGCAAGGGTGCGGTTGCCGGCGTCGCAGGGCCGGAATCAGCCAACAATGCCGGCGCGCAGACCTCATTCATTCCGCTGCTGACGCTTGGCATTCCGGCCAATCCCGTCATGGCGCTGATGGTCGGGGCGATGATCATCCAGGGCATCGTACCCGGTCCGAACGTCGCCACCGAGCAGCCGGCGCTGTTCTGGGGCATCATCGCCTCGATGTGGATCGGCAACCTTATGCTGGTCATCCTTAACCTGCCGCTGATCGGGTTCTGGGTGAAGCTCTTGACCGTGCCTTACTACGTGCTCTTCCCCATCATCATGGCCTTCTGCTCGATCGGGGTCTACAGCGTCAACGCCAACGTCTACGATCTTTACGCCGTCGCCTTCTTCGGGCTCATCGGCTATGTGCTGGCGAAGCTTCGCTGTGAGCCGGCGCCGCTTCTGCTCGGCTTCGTGCTCGGGCCATTGCTCGAAGAAAACCTCCGGCGCGCCATGATCCTGTCGCGCGGCGATCCGACCACCTTCGTCACTCGGCCGATCAGCGCCATCCTTCTGGCCATCGCGGTCGCTGTCCTCATTGTTGTCTTCCTGCCGAGCGTCAAGAAGAAGCGCGAAGAGGTGTTCGTCGAGGAGGCGTAGAGCATGATGCCGAAAAGTGTGAGCGGTTTTCACACATGCTCTAACTGTTTAATTGAGAACAGGATTCAGATTTTAGGCTGGTCTAAATCATTCTGTTCTGGGTTGAACTTGCCGCCTGTTTGTTGAACAAGGAATAATCTGACGCGGGCGCCGGTTGGGCGCCCGTTTCGCATGACAGGATGTCCAGGCCCCAGGAGCCTTGCCCGATGAGCATTCCCGCCCGGATCAAAGACGATCTGTCGTTTCTGACCGCCTTGCGCCGCGACCTGCACGCCCACCCCGAACTCGGTTTCGAGGAAGAGCGCACCGGCGGCATCGTCGCCAGGCTGCTCGAGGAGGCCGGCATCACAGTGCATCGCGGTCTCGGCGGCACCGGCGTGGTCGGCACGTTGCAGCTCGGCAATGGCACACGCAGGATCGGGCTGCGCGCCGATATGGACGCGCTCGCCATGCCTGAAATGGCGGAGCGGCCCTATAAATCGACCGCGCCCGGAAAGATGCATGCCTGCGGCCATGACGGCCATACGGCGATGCTGCTTGGCGCCGCGCGGCATCTCGCGGCAACGCAGGATTTTTCCGGCACGGTGCATTTCATCTTTCAGCCGGCCGAGGAAGGGCGAGGCGGAGCAAGGCGCATGGTCGAGGAGGGCCTGTTCAAGCTTTTCCCCTGCGACGCCGTTTATGGGTTGCATAACATGCCCGGGCTTGCGGTCGATGAGATCGCCGCGGTCGAGGGGCCGCAGCTTGCCTCTTCCGACAGCTGGCGCATGACCTTCCGTGGGACCGGTACGCATGGCGCCAAGCCGCATCTCGGCCGCGATCCGATCACGGCGGCCGGGACCTTCCTATCGTCGCTGCAGACGATCGTCGGGCGGGTGGTCGATCCGCTGCAACCGGCCGTCGTCAGCGCCTGTTTCCTGCAGGCGGGCGACTCGAAGGCGCTGAACGTCATTCCTGATATCGTCGAGATCGGTGGGACGGCGCGAGCCTATTCGCCGGAAGTGCGCAACCAGTTGGAAACCGAGATCGGACGATTGGCGCATGGCACTGCGGCCATGTACGGCATCGCTGTGGACTATGCATTCGAGCGGCGGATTCCGCCTGTCATCAATGACGCGGATGCGACCGCACGGGCGCTGGCAGCGGCCGGCTCGGTCTTCGGCGGGAAGGTGCAAACAAGCTTTCCGCCGTCGACGGCAGGCGACGATTTCGCCTTCTTCGCCCAGAACGCGCCGGGCTGCTATGTTTGGCTCGGCAACGGTCCGGCGGTGGATGGGGCGCTGCATCACAACACGGCCTATGATTTCAACGATGAAGCGCTTGGATATGGGGCGGCCTATTGGGTGGCGCTGGTCGAGCGGGAGTTAAAAGTTTGACTATCTGCTGCCTAATTGCCCAAACCGGAATCGATTTTAGGAATTAGGCAGCAGTTCAAAGTGTTACATTCGTCGATGTCCATCAGTCCATCGGTGATTCCTCAACCCGGGCCGTCCCGCGCGTGGCATGGATGAAGGCAAACACGAAGCCGATCGCCAGCACAAGCACGATGGTCGGCGCCGGCGCGCTGTCGATGAAGAAGGACAGGTAGACGCCGACAAAGGAACCGATCACGGCAATGGCGACGGAGAGGAGCAGCATCGTGCTGAACCTGCGGGTGAGCAGGAAGGCGATGGCTCCCGGCGCAATCAGCATGGCGATCGAAAGGATGATACCTACCGCCTGCAAGGCGCCGACGATCGTCAGCGAGATGAGGGCGAGAAGGCCGTAATGCAGCAGGTTGATCCTGAGGCCCACCGCCCTCGCCTGGGCGGGGTCGAAGGCGTGCAGCAGGAAGTCCTTCCACTTCACACCAAGAATGACAGCCGTGATCGCGGCGATGACGGCCGACTGACCGATGTCGCGCCAGGAGACACCGAGCATGTCGCCGAACAGGATGTGATCGAGATGCACGTCGGACTGGATCTTGACATAAAGGACCAGGCCAAGCCCGAACATGCCGGAGAAAACGATGCCCATCACCGTATCCTGTTTGATACGGCTGTTATCCTTCAGAAAACCGGTGGCGATAGCGCAAAACATGCCGGCCACGAAGGCGCCGATCGCGAAGGGTATGCCGACGATATAGGCGATAACCACGCCGGGGAAGACGGCGTGGCTGATGGCGTCTCCCATCAGAGACCAGCCTTTCAGAACCAGGAAGCACGACAACAGCGCCATCGGGATTGCGACTAGCACCGAGATCACCAGCGCATTGACCATGAAGCCGAACTGGAAAGGCGAAAGAAGCGTCTCGACGATGTTCATGGCGCTGCCTCCAGCGCCTGCGCGGCGCGTCTACGTGCCGCCAGCATGCCGTGCTTGGGTGCGAAGAAGAACGCGATCAGGAAGATGGCCGTCTGCAGCACGACGATGATGCCGCCTGTCGCGCCATCGAGGAAGTAACTCGCATAAGCGCCGACGAAACTCGTCATCGACCCGATGATGACCGCGATCACAAGCAGCCGCGGGAAGCGGTCGGTCAGCAGATAGGCGGTCGCGCCGGGCGTCACCACCATGCAGATGACGAGGAATGCACCGACTGTCTGCAGCGCCGCAACGGTGGAGGCAGACAGCAGCGTGAAGAAAATGACCTTGAGAGCAGTCGGATTGAGACCGATCGATCGAGCATGGCTCTCGTCGAAGAACGTGACCATCAGGTCCTTCCATTTGACGAGCAGGACAGCCAGCGACACGAAGCCGATGATGGCAAGTTGCAGCGTATCCTCAGGCGTGATGGCGAGAATGTTGCCGAGCACGATCGTCTGGATGTTGACCGCCATAGGCTGGAGCGAAACCATGAACAGGCCCAGCCCGAAGAAAGAGGAGAAGATCAGGCCGATGATGGCATCTTCTTTCAGCTTGGTGCGCTGGTTGAGGAAAAGCATCGCTGCGGCAGCGAGCCCTCCGGAAAAAAAGGCTCCGATCGAAAAGGGAAGTCCGAGCATATAGGCGCCGGCGACGCCGGGAACGATCGCGTGCGAGAGCGCGTCGCCGATCAGCGACCAGCCTTTAAGCATCAGATAACAGGAGAGGAAAGCGCAGACGCCGCCGACAAGGGCGGACACCCACATGGCATTGAGCATGTATTCATAGGTGAAGGGCTGCAGGAGGTCGGCTATCATTCCCGACCCCCATTGCCACTATCGGACCTCCGGGCGGTCGCTTTGCCACCCTGCATGATCAGGGGGCGCTCATCATCGGTTATGACGCCGATCGACGTTGGCCTGCCGCTCTGCGCTTCGCTGAACACGAAATGACGCAGCACGCCGCCAAAGGTCTTTTCCAGATTTTCCTGCGTAAAGGTCTCGACGGTCGGGCCGTAGGCAAGCACCGTGCCCTTGATCAGAATGGTCCGGTCGCAGAACTCCGGCACAGAGCCGAGATTGTGGGTGGAGACCAGCATGACCCGGCCTTCATCCCGCAGTTCGCGCAGGAGCTTGGTGATCTGGTCCTCGGTCTTTACGTCGACGCCGGTAAAGGGTTCATCGAGCAGAATGACCCGGCCGTCCTGTGCCAGGGCTCGCGCCAAAAAGACCCGCTTCCGCTGGCCGCCGGAGAGCTCGCCGATCTGGCGCTTGCGGAACTCGCTCATGGCGACGCGGGCGAGCGCGGAGGCCACTGCCTCGTGGTCCGCGGCCTTCGGGATGCGCATCATGCCCATGTGGCCGTAGCGTCCCATCATCACGACATCCTCGACCAGCACCGGGAAATTCCAGTCGACTTCTTCCGATTGCGGCACATAGGCGACGAGGTTCTTACGCAGCGCCTCTTCGACCGGCATGCCAAGCACGCGAATGTGGCCCCTGGCGAGACGCACGAAACCCATGATCGACTTGAAGAGCGTCGACTTGCCGGAACCGTTGACACCGACCAGCGCGGCGATCGTGCCCGTGGGGATCTGGAAACTCGCGTCCCTCAGGGCCGTATGTCCGTTGCGGTAAGTGACGGTCGCATCCTTTACCGTGATCCCCGATCCCGCATCCGAGGATGCGGGACGGACAAGATTGCCAAGCAGCACGGTCATTGCGACAACCCATCGGCAAGACCCTTCGCGACGGTATCGGAGGTCACGCGCAGAAGGTCGATATAGGTTGGCACCGGGCCGTCGGCTTCGCTCAGCGAGTCGACATAAAGCACGCCGCCATAATGCGCGCCGGTTTCGCGCGCCACCTGCCGAGCCGGTTTATCGGAAACGGTGCTTTCGCTGAAGACGGTTGGAATCTGGTGTTCCTCGACCGCATCGATCACCTTGCGGACCTGCTGGGGCGTGCCCTGCTGGTCGGCGTTGATTGGCCAGAGATAGAGTTCCTTCAGCCCGAAATCGCGTGCGAGATAGGAAAAGGCGCCCTCGCTTGAAACGAGCCAGCGCTTGTTCTCGGGAATTTTTTCGAGCGTGGCGCGGATCGGCGTGATCGTCGCTTCGATCTTCTGCTTGTAGGCCTCGGCGTTAGCCTTGTAGGTCTCCGCATTCGCCGGATCATATTTGGCGAAAGCATCACGGATATTGTCGACGTAAATCAGGGCGTTCTTCGGCGACATCCAGGCGTGGGGATTGGGCTTGCCTTCGTAGGGGCCTTCCGAGATGCCCATCGGTTCGATGCCATCGGAGACGACGGCACCGGGGACGTCGTGCAGGTTCTGGAAGAACTTTTCGAACCAGCGCTCCAGATTGAGGCCGTTCCAGAGAACGAGCTGTGCCCCTTGTGCTCGCTGGATGTCGCCCGGCGTCGGCGCATAATTGTGGATCTCCGCGCCCGGTTTGGTGATCGATTCCACGATCGCGGCATCACCGGCCACGTTTTTTGCCATGTCGGCAATCACCGTGAAGGTCGTCACCACCTTGAACTTCGAATTGCTTGTCTGTTGGGCAGCGGCGGGAAAGGCAACCAGCACGGCCGCGAATGCCACCCCTATCATTCCGGCCAAAACCGACCGTCTGTCCTTATAGAGCATATATTTCTCCTTTTGCTGCTATTGCGACCGAATTGCAAAAGCTGCGGAGAGTCGAACAAGTTGCAATTCTGAATGATTTACAAAAATGCTTGACGACCCTTGCTTCGACTATTGTGCAATTAAGAATGAATTGCAACAACGATCCGAACGAAAGGCCGAAAAATGATCACAGGGGGACCCGACGGGCTGGCTGCAGCCAACCTCATCGACCAACGCGTTACCGGGATTTGCCGTAACGGGGATGCTTTGACCGGTTAGGCGTTTGAGGAGCACACGGCACTCCTTCTGGCGGAGCTGCGCTTTCCTCGATCTACCAAACAGCCAGTACCGGGTTTCGCAGCACCTTGCCCGTCACCACATCGGCAATCCCCTGATCGGTCTGATGCGGGCCGACATTGCAGGCGAGCGTGGCGCCGAAGCAGGCCTTGAAGACCAGATAGGGCGGCTTCCACGTGACGATCTTTTCCATCGCCTTGCGGATGCCGGCAAAGGCCAGCGCCGTCTCCTTCAGCGATGCATCCGTCACCAGGCCGGAGAGCGGCAGCGGCAGCATCGCCTCGATCCTGCCGTCCTTGGCGACAGCCATGCCGCCGCCGGCTGATATGACGGCGTTGGCGGCGAGCGCCATGTCGCCGGCATTGCCGCCGAAGACGGTGAGGTTGTGGCTGTCATGCGAAACGGTAGTACAGAAGGCGCCGCGCCATTCACCCCAGCCGGTGAGGAAGCCGATGCGCGGGATGCCGTCGGTCTTGCCGTGGCGATGGGCGACTGAAATCATGGCGCTGCCGGCCGGCGGCACGACGAAACCGTCCCTCACCTCGGTTTCGGCCTCGCCCCATTGCGTGAAGCGCGGGCGGTCGATGGTGGCGACGCGGACGCGCTCGCCCTTCGCCGGAATGCAAAAGTCGTTCTCGGTCAGCGCCGGCAGCTTCACCGAATTGACAAGCGGCGCCGTATCGATCTGCTGGACGGCAACCTGCATGCTGCCGTTGCGGGCAATTATGCGGCCGCCTGATATGACCAGCCGCGCCCGGAATTCCGCGAGGTCTTCGAAGAGCACGATGTCGGCGCGGCGGCCGGCGGCGACGAGGCCGAGATCGGAGCGCTTCAGACGTTGTGCGGCATTGAAGGTCGCGGCACGGATGGCCCATTCCGGCTTCATGCCGTAGTGCACCAGGCGCCTGATGACGTCGTCGAGGCCGCCGCCTTCCTGGAGTTCGTCCGGAAAGACGTCGTCGGTGCAGAGCGTGACGGTCGCAGGCAGGTGGCCGAGACCGTTCAGCACCTCGACGAACTCCTGCAGCAGATGGTCGTGAGAGCCGCGCAGCTCGATCGTCAGGCCGGCGGAAAGCTTGGCGAGGAGATCGGCGCCGGAGGTAAGTTCGTGGTCGGAGGTGATACCCGATGCCATGAAGGCGTTGAGATCGGCGCCTTCGAGGCCGCGTGCATGGCCGCAGATGAGCTTGCCGGCTGCAAGGCCGGCATTGACGATATCAGTCATGCGCGGATCGCCGTCGATGACGCCGCGCATATTCATCACTTCGGCGACGCCGCCGATGGCGGAGGAGTGCAGCATCTCGGTGATCATGGAGGCATCGAAATCGGCGCCGGCAAGTTCCAGGCCCGGCGCGGAGGGCACGCAGGAGGGCGCGAGAAGGATCATCCGCAGCGGCAGGCTGCGCGCCGCCTCGATCGCCCAGCGCACGCCGTCGAGCCCATGGACGTTGCCGAATTCATGCGGATCCCAGACGATGGTGGTGACGCCGCGTGGCAAGACGGCGCTCGCATATTCGGCCGGTGTCACCATCGAACTTTCGATATGCATGTGCGTGTCGATCAGGCCGGGCGTCAGGATACTGCCCGCCGCATCGATGATCTCGACGGCATCCGTGCGGCTTGCCGGGGCATGGACGCTTGATATCAGCGCGCCGACGAGGCCGATATCGGCTTGCCGGATCAGGCCCGTCACCGCATCGAGCAGCCGGCCGCCGGTGATCAGCATGTCGAAGGGGGCATCGCCGCGCGCAGCAGTGGCGGCGCGGGCGCGCAAGGCGGGATCGTTGAGATCGGCGGGTTCTTGGCGAGCGGTGGCGGTCATTTGCGGGCCTCGTTGACCAGGGCAGCGAGAATGATGACACGCGCCATGTCGGCATCGATGTCGGCGGCGAATTGAGCATTGAAGGTCGCATGCGTGGCGCGGGTCTCGACGACGGTGCGGCCGCGGGTCAAGGCGCCCTGCAGCTCGACGTTGATACGGGCGGGGCGGAAGCTGACGATACCCGGAGCGACGAAGGCGACGGCGGCGCAAGGGTCGTAAATTGCCATGGCCGGGCGGTCACGGCTGGTGCCGATGCGGATATAACCCGAAAACATATCGGCGATGAGTTCGGCATTGGCGCCGCCGGCATTGCGCACCGGCTCGGCGTCTTCGGGCCTGGCCAGCACCTTGCGGCAGAGGTCGAGATCGACCATGCGCAACGGCAGGCCATGGGCGATGACGATCGAGAGGGCTTCGGGATCGGCGAGCGCGTTGAACTCGGCGGAGGCCGTATGGTTGCCTGACGTGACGCCGCCGCCCATCCAGACGAGCTCGGTGATGCGGGCAGCAAGATCCGGCCGGGCGAGCGCCACGGCGGCGATGTTGGTCAGCGGGCCAAGCGCCAGGATGCGGTGCTGGCCTTTGCGCTCCAGCCAGCGGCAGAGTGCTGCGAAGGCCTCGCTTTCGACAAGGTCAGCCGCCTGCGGCAGGCTTCTGCCTGATGTCGGGATGCCGGTTTCGCCGAGGATCGCCTGAGCGGTTTCCAGCTTGCCGAGCACGGGCATGGCGCGGCCGGTGTGGATGGGGAATGTCCAGCCGAAGGCGCTGGCGGCGCCGGCGGCGTTCATCCTCACCTGCGGCAGCGGCGTATTGCCGAAGACCAGTGATATTCCGTCGATCTCGAATTCCGACTGTCCCACCACCAGAATGGCGGCGATGTCGTCAAAGCCCATGTCCGTGTCGATCCAGACGCCCATGATTTCACCCGAACCGTTTGAGGCTTGCCGCGCCGGCAACCGGCAGATCAAAGCTAAGCGGGCTGCCGATCTCGCGCGGCGGCAGGCCTGCATCGATCTCGGCCTTGATCGGGCCGAGCGGAGTGTCGAGCAGGTATTCGCGGGTGTTGCCCGCGAAAGACGTGCCGCGCACGGTGCCCTGGAAAACACCGGAGCCAAGCGTCACCATGCGCGGACGCCAGGCGAGGCCGGCTGCGGCTTCCGGCGCCGGGCCGGAAAGTCCGACCGGCCCACTCGGCGTCGCAAGCTTTCCATCCTTCAGCGCGAAGACATTCTCGAAGCCGACGAAATCGGCGACGAAGGCTGAGGCCGGATTGTTGTAGATCTCCTCCGGCGTGCCGATCTGTTCGATGCCGCCATTCAGCATCACGACGATGCGGTCGGCGAGCGCCAGGGCTTCCACTTGGTCGTGGGTGACGAAGATCATGGTGACGCCGGTCTCCTTCTGCACTCGTTGCAATTCGGCGCGCATTTCAAGGCGAAGGCGGGCATCAAGATTGGAGAGCGGCTCGTCGAGCAACAGCACCTTCGGCTCCATCACCATCGAGCGGGCGAGCGCCACCCGCTGCTGCTGGCCGCCGGAGAGTTCGGCGGGCTTGCGGCCGGAAAAAGCCGAGAGCCCGACCGATTTCAGGCCGGCGCCGACGCGGGCATCGAGATCTCGGCCTGAGATGCCCTTGAGACGCAGGCCGAAGGCGACGTTCTCATAGACCGTCAGATGCGGGAAGAGGGCATAGGACTGGAAGACGAGGCCAACGGCGCGTTTGTTGGCGGAGACGCGGGTGATATCGGCGCCGTCGAGGCGGATGCGGCCAGCGGCGGGCGTCAGCAGGCCGGCAATGGCGCGCATCGTCGTCGTCTTGCCGCAGCCGGAGGGGCCGAGAAGCGCCACCAGCTCACCTTTGCCGATCGCAAGGTCGAGGTCCCGCACCGCGACCGTGTCGCCATAGGCAAGGGTCAGCTTGTCGAGTTGAAGATAGGCATCAGACATAGCGCGAGAATCCCAGGAAGCGTTCGGCGAGGAAGACGATGCCGATCGAGAGAAAGGCGAGAAGGGCGGAGAGCGCCGCGATGGAAGGATCGTAGGTGGTTTCCATGTAACCCAGCATGTCGATCGGCAGCGTGCGGACGCCGGGACCGGACAGGAAGAGCGAGACTGGCACCTGATTGAAGCTGGTGACGAAGCCGAGGATGAAGGCGGCAAGGATGCCACCGCGGATATTCGGCATCACCACGCGGAAGAAGGCGCCGAGCCGCGAGGAACCGAGCAGGACGGCGGCCTCTTCGATGTCCGAGCGCAGATTGTCGAGGCTCGCCGAGACGACGCGCACGGCATAGGGCAGCACCAGGGCTGTATGGGCGAAGAAGAGCGCGAGCGTGATGTTGAAGCCGAAGGGCACGACGAGATAACGCAGCAGCGCCAGACCGACGATGATGCCGGGGACGATGATCGGCAGCGACACGATGGTGCGGACGGTCTCGGCCGCGGGCAGCTTGTAGCGGGAGAGGGCGTAGGCGGCCGGGATGCCGAGGAGAAGGGCTGTGAGCGTTCCGAAGACGGCGAGGAACATCGACATGGCGAAGCTGTCGCGGAAGCTCTCGATGGTGAACACCTTCATCACCCAACGCAGCGACAGGCCCTGCGGCGGGAAGGCCAGCGTATCGCCTGATGATAGCGAAGCGGCGATGATGATCAGGAACGGGCCGATGAGGAAGACCAGCAGCAGGAAAAGCACGAGAGGCGAAAAGAGGCGCAGCGTCATCGGCGGTTCCTCGCCGTCGCAAGGCGTTTCAGCAGAATGTTGGCGGCAAAGCTCATGACGATCAGGATGAAGGCGATGACGCTTGCCGAAACGAAATCATTGGCGACGGAAACCTGCTGGTACATCAGCGTTTCGAGCATCAGCACCTTAGAGCCGCCGAGCACTGCGGGGGTGATATAGGCGGTCAGCGAGCCGGTGAAGACCAGCGTGCCGCCGACGACGAGGCCTTCCCTGGTGAGCGGCAGGATGACTTTCCAGAAGACCTGGAACCAGTTGGCGCCGAGCACGCGAGCTGCCGGAATCGCATCCTTCGGCATGTTTTCGAGCGCGCTGATCAGCGAAAGGATCATCAGCGGCAGGAAGAGCTGTAGGAGGCCGATGAAGACGGCGGTCTCGGTGAACAGCAGCCGCAGCGGCTCGGCGCTGAGACCCAGGCCTGTTATCGCCTGGTTGACGATGCCGGTGCGGCCGAGAATGACGATCCAGGCATAGGTGCGCGCCACCGGAGAGATCATCAGCGGCAGGGTCACGAGGCCGATCATCCGGCCCTTGCCGTTCGCCGGCAGGTTGACGATGGCAAAGGCTGCGGCATAACCGATGACCGCGGAAACGGCGGTGACTTCGAGGCCGAGCCGGAACGTGCGCAGGAAAACGGTGCGGTTCAACGTCCCGGAGAAGAAATCGGCATAGGCCGACAGGCTCCAGGCGCTGCCGGCGCGGAAGCCCTCCGACAAGAGGATCGCAACGGGCAACAGAAAGACCACGGTCGCAAAGATGGCTGCCGGCAAGGCAAGCGCCAGGGCTTCTGCGCGGTTCTGGAACATGACGCGCCTTTCGAGTGGACAAGAGTGAGGCCCCGGCAGAGGCGCCGGGGCCAGTTTTCACGCGGGCCCTACTGGCCGACCTTCTCGTTCCACGTCTTCAGCCAGCCGGCGCGATTGTCGAGGGCGACGGCGGATGGGATGAGCTTGAGGCTCTTGGCCGTTTCCTCGCCAAAGGTGAGGTTGTTGGCGGCGGCTTCGGAAAGCTTGACCTCGCTGTTTGCCGGGCTGTCGATCAGCTTTTCGGCGAGTTTGGTCTGGATGTCGGTCGAGAGCCAGAAGTCCATGAATTGCAATGCGAGATCCTGGTTCTTCGAGCCCTTGGTCAGGACCAGCACGTTCATACCGCCGGTCTGGCCCTCCTTCGGCGTTGCCCAGGCGACCGGGACGTCGAGTTTGGTGAAGCCGGCCCAGGAGAAACGGCCGATCGGCGCTGCCCAGATCTCTTCCTGCTGCATCAGCTGCACCAGCTGCGAGGACTTTTCGTAGAAGGTGACGATCTCGTCCTTCTTTTCGCCCAGCGCTTCGATCGGCCCCTTCAGGTCAGACGTGTCCTTGCCGAGCGCCAGGCCGAGCATATAGAGCGCCGGCGGGCCTTGGTTGGTGGTCACGTTCGGAAAGGCGACATGGCCGATATATTCCGGCTTCAAGAGATCGGCCCAGGAGTCGATCTTCATCTTGTCGGAGCGATAGGCAATCGACGTGGCGTAGAAGGTGTAACCGACGCTCATGCCATCGCCGTTCGGATCCTTGGCGACGTCATAGAGCTTGGCGAAATCGGCGAGCTTCGCGGTATCGATCTTGTCGATCAGGCCGGCGCGGGACGCGGCCAGCGCATCGGCCATGGAAACGGCGGCGAGATCGACGACGGGGTTGGCCTTGTTCGCCTCCATCTTGGCCAGACGCTCGACGCTGTTGCCGGTCTCGACCACGAGCTTGCAGCCGCATTTGGCTTCGAACGGATCGTAGACCAGCGTCTTGAAATCGTCCTGCGCAAAGGCATAGACGGAAATCGTCAGCGTCCGCTCCGCTGCGGCGGCGCCGAGCGGGCATAGGGCGGCGAGGGCTGCCGAGGCAATGAGAGCTTTTTTCATCTTACATGTTCTCCATCTCTGAGGTTCTTGGTGCCGGGTTCGCAGGCCCGGATGATTGGCGGACGATCAGCTGCATGGCGACGCGTTCGATCTCCGCGGTAACGAGCATGCCCTCCCGGTTGGTGCTTGTTCTTATGGTGTCCACCAGCGCCGACACGGCAATCCCGGCAATCCTATCCATGTCCATCCGGACCGTCGTCAGCGACGGCGTGACAACAGGCGACCAGATGAGGTCGTCGAAGCCGGTGACGCTGACGTCAGTGGGAATGTTGATACCCGCCTGCTGCAACTCCGTCAGCGCCCGCAGCGCTTGCAGGTCGGAGAGGGCGGCGAAGGCGGTGAAACCCAGCCTGACTTTTTCGGCGAGGCCGAGCGGGCAGCCGCTGCCGTTCTCCTGCTCCAGCCTGTCGATCCACAGCGTTTCCGAATGCATGCCCGGGCGCATGCCGGAGCGGATGCCGCCGGCGCGGTCGTTCTGGACGTTGGATTCCTGATTGTTGCCGATGATGAGGATACGGCGATGGCCGAGGCCTGCGAGATGGCCGGCGATTTCATGGCCGCCCTGCCAATGGTCGGCGGCTACGGTGTTGCCGGGCGTCGAGGGAGTGTCGATGACGGCGACCGGACAGGCGGCGGACGAAATGCGGGTGGCGCGGCGGGGAATGACCACCATGCCGTCGACGCCGCGCTCGACCAGCCGGTTGATCGCCTCGGTCTGGGCGGCGACGTCGCCGCGGGAATCGGCGATCAGCACGCCGTAACCGGCGGCGGAGGCAGCGAATTCGATCGCCTGCGCGATCTTCGGGAACAGCGGATTGGCGATGTCGGGCAGCACCAGGCCGAGGACGCCGCTGCGGCCGGTCCGCAGCGCCCGCCCGGCCTGGCTCGGGACGTAACCGAGCTCGGCTGCATGCTCACGGATTCTTTCGACCAGTTGGCCGGACACCCGGCCCTTGCCGGAAAGCGCATTGGAGACCGTGGCGACGGAGACGCCGAGCGACGTCGCTATCCTGCTGAGGTTCGGTCCCGGGCGCGATGTTGTCACGATTGACGATCACTTTGATTAATCGTTTAATCATAGTGATAGCTCAGCTTTTCCCGCCTGTCGAATCCGAATTCATCTTATGCGCAATTATTCGGCTACGGCACGCGGCGGATAAGAAAAAGCCCCGCGAGACGATCGCGAGGCTTTGTACTTTCAGATCGATTGAAGCAGCTGTCAGCCCTTGACAGCGACAATCTTCGCCGCAGGTGCGGTTGTGTTGCCGCCGGGGGCGAAACCGCCGCCGATTGCGATGTTCAGCGAGACGTAGTCCTTGGCCATCTGCTGGACGGATGCGGCAAGGCTTGCCTGGGCAAGCGAAACCTGGCGCTGGGCGTCGAGAACGTCGAGCAGCGAAGAGGCGCCGTCCTTGTAGGATGCGGTGGAAAGTTCGAGCGTTTCCTGCGTGGTCTTCACCTGGGCTTGAAGCGCCGAAACCGTGCGGGCGTCGCGCCGGACAGCCGAAAGTGCATTCTCGACCTGTTCGATTGCGGTCAGTACCGTCGACTTCCAGTTGAGATAGGCCGCTGCGGCATTGGACTGCGCCGTCTTGACGCCGGCGCGCAGGGTGCCGCCATCGAAGATCGGCAGGTTGAGGGTCGGGCCGAAGGACCAGGGCGTCAGGCCGCCATGGATGCCACGCTGGTTGATATAGGACGGCGAGATCGAGCCGCTGAGCGAGATGCTCGGATAGAGCTGCGCCTGGGCGACGCCGATCTGGGCGGTTGCGGCTGCGAGGTCGCGTTCCGCCACACGGATGTCGGGACGGTTGCGGATCAGGTCGGCCGGGATGCCGGAGGTGATGCCGCCGCGGAATACCGGCTGGCCATAGCCCTTCAGCAGATCATCGACGAGGGTTGCGGCCGGCAGGCCGAGCAGCGTGGCGATGTGATGGGCCGAAATGCGGATGTTGGTTTCGAGGCCGGGAATTTCGGCGAGCGTCGACTGCACCAGGCCTTCTGCCTGAACGACGTCGAGACGCGACGCGGCGCCGGCTTCCAGCTGGAACTTGGTCAGTTCGTAGGTTTCCTGACGGGACTTCAGGTTGGCCTTCGAAAGCGCCAGGCGCTGCTGATAATAACGAACGTCGATATAGCTCGAGACGAGGTCCTGCACGAGGGTCAGCTTGGCAACGTCTGCCGATGCGTAAGCAGAATCGAGCGAAGCAAGAGCGCTCTCGGTGTTGCGCTTGTAGAGGCCGAAAATATCGAGCAGCCAGGTCAGCTGTGCTTCGCCGCCGCTGGTGTTGCGCGTGTCGAACTGCGTGCGCAGCTCGCCCTTCTGGCCGCTGACCGTGTGCGAGGCGCCGACGGTCAGGTTCGGCAGGGCGCCTGCTCCTGCGACGGTGACGTTGGCGGAAGCCGAATTGATGCGTTCGATCGCCTGCTGGATCGACAGGTTCTGGTCGAGGCCGGACTGGACAAGGCCGTCCAGCTTGCGGTCTTTGAAGGCGCTCCACCAGGCCACGGTGGTAACATCGCCATCGCTCTTGGTTCCACCTTCTCCGAATTTGGCGGGCAGCGGCATCTCAGGAGGAACATGATCCGGGCCCACAACGCAGCCCGACAACAATAACAATAATGCCGGTGTGGCAAAACGAAGAGATACCATTCATTTCATCCTGTACTCGAGCAAGTCAATTCTTGTCCGAAGCTTCATGCTTCACTTACGGCCGCCGCGCCTCGTTCTACCAAAAACACCTTCCGAAGCAGTCGGGCGCAATGTAGCAACGGCAACAGCATTATCACAGTGCATTTATATCACAGTCCTGCCGCATTTTTGGCGCGTGTGGCAAAGATGCGTCGAATGACGACGAAAAACGACGGCACGAAGAAAATTCCGAGCATCGTCGCCGCTAGCATGCCGCCGAGAACGCCAATGCCGATGGCATTCTGTGCCGCCGAGCCCGCGCCTGTCGCGATCGCCAGCGGCACGACGCCGAGAATGAAGGCAAGCGAGGTCATGATGATCGGCCGCAGCCGCAATCTCGCCGCTTCCAATGTCGCCTCGTGGAGCCCCATGCCGCTTTCCATGCGGTCCTTGGCGAATTCGACAATCAGAATGGCGTTCTTCGCCGCGAGC
This sequence comes from Rhizobium acaciae, assembly GCF_025941625.1. Taxonomy (NCBI): domain Bacteria; kingdom Pseudomonadati; phylum Pseudomonadota; class Alphaproteobacteria; order Hyphomicrobiales; family Rhizobiaceae; genus Rhizobium; species Rhizobium acaciae. The sequence continues at coordinate 367,258 of NZ_JAPCZO010000003.1, forward strand.
CCGATGGTGGTCAGCAAGCCGACCTTGAAATAGACGTCGTTTGCCTGACCGAAGACGGTTGCCGCCGTCAGCGCCCCGAGGATGCCGACAGGCACTGCCATGATCACCGAGAAGGGGATCGACCAGCTTTCGTAAAGCGCTGCCAGGCAGAGGAAGACGACCAGTACCGAGATCGCGTAGAGCATCGGCGCCTGCGAACCGGACAGCCGCTCCTGATAGGAGATGCCCTGCCAGGCGACCGTATAACCGCCGCCGAGCTGATTGGTCAGTGCTTCCATTTCGTTCATCGCATCGCCGGAAGAAACCCCGGGTGCGGAAGCGCCGTCGAGCGGAATGGCGCTGACGGCGTTGAAGCGGGCAAGCGAGGGCGCGCCCTTCACCCACTCCGTCCGGGTAAAGGCGGAGAAGGGCACCATTTCGCCGTCATTGTTGCGGGCGTACCAGTGGTTGAGATCGCTCGGCTGCATGCGGAAGGGCGCATCGCCCTCGACGTAGACCGGTTTGATCTCGCCGTTCAGCGTGAAGTCGTTGACGTCACGGCCGGTGAAGATGATCGACAGCATCGAATTGACCGAGGCGATGTCGACGCCCATGGCGCCGATCTTTTCCTGATCGAGCACGATGCGCATCTGCGGCTCGACTTCCTTGTTGCTGCTGCGCAGCGCCACGATCTTGCCCGAGCTATTGCCCATCTGGATCAGCCGCTTGGAGGCGGCCGTCAGGGCATCGTTGCCGTGGCCGCCGGTGTCGACGAGATACATGGAGAAGCCGCTCGACACGCCGAGACCCTGGATCGCCGGCGGCAGCAGCGCGAAGACCTGCGCCTCGCGGATAGCAAAGAAATTGCCAAGCGCCCGGTTGACGACCGATTGAGCGCTCAGCGTCGGATCGGTGCGCAGCGAGAAATCCTTGAGCTTGGTGAAGACGATGGCGCTGTTCTGGCCGGAACCGCTGAAGCCGAAGCCGAGTGCGCCGAACACGGAATCGACGGCGTCCTTCTCGTTTTCACGATAGTATTTCTCGACCTTCTCGACGACTGCCTGGGTCTGCTGCGTGGTCGAGCCCGGCGGTGTGGTGACGATGGTCAGGAGCACGCCCTGGTCTTCCTGCGGCAGGAAGGAGCTCGGCAGGCGGGTGAAGAGATAGGCGCAGCCGGCGCCGACCAGAAGGAAGACCAGCATGACGCGGATCGGCCGCTTCAGCAGATAACCGATGGTGCTGATATAGCCGTTGGTCGAGCGCGTGAAGTTGCGGTTGAACCAGTCGCCGACGCGGTGCTTCCTGTGTTCGCCGACCGGCTTCAGCATCGTGGCGCAAAGTGCTGGCGTCAGCACGAGGGCGACGAGCGCCGACAGCAGCATGGCCGAGACGATGGTGATCGAGAACTGGCGATAGATGATGCCGGTCGAACCGCCGAAGAAGGCCATCGGAATAAAGACGGCGGTGAGGACGAGCGCGATGCCGACGATGGCGCCGGTGATCTCGCCCATCGATTTTTCCGTCGCCTCGAGCGGCGAAAGCTTTTCTTCGGACATAATGCGTTCGACGTTTTCGACGACGACGATGGCATCGTCGACGAGAAGGCCGATCGCCAGCACCATGGCGAACATCGTCAAGGTATTGATCGAATAGCCAGTGACCGCGAGCACCCCGAAGGTGCCGAGCAGCACCACGGGAACGGCAATCGTCGGGATCAACGTCGCCCGGAGATTCTGCAGGAAGACGAGCAGCACCACGAAGACGAGCACGATCGCCTCGATCAGCGTGTGCACGACCTTCTCGATCGACAGTTCCACGAAGGGCGTGGTGTCGTAGGGATAAGTGATCTCGACACCTGCCGGCAGGCCGCGGCCGATAACCTCGAGCGCGGAGCGCACGCGGGCGGCGGTATCGATGGCGTTGGCGCCGATTGCAAGGTTGACGGCGAAACCGGTCGACGGCTGGCCGTTGTAGCGCGAACTGCCGCCGTAGCTTTCCTGACCGATCTCGATGCGCGAGACGTCGCTCAGGCGCACCGTCGCGCCGTCCTTTTCGACCTTCAGGATGATGTGCTCGAAATCGGCGACGGTGGTCAGCTGGCTTTGGGCGGTGATGGTGACGTTGATCTGTTGGCCGGGGATCGTCGGCTGGGCACCGAGCGAACCGACGGAGACCTGGGTGTTCTGCGCCTGGATGGCTGACGTTACGTCGCTCGGCGTCAACTGGTATTTCAGTAGCTTGAACGGATCAAGCCAGACGCGCATGGCGTATCCCGAACCGAAGACATTGATGCTGCCGACGCCTTCCAGGCGCTGGATCTGATCCTCGATCGAGGTCGACATGATATTGCCGAGGTCGACGGAGTTGCGTTTGCCGTCGGTCGAAACGAGCGAGCCGACGAGAAGGATGCTCGAGGTCGAGCGGGTGACGCTGATGCCGGCATCGATGACGTCGCTTGGAAGCTGCGACTGAACCAGCTGCAGCTTGTTCTGCACCTGCACCTGGGCGATATCGGGGTCGGCGCTCGTCCCGAAGGTGAGCTGGATGCTGGCCGAACCCGTCGATGAGGTCGAGGTCATGTAGGTGAGGTCGTCGAGGCCGGTCATGCCGTCTTCGATGATCGTCGTCACCGATTTCTCGACAGTCTCGGCGCTGGCGCCGCGATAGGTGGCGTTTATACGAACCGTCGTCGGGGCGATATCGGGATATTGCGAGATCGACAGCGTGAAGATCGCCAGCAGGCCGGCGAGCATGATGGTGATCGCAATGACCCAAGCGAAAATCGGACGTCGGATGAAAAACTTGGCCATCGGTTATTCCTGTGCGGCTGAGACGGTGACGATGCGGGCCCGCGGCGATTACTTCGCTGCGGGCTTCTGCGCGTCACCGGCCGCGGGCTGCTCGGCAGGCATGACCACGCCGGTGTCGTTGATCTTCATCGGGACCGGCTTCACCGGCATGCCTGAAGTGATCGATTGCAGGCCGCTGACGATCAGCTGATCGCCGTCCTTGATGCCTTCGGTCACGAGCCAGGAATTGTTGGAGGGCGAGCTGTTCTCGAAGGCGCGGGTTTCGACCTTGCCGTCGGCGGAAACGAATTGTGCCGTCAGCCGGCCGTTGGCGTCACGGCTCGTCGCCAGTTGCGGCAGCGCATAACCGGCCTCGGCGCCGAGCTCGACAGTTGCGCGGACATACATGCCGGGCAGCACGATACGGTCGGGATTGGGAAAGAGCACACGAATGATGAAGGTGCCTGTGGTCTCACTGACCACCTGCTTCGACATGTCGAGCTTGCCCTGCTGGTTATATTCCTTGCCGTTTTCGAGGATCAGGTGGAAGACGACATTGGCTTCGCCCTTGATGTCGCCGGCGGCCATCGCATCACGCAGCTTCAAGAGGTTGGTGCTCGATTCCGTCAGCGAGATGTAGATCGGATCGAGCTGGCGGATCGTCGTCAGCGCCGTCGTCTGGTTGGCCGAGACGACGTTGCCGACATTGACGGCCGTCTGGTCGATGATGCCATCGAAAGGGGCGACGATCCTGGTGTGGTCGAGGTCGATCTGTGCAGCGGAAAGCGAGGCCTTCGCCGACTCGACTTCGGCCTTGGCCTGGAGCAGCGTCGTCTTGGCCGTTTCGAATTCGATCTGGGTGGCGCCGCTGCCGACGAGGCGCTGGTAGCGGTCGAGATTGCTTTCAGCGCTCGGCACGCTCGCCTGCGCCTTGGAGATCGCCGCCTTGGCCTGCTCGACGGCGGCGATATAGGGTGCATCCTCGATCTGGTAGAGAAGGTCGCCCTTCTTGATCTCGCCGCCGTCCTTAAAGGCGACCTCGCGGATCAGGCCGCTAACCTGAGGCCGGATATCGGCGGTCTGAAAAGTTTCGGCGCGGCCGGGCAGGATCGTGGTGATCGGGAAGCTGCCCTTCGTCAGCGCGATGACGCCGACGGGGGCAGCCTGCTGCGCCGCGCCTGCACCCGCATTGCCGGCGGGCTTGGAGCCACTGTCGCTGCAGCCGGCGAGAAGGGCTGCGAATGCCAGGGCCGAGGAGATGAGGAGGGCACGGCGTATCATGCTGAATTCCTGTGCGGTGGCAATCGCCGTTCAATCCACGAGCTCGGGCCTGCGGGCTCGGCTTGATCGAGCGCAGGCTTATATAAGCGTCAGGATTGGGTTGGCTTCAAATGCCGTTATCCGAATTTAAGAAAAGCTTTACGAAGTGACGTAATTCAGCAATCATCACTTAGCAAGCGCTATTTTGCAGTGCGGCATGGACGAAACACACGATTTTTTCGGCGCGGCGCACGAGTGTCTCCTTGTCGTCACGAGCGATCAGGACAGGGTGCAGCACGCAGGCCAGGACGTCAGCCACCGTATGCGCCGCGCTCTCGGGATCGCGGCAATGATAACTTCCCTCCGCCATGCCCTCGCGGATGATCTCGCCGAGCTTTGCCTCGATGCGGGCGCGATAACGATTGCCGGCCTCGAGTTTGGCTTCGATCGTCGAAAGCACCATTTCGAAGATGTAAGGGTTCTTCTGGATGTCCTGCAGGTGGCTTTCCAGCAGGCGCAGGATGAAGCGGAGCAGTTGTTCCTTTGGCGGCAGCTTCTCATCGAAGGCGGCGAAGCGCTCTGCGGCATCGTCGAGATGGCGCCCGGCGATCGCATCCACGAGTGCCACCTTGGAACGGAAATGCTTGAAGACATTGGCGGGCGACATGTGCAGAGCGCCGGCGATATCGGCGATCGACACCGCGACGAAGCCGCGCTCGCGAAACAGCATCTCCGCCATGGAAAGAATGTCTTCCCGCGTTTCCTCGGCCTTACGTCTTGGCCTTCTTGCCATCTGTTCCCCGCCGGGCTGAGCCCGATACCCCTTTTTTCGATGCTAGCGCATAACCCCGAAAATCGGAATCGATTTTCGGAAAGGATTATGCGCCAATTCAAAGTGATAGAGCGTCCTTAGCGCGTCCTGTTGGACGCCCGGCGCTCTAACGCGATTGGAAGGAATGCCGCAAGCTGATGATCGGGCCGGCGGCTTTCGTCTGTCGCCTTTTCACGGAAAATAGGGAGCGAGGTTGTTTCGGACACGGGCAAGCGGCGTCTCGCCGCTATCGTCTGGAACGAAGCGCTCGCCGGTGATCGCCTCGTAGGCTTTGATATAGACGGCCGAGGTCTGCTCGATCAGTTCGGCGGGGATTTCCGGGATCTCGTCCTTATAGGGATCGCAGCGCTCCGCCACCCAGGCGCGGACGAAATCCTTGTCGAAACTTTCCGGGCGTTTTCCGGCGGCAAAGCTTGCCGGATAGCTTTCGGCAAGCCAGTAGCGGCTGCTGTCCGGCGTGTGGATCTCGTCGGCGAGGATAATGTTGCCGTCACCATCGGTGCCGAACTCGTATTTGGTATCGACCAGGATCAGCCCGTTTTTCGCCGCCATCTCTTGGCCGCGGGCAAAGAGGGCGAGCGCATATGTCGACAGCGTCTGCCATTGTTCTTTGGTGAGAAGGCCGCGCGTGACGATTTCGGCTGGGGTCAGCGGCTCATCGTGGCCGCCGTCGAACTCCTTGCTGGTCGGCGTGATGACGGGTTCCGGCAGGATCTGGTTGTCGCGCATACCGCCGGGCAGGCGCATGCCGTACATCTCGCGTTCGCCCTTCTTATAAAGCGTCAGGATCGAGGTGCCGGTGGTGCCGGCGAGATAACCGCGCACGACGATCTCGACCGGGAGGATGTCGAGCCGCTTGCCGATGACGACATTCGGATCGGGATAGTCGAGAACGTGGTTCGGGCAGATGTCCTTCGTCGCCTCGAACCAGTAGCGCGCCGTCTGCGTGAGTACCTCGCCCTTATAGGGGATGCAGGTGAGGATGCGGTCGAAAGCACTCAGCCGGTCGGTGCTGATAATAATGCGTCGTCCGTCCGGAAGATCGTAATTCTCGCGCACCTTGCCGCGATAATAGTTCGGCAATTCGGGGAAATGGGCTTCGGAAAGAATTCGCACGGTGCTCGACTGTCCTTAATTATTGGGTGAAGACTTCCTGCTCTAGTTTCATTGCTGGGGAAGTCAAGCCGATCGGGTATCGCTTCACAGCCAGAATAGACCGGTAAGAAGCAGGGCGAGGCCGTAACTTGTGACGGCAAGCGGCCAGCCGGCACGCAGGAAATCACGGAAGCGGTAGCCGCCGATGCCCATTGCCAGCGTGTTGTTGTGATGGCCGAAGGGCGTCAGGAAATCGAGCGACGCTCCGGCTGCAACCGCGATCAGATAGGCGTCCGGCGCATGCCTGCCGGCTCTTGCGAATTCCAGTGCGATCGGGGTCAGGACGATTGCGACTGTCGCATTGTTGACAAAAGGCGTCAATGCCATGGCGAGGAAGAGGATGAGGGCGACGCCGAAGAGCGGATGGGTGATCGGCACGACGAGGCTGAGCCAGCCGGCAATGGTTTCGGCCGCTCCGGTGCTTGCCACCGCCTGGCCGATCGGGATCATCGCCGCCAGCATGATGATGATCGGCCAGTTGAGATCGGCCATCGCCTGACGGATGTTGAGGTGATTGAGCAGAGCGAGCACGAGCACGACGCCGGCAAAAGCGACGTCGGGACGCAGGCCGGCCGCCGAGGCGGCGACGCCGCAGGCAAAGAGCGCGAAGGGCCGCCAGGATAGGAGCGCCGGTTCGCTCGGTGCTGTCGAGGCGAGCGGCAGGCACTCGCTTTCCTCCAACGCTTCGCCAATTGCAATGCGCGGCCCTTCCAGAGTCAATATATCGCCAATCGACAATTGCAGGTCGAGGAAGCGGCCCTCGATGCGTGGCGCGCGCATGGAAAGGGCGGTGACAGCAACGCCGCGAGAATGGAATACTTCGAGCGAGCGGACGCGCGAACCGACCAGCGTGCTTTCCGGCATGACCACGGCTTCGATACGGGTGAAATCCGTCTGCAGACCAAGCGGGTGGGCGTCGGCCATCAGCACCCGTGTGGCGGCAAGATCGGCAAAGGTCGCATCGGCGCCCTCGGCAAGCAGTACGTCGCCGGGTTCGATCACCAACTGGTCGAGCGGACCGAACGCAAAGTTATCGTTACGGATCAGCGCGTACGGCTTGATGGCGAACCGTGCCGGGCAATCGGAAAGCCTTACGCCGATCAGCGGTGAGACGTCAGGGATGCGACGCTCGACGACGATGCGCCGCGCCGCCGGGGAGATCGTTGCGGGTGTTTCGTCCGGTTCCGGAAACAGGTGCTGCACGCGAAATGCGATGAGCAGAATGCCGGCGATGGCCACCGGCAGGCCGACATAGGCGAAATCGAAGAAGTGAAAGCCGGTTCCGGTGGCCTTGGCGAGTGCATCGCTGACGAGCAGATTGGCCGGCGTGCCGATCGGCGAAACGAGGCCGCCGAGCAGGGCAGCGAACGAGACCGGCATGACGAGCTGGCGGCGCGGGATCGTCAGGACCGTGCCCAAGCGTAGCGCGACGGGCAAGGTGATCGCAAAGGCGCCGATATTGTTCATGAAAATGGATATGAAGCCGGCGAGCGCGGACGTGCCTGATATGACCTTGAAGCCCGAAGGTCTTGCGGCCGCGAAACGGGCGGCGAGACCGTCGAAGAGCCTGGCGCGCGCCAGCACCTGGACGATCAGCAGGATCTCGACGACAGTGATGACGACGGGACTGGCGAAGCCCGTGAAGATCTGCTCGGCGGGATAAAGGCCGAGCGCATGGCCGCCAAGCAAGCCGGCGATCGAGACCACCTCGATGCGGATGCGATCGAGCGAGAAGAGAATGAGCATCGCCAGCAGAAGGATCAGCAGGGATGCTTGCTCGAACGACATGGGCGGGTCCGTTGTTTCATCGATCAGGCGGGACTGTAATCGTTCCTCATGCGCTGTATAGAGGCGCCTTCAGGCAAAGATTGAACAATCCCTCATATCTCGCGTCAGGCTGGTGGTGCCTGCCACCGGCCCGTGGCGTTCCGCTGCAGAATGGGGGTTGCGAAGACGCCGACGGTGCGCGCGCTCCACCGCGGCCCGGCGGCTGCGAGACTTTCGCGCCAGCGCTCCGATTGCAGCATGGCCGCACCGATGACGACGGGTTCGATGCCGCAGGCCATCAGCAGATGCAGGCCGGCAACGATCGAGGCACCGCTGGAAATGACGTCATCGATGAGGGCGACACGCCGTCCCTGAAGCAGCGGCAGCATGCGCGGGTCGATATAGAGACGTTTCTGCTGTGTCGGCGTGGTGATCGAAGACAGGGCGACGGAGAGCTCGTCGCGATACCAGAATTTACGCGAGGTGCCGAGCGGAACGTAGCGGCCATGACCGAGCTTCTGCGCCACGGCGGCGGCCAGCGTCAGGCCGAGCGTCGGCAGGCCGGCGACGACGTCGATGCGCATGGGCCTGATCTTTTCGGCGAGGCTTTCGGCGAGCGCATCGAGCACGGCGAAGCTTGCCTGGTTGACGATCAGCGAGGCGAGAGCGTGATCGCCATCCGCTAGCTCACGGATCGGCAGACGAAGCTGGCGGCCGTCTTCAAGCATGGCGACATAGAAGGAGGCGAATTCCCCATCGACGGCAAAAGTGCCGGGCGGGTGAATCTCCTGCCAGAAATCGTGCGGCGCCATCTCCGTCCCAGCAGTCAATTGCGTCTCGTCCTTTCCATGCCGGTTTTCCGGCGTAGCGCCTGCAATTCCGGTTCGCTCAGCGCGCGCACGGCGCCTTTCGGCAGTCCGCCGAGTTCGAGCCCGCCGATTGCGACGCGCACGAGGCGCAGGCATTCGGTGCCGAGCGCCTCCAGCATGCGGCGGATCTGGCGGTTGCGGCCCTCGTCGAGCTCGACCTCGATCCATGAATTCCTGTCGCCCTGGCGCAGGCGCCGCGCGGCGGTCGCCGTCAGCAGCTCGCCGTCGTGGCGGATGCCCGATGTCATGGCGACAATATCTTCGTCATCCATGATCCGGTCGATCTGGACATGATAAGTCTTCGTCACATGCGTGACCGGATCGAGCAGGATCTGGGCGAATTCGGTGTCGTTGGTGAAAAGCAGCAGGCCCTCGCTCGCCTTGTCGAGCCGGCCGACCGGAGAGAGATGCGGGATGTCAAAGTCCCTGAGACAATCATAGACCGTCGGCCTGCCTTCGGGATCGTGGCGTGTGGTGACGAGACCGCGAGGTTTGTTGAGCATCAGATAGATTTTCGCTTCGGCAGCGATGACAAGGCCGTCGATGCTGATGCTTGCCGTGGCAAGATCGACCCATGCGGCGGTATCGCTGACGGTTCGGCCGTCAACCGCAACACGATTTTCGGCGATCAGGCGTTCGGCCTGCGTGCGGGAGCAATAACCGAGCTTGGAAAGGGCGCGGGGAAGGGTGACCCGTTTGGCCGCGGCGTTATCGGCGGGCTTTGTCCGTTCACGCGTCTTGTGCGGTGGGCGCCGCTCCCTCATCTGCCATCCTTATCCTGCTTTTGATGCCGTTTTCTTGGCATGAACGACAGAAGGATGCCAGCAGCGTGAATAAAAAACGAGGGGAATAACAGGCGCTGCAAAAAGGGTTCAGCGCTTTGGATAAAGCGCCGTCCCGGCTTTGCTAGGGTGGCGCTGCCTCAGCGGCAAGCCATGAAGCCGGCCAGTTCCTTGCGGCTGACGACGATGCCGGCAGCGGCCTTGACGGGATCCGGATGGGTGTAGGACAGACTAGGCATTTCCGGCAGATCGAGTGCCTGGCGCATATTCATGATGCCGACCGCATAGCGGCCATTGGCGCTGTCGACACTGACTTCGATAATGCAGTTGGCCCTCTTGTTTTCCATGGTAGTCCTCCCTTCGTTTTTTATGTTCCCATAGCTGGCATTAAAAATTGGTTTTTCTAAGACATAGGCATTTACGCACCCTGCCGAAAAACGGATCGGCGGGTGCGTAAAAACTGGTTTATGGGTGGATATGGCGTGTTCAGCGCCACCAATGGCGAGGCTGCGGCTGCGAACTGCCGGAAAGCAGGTATCCGGCAAGAAAGCCAATGGCGCCTGCAAGCACCAGAGCCGTGGTTGTTGCGGTCGGATGCTCGCGGGCGGCGTCGGCGGCAGCGACACCTTCGGCCCGGATCTGGGCGACGGCGTTCTTTGCCCGGGGCAGGGCTTCGTCATAAGCCTTGCCGGCGCGGCCGCGCACTTCGTAATAGGCTTCGGCTCCCTGAGCGGAAATCATCTTCTGCAGGCGCGAGACTTCCTGCTGGAGTGCGGCGATGTCCTTGCTGACGGATGCTCTGATATCATCGGTATTGGCAGCCATGTCGGTCTCCTTCCTTTAATGGGAAAGACAACACCCAACTCGGTGATAGGTTCCGAAATCTCAGCCGCTGATTTGTGACGGAAATTTAAAGCTTGCCGGTCGGAGGCGCTTTAATCCTCCGTTAACCATAATTTCGCGCAAGATCCTGTTTTCTCGCTATCTTTCGGTCGTTGAGAACGACGTTCCGATGGACTTTTAACCAGGTGGTAAAGGAATTTTCGGGAATCCGTCCCGAAAGGGCGCCCTGTGGATAATATTGATCGACAAAAATGCCAGCCGAATCAACCTGTTACAAAAATGTCAAAAAACTTTGGTTGGGTG